>QIAJ01000212.1 GCA_003225495.1 Acidobacteriota bacterium
CTGTTTATCGTACTGTGGCTGTTGAATAGCAGCAGTAAGATCCAGAAAGCGGTCGGCGGATACTTCAAGGATCCCACCGGAACGGCCAAGAAGGTTGGCACCAGTGAAGTGGGATCAGGGGAAAACTTCCATCTCACCAAACAGAACATCGCGCAACTCAAGGAGCAACTGCAGAAAAGTATTCGCAGCATCAACGATCTCGAAAAATTGCGTAAGAACATCGAGATGACGGTCACTGCCGAGGGCCTTCGTATCGAACTTCTCGAGTCGGAGAAAGGGACTTTTTTTGACAGTGGGAGCCCTAAGCTGAATGACAGCGGCAAAGAGATGCTGGTCTTGCTGGCCAAAGAATTAGGCGACGTGCCAAATCACATATCACTCGAAGGTCACACCGACGCAAAACCGTACGGCGGGAAGACTAGCTACAGCAACTGGGAATTATCGGCGGACCGGGCCAATGCCGCACGCCGACTCATGGCTGAGTCAGGACTCCATCCTGACCAGGTTGCACAAGTGCGGGGATTCGCCGATCAAAGGTTGCGTAATCCCAAGGATCCGCTGGAAGCCTCCAACCGGCGGGTTTCCATCATCGTGCAGTACCTGGCTACTAACAATCCTGACACGCCCGATGCTGACGCGAAAGAAGAGGGTAAATCTGGTTCAGAAACAGAAGCCAAGCCTTCTCAACAAAACGATCAGCATGAATCGTCCGCCAAACCCTAGCCACGAGTAAGGTCTCATGCATCAAAACAAATGGACAAAAAATATGGGCCGGCGAAAGCCGGCCCGAGAAGATTCCGTTCCTGCGCTACGGTTACCTAAGGTTACTTTAGTGACCTTGTCACTCAGCGCAATTTGTTGGAACGTATGCGTGCGAGGTTGCTAGCAGTTCCAACCTCTTTTGGGTGGGCACAGCGGAATCGGTCCGCCGTCCGGAGCGGGAACTCTGGGGACAGCAGCCCAAACGTATGTGCCTACCAGACCTAACAACAGTACCAACGCCCTTAGCGAACGTTTCATTTGTCTTTCTCCTTGGGTCTGCGTCGAGTACCAAAACAGAATGGTTCTCGCGCGCGCGGATTATACACGACTCCTAACGTTCAGATTCCCTTGTGTTTATATCCCGGAGACAGACGCCTTACATTCTGCTGACATCTCCACAATAACGGCCGAATCCACCCGCACCCTCATAAACAGTGGCCCCAACAGCAAAATGTTAATCCATTTGTTGATGATTTACTCGAGTGGAGGGAACTGCGTAAATCAACCCCGGGTGGTCAGTAGATAACGCTTGACAGGGTTTTTGAAAGTGCGTTAGGCGGGAACAAAATCGAATTTCTAGCTTGCGCTCTTCGAGCCGGCTTTGGCAGCCACGACTTGATCCTCGGTCTCCCCGAGGTTAGAACTGCGGGACAAAGCTCGTTCCACCATACCTTCAAACATTGGGATTAGAGAATCAGGAGCCATAGGGCCTCGAGTTTCAGCCGTGTGCAAGTCGGCAAGGCTTTGCTCCCATCGCTGGGTTTGAAGATGATTGGAAGCGGCATCGCGCACTTCGCCGCGGACAAGCGCATAGGCCAGCCAGACGAGGATCGCCAGGTCATAGGTTGCGCTGTTAACAAGGGTGATGTGTGCGATTGCGAGAAGCCCGCCCGAGTTCAGCGCAATCAAAATGAGTTCGACTGACGCAAACAATCCGAATCCGAGGGCTATGCCGAAGCTATGCTGCCGTTTCGAAACGCCCAGGAAGCGCGAAAACAGGAGAAGGAAGAGTATGAGACCGCATTGCACCATGCGAACCGAACGTTGCAGGGTGGTGATCGCCTGGGTCAATGGATCACTGCTCCCGGAGTTTGAAAACGCCACCACCACCGACACCAGCAACATCACCACACCCGTCCACTTGAATAACACGGTGCCAAGATCCTTCAGCGTGTGATACGGACGGAACACATCGATAAACACTTCGTGAATCACTCTGAAACTCAACAGCGCGCTGATGGCCGCCCCGATCCAGTACGCATAGAAAAACCACTCGTAGTTATCCGCGCTGCGCAGCGGGAAAGTAAGCACGATAATTCCGATTTGCGCGAGAATGTACGTGAAGAAAACAGGAAACTGTTTGTGGAGTTTTCGGCGCCACATGGCCAGCGCCACCGCCGCCTGGAACAGCGGCTGCGCGCACCAGAGGTAAATCGCGATCTGGTTATACGATTTCATGGGCCCGTGTTGGGGAACAGCGCGGCCAGCAATGGATCGGACGCACCCCTTCTAATACCTTAAGCAGCGCGGAACCGACGGTCAATCTACTTAGGTAACCTTGGTAACCGTTACCAGTCCGAACCACCTCGGTGACAAGAAAAGGCGATTGAACCTAAAAGGCAGGAAGGAGAGCGGGATCTTAGTCGATCGCCCCGACGCGAGCGTCATCCTGAGCTCCTAGCGAAATTACGTACGAACGGGCAGCGAGAACAGGCGGCACTTGCGAGCGATCCCCCGCGGTCACGATGACGTTGTAGTCTTCGCTCGCCCGTAGCCTGTCGAACACTGAAGTGGCTTCCTGAGGCTCGACCAGCGCGAGGTAATGCAGAAATGCAAACACATCGGTAGTCGGCTCCAGTCCCGGAGCGACATAGGAAATCTCCACATCTTCATGGTGAAAATGCCAACCCAAAGAAGCCGCCAGATGCACTGCCCGCTCATATCTGTGGGCGTCGAGCACCCCCGGCAACGGATTATCAAACACGACCCGCAACTTGCGCTCGTCCTCGCGGCTGAACTCGCGAACCTTGAGCGCGCCCGTGCGGGCGGTCGCTTTCGAATCCACGTGGCGCGCCGAATCTTCCGGCATATACTCACGGATCCGATACAAATCGTAGCCCCGCCCGCGGACAAAAGCCGCAAACTCTCCCGTCACCATGGGCAGCACTTCAAAAAATTCCTGCGGGGGCTCCACCTTTGGATAAACAATCACCTCGCGCGCCAGCGCAATCCGGCGCGTCTTCTTGAGGAATGCGAACGGAAAGCGCGTGGCCAGCCCAAAGTCCTTCTCCCGATAGCAGCCGCGCACCGGAAAATTCATCTCCAGATCGGCACGCAGATCCTGCCCTGCCCCGAGAAACGGAAAATAAACAGTCTGATTAAGGATCCCTTTGTCAGGATTCTCAAGCACCCGCCGCAACCGCCGATCCCGCACCCGCAGCCACTGGCTTTCCACCGGACGATTTCGCGGCACACCCAGTGTGTACGCTTCCCAGCGCCAGCGCTTCACCGGCTTGCGTTTTGAAGGCACCACGCGGATCGAAAACGAAGGCAGCCAACTGCTCAGATTCCGCAACATCATCCGCGCCAGCATCGGACGCCCCGCAAAGACATGCTCCGGCAGGTGGACATCCAGCTCGAGATGCCGCAATACCAGCGCCGAAGCGATCCCCGAAACCAGGATTGCCGACAGCAGCGCCGCCACCACGATATACAGCAGATGGTTTCCCGTATTGATCGACGCAATCCCGATGACCAGCGTGATCACCATGTAGACCATGCCGGCCCGCGTCACTTCGTAATCCATCGCGTGCCGGACCCGCGCCGCCACCACCTGACGCGCCAGGTAAGGCACCGTCGTCAGGCCCACCATGGTAGCGAGCAGCAGCGCCGCCGAAGCGCCACCAGGAATCGCACCCACACCTGCGACAACCCGATACGCGGCAGTCCAAACGATAATGATGAAGACAATGATGACGACGAAGCTGGACGGGCCGCAGCCTTCGCGCTCAATGGCTTTCCTCAGGAGGGTAGACGCGATGCATCCACCCGGCAGCTTTGTCCCGCGCTCGGTCAGAGAAGATCGCAATCCGCGGGAAGCGTGCTCGCACCTTTGTGAGCAAATGATGCGCCCACACATATTCGCTGGAGAGTATGGTCAAGCCGATCATGATGAACAGGACGCCTTGCATGAAGGGCAGAAACAGCCCAATCACGCCCAGGACAATGAACACCCATCCCGCCACCACCGCCAGCGCCTTTTTCACTCCGACCGTCATGCTTCTTCAGCATAAGATGCCGAAACCTGGAGTGAAAGTGACGGAAGATTACGTCTTAATGGTTTTTGGCAGTCGCCCCTCGGTGCTTCCGCCAGAAAAACACGATCAGTGCCACCACCACGACCCCCGCCACCAGATTGAATCGTCCCACCACGTGCTCCAACTCGTCCCAGTGCTTGCCGAAGAAGTACCCGGCAAACGAAATGACCGTCACCCACAGCACCGCCCCCATCAGATTGAAGAGGACGAATGATTTCCACCGCATCCGCAGGACGCCCGCCAGCGGTCCCGCAAAGATCCGCAGCCCGAAGATGAATCTCGCAAAAAACACCGTGAACGACCCGTACCGCTCAAACAGCCGTTCCCCCCTTTCCAGCGCTTCTTTCGAAATCCGCGAAATCTTCTGATATCGCTCAAACAGAGGCCGTCCCCCGTAGTGCCCCAGCAGATATCCCAGATTGTCCCCCAACGCCGCCGCGCAAGTTCCCACAACGATGATCCATCCCAGGTGCAGCCGATGTTCCGAATACGCCAGAAAGCTCGCCAGCAGCAGCGTAGTCTCCCCTGGCACCG
Organism: Acidobacteriota bacterium; assembly: GCA_003225495.1. Lineage (GTDB taxonomy): Bacteria > Acidobacteriota > Terriglobia > Terriglobales > Acidobacteriaceae > Acidiflorens. The sequence continues at coordinate 4,614 of QIAJ01000212.1, forward strand.
GAATCCCCGCATTTTCGCAAAGCAAAGCCAGCGCCACCGCCCAATATCCATAGTGGACGATGAAACTCCGCAGGTACTCAAATACCTCATGCCCCATCCGTTGAGTTTAGCGCCAGTGTAGGTCGGACACTCTTGTCCGACGCCGTTGAATTTGAGTTCGCTCAGGGCAGGCTTTTTTTTCGCGACACCGCGGAGATAGGGTGGGGCACTCAATCCAGGCTTCAGTCGCTATATTTCCCCTTTGTGAATTGATAGTTACATGTATAACATGTAAGGAATGACTATACCGCACAATGGCAACGTGCCATGGCTGATGCTGGTCTTCAGCTTGCCCACAAAGAGTGCCAGCCAACGGGTCGAAGTATGGCGTAAGTTGCAACGGTACGGAGTGGTCGCTCTACCCAGTTCTGGATATGTTCTCCCACACTCCCCTGCAAATCACGAGCGTCTGGAATGGCTCGCGACAACCATTCGCACCTACAAGGGGCAAGCTTCTGTTGTGCACGTCCAGACATTCGACGATCTCCCCGACAACACCCTCCGGCAGCAATTCGTGAAAGCTCGTACTCGCGACTATGAAGTTCTGATCCGTGAGCTGAAGAAGATGTTGCCTCTCTCAAAAGCGGCTAGACCAATTGGACGGCTCAACAGGATTCGTCGTCGCTTTCAGGAAATCACCACCATTGATTTCTTTGAGAACGCATCCCGCATGCGGGTAGAGAAACTGATAGCAAAAATTGACGAACCCGAGGTGGCTGCAAAGAGACGGCAGCCCAAGTCCGGAGAATATCTGCATCGAGTTTGGATCACTCGACCGAGACCCGGGATTGATCGGGTCTCATCCGCTTGGCTGATTCGCCGATTCATCGATGCCAAGGCTCGTTTCATATTTGGAGGCGACCCAGGCGCCTATCCCGACGCAATCCCTTTCGACATGTTTGCCCCCGCTGGATTTGGGCACCGAGGCGAGGACTGCACCTTCGAAACGCTCTGCAAACAATTCGCCATACGCGATGCAAAGGTAAAACGCATTGCGCAAATAATTCACGACACCGACTTGGGCGATGGAAAGTTTGGTCGTAGTGAAGGGATGGGTTTGGATAGCGTGCTGACCGGCTGGGCGAAACAGGACGTAAGCGACGATGAGCTGCTGCAACGAGGAATGCAGCTGATTGAAGGTCTATACCACGGCCAGCAGTGAGATGAAGGACGGGTATTCATATGGCGCGTCTGCTCTTGATTAGCAATTCAACGGTGCACCAAAGAGGTTATCTCGATCATGTGGAAGACGAACTTCACGACTTCCTGGAGAGTCCTGCGCGAGTAGTGTTCGTGCCCTTCGCGTTGTACGACCGAAATCGTTATGCCGCCCAAGTGGCGGCTAGGCTTGCCAAGGTGGGATACGAAATGACGTCCGTCCATGATTTTTCCAATCCACAACGGGCAATCATGGAAGCCGATGCGGTATTTGTGGGCGGAGGAAACACGTTCCGCCTTTTGAAAGGCCTTTACGAGTGGAACCTTCTGGAAAGTATTCGCCAAACGGTGATGGCAGGCATGCCTTACATCGGATCAAGCGCGGGTTCAATCGTCGCATGCCCAACACTCAAGACAACGAAAGACATGCCTGTGGTGCAACCACCCTCTTTTGACGCACTCGGGTTGGTGCGTTTTCAGATCAGTCCCCACTATCTTGATCCTGATCCTTTATCGACTCATATGGGTGAATCTCAGGAGCAGCGGATCTTGCAGTACCTCGAGGAGAATGAAGCCCCGGTGGTCGGATTGCGCGAAGGGGGATTTCTTCGTGTGGAAGGAGAATCGATTTGCTTGAAAGGTTCGGCTGGAGCGCGAGTGTTCCGTCGGGGACATCAACCAGTAGAAGTTTCTCCAGGTGCTAGCTTGGAAGGTTTGTTGGCCTTTCATGCGGTTGAGGCGCTTGCGTCATGACGACCCAAACGCTCGTGCTTACACGAAATGATGTGCGCCACTTTGTAACTCTGAACGACTGTATAGCATCAATCGAACAGGCCTTTCGTCTTTACGGCGAAGGAAAGACTTCTGTGCCGAGCATGATGGGCATTCACTCCCGCGACGGAGGGTTTCACGTCAAGGCAGGAATTCTGCCGCTTAAGCGAAATTATTTCGCTGCCAAGGTCAATGCGAATTTTCCCCACAATCGCAAGCGCTTCGCGCTTCCCACAATCCAGGGCGTCATTGTGCTCTGCGATGCCGACAACGGCCGTCCTCTGGCAGTGTTGGATTCGATGGAGATTACCGCGATGCGTACCGCGGCGGCCACAGCAGTAGCCGCCAAATACCTCGCCCGCAAAGATTCGAGAGTCGTGACCCTTTGTGGCTGCGGAGAACAGGGAAAAGTCCAGCTTCAGGCTCTCGCTCAGATATTGAAGCTTGAGCAGGTTTTCGTGTTCGACATAGATGAAACAAGAGCATTGGAATTTGCATGCGAATTCTCTGCCAAGTTGGGAGTCGAAGTACGTGCCATTCGAAACCTTGATATGGCGCCTGCGAGCGACGTTTGGGTCACGTGTACGAGCTCCCACAAACCATTCTTGAAGCGTGAGCACATTCAGACGGGAACTTTCATCGCGGCGGTCGGAGCCGACAATCCTGAAAAACAGGAACTTGAGCCGGAGTTGATGGTGGGTGCCAAGATCGTGGTTGACATCCTGGAGCAATGCGCAAGCATCGGGGATCTTCACCACGCATTGAAAGCCGGGATGGTGAAGCGGTCGGACGTTCACGCTGAACTGGGAGACGTCGTCGCGGGCAGAAAGCTGGGACGCGTTTCCGATGAAGAGACGATCATTTTTGACAGCACCGGGATGCCCTGCAAGACATGGCAGCCGCTGCATTGGTCTTCGAGAAAGCGGAAGAGGCGTCCTTTCAGCGGACAGTGGAATTCGCCGCATGACCATTTGCCACTTTTTCTAGAACAGGAGATGTTATGCATTTGCAATTCTCAAGAAGCAACAGACCTTCGAAACGAACCATAATCTTGACGCTGGCCGGTTCCATCCTGTGTGCGTTGAGCGTGGGGAATGCCCTTGCGCAAGCCGCTTCTGATTGGAAAGCGGTAGAGGACGCGATGGGACGTCCCGGACAGATGCAGCCCGGAAACGTATTCAAGTTCGGTCTGCCTCGCAAGGATTTACATGTCTCCCTGGATGGCGTGGAAATCAAGGCAGGACTTGCCTTGGGTTCGTGGGTGGCTTTTGGCAAAAACGGATCCTCCTCTATGGTCATGGGTGACCTCGTACTCACCGAGGATGAAGTCGAACCGGTGATGATGAAACTCCAGCAAGGCGGTATCGAGCAGTCTGCCCTGCACAATCATTTGTTGGGGGAGTCACCGCACGTGATGTACATGCACATCCTGGGGCACGGCGATCCAGTACAAATGGCGAGGACCATTCACGATGCGGTGGCGCTGACCAAAACACCAGGACCAGATACAACTGCTCCATCGCAGGCTCCCTCAGATTTGGGTTTTGATCAGAAACAAGTGGAGCAAAGCATCGGTCGCAGCGGCAAAGTAAATGGAGGCATTCTCCAATTCAGCGTGCCCCGTTCGGAGAAGATCACGGACTCCGGCATGGAGGTTCCGCCTTCGATGGGGGTAGCCACTGCCATAAATTTCCAACCGACTGGCAACGGCAGAGCGGCGATTACTGGAGATTTCGTTCTTCTTGGAAGCGAAGTGAACCCGGTGATCCGCGCATTGCGAGAAAGCGGCATACAGGTCACCGCTCTGCACAGCCATATGTTGACGGAGGAACCGCGCCTCTTCTTCATGCATTTCTGGGCTAACGATGACGCGATGAAATTGGCAAAGGGATTACGATCCGCTCTCGACAAAACGAATTCAGCAAAATGAGTTCACTCGTTCATCCCTCCGCTGATGTCAGCACTTCGACAGAAGTGTCCCTCATCCGCTTTGTTGGCTACTTTCTCTGGCTGGGAACAGTCGGATTCGGTGGCCCGATCGCGCTAGCCGGCCACATGCAACAGGATCTGGTCAATGAACGAGGCTGGATCAAGAAGGAAGACTACGTTGAGGGTCTCGCGTTGGCCCAGTTGGCTCCCGGCCCACTTGCGGCGCAGCTGGCGATCTATTTGGGCTATGTCCGTGCCGGAATCTTGGGCGCGACAGCGGTGGGAGTAGCATTCGTACTCCCATCGTTCCTCATGGTGCTGTGCTTATCGGCAGCCTATGTTCGCTTCGGTGGTCTGGCGTGGATGCAAGGACTGTTCTACGGCATCGGCGCGGCGGTCATCGGAATAATTACACGCTCGGCCTTCAAACTGACGACACTCACTCTTGGCAGCGACAAGCTTTTGTGGGGAATCTTCGCCGTACTGGGAATCTCGACAGCCTGGACGTCTCGGGAAATTGTGCCGCTGTTCCTGATGGGCGGCATCGTCGCGCTTTTCGCAAAGTCCTTCCCAATGCGAAAGAGTAAATCCATAGCGATGGTACTTTTCGCGCCGGTAGGATTTCTTCCACACAGTGGTGTTCTCTGGGAGATATTTTTGTATTTCGCCAAAGCGGGCCTGTTTGTCTTCGGAAGCGGGTTGGCAGTGGTTCCGTTCCTTTATGGCGGGGTGGTCCACGATCATCGGTGGCTCACCGAGCTTCAATTCGTGGACGCTGTCGCAGTAGCAATGATCACGCCTGGACCTGTGGTCATTACGGTCGCCTTCATTGGATATCTGGTTGCCGGGATCAAAGGCGCCAGTGTAGCGGCTCTTGGGATATTCGTTCCAGTCTATTTAGTCGTCCTTATATTGGCCCCATCGTACAAGCGTTGGGCCAGGAACCCTCAGCTGAATGCTTTTGTTCGGGGTGTCACAGCAGCCGCAACGGGAGCGATCGCGGGAGCGGTTATTGTGCTGGCGCGACGTTCTATTTACGACTGGCCGACCCTGGGCATTGCACTGGCAAGTGGCGCGATATTGTTTCGCTGGAAAGTGCCCGAACCCCTCCTCATTGCTTGCGCTGGATTAATCGGAATAGCCCTGCATAGCACCTGAGCGTATTCGCCGTCGCGTTTATCATGAGACCGAACGGGACGTATGATGTCAGGAACACACGACCTCTGGACAGCAATTCAGCGAACGGTCCTGCTGAACATCGTTGATAATTACGACTAAGGACGGTGTGATATGCCATCAACTGCCGGTGTAACCGGAGATCCGGAACTCGACATCATCCACTTGGGCCGAGACCATATGGTCGATCATCCTTCGGGCGCGCATTATGTGCTGTGGAATGGGCCCGCCTTCCTTGACGTCGGAGTCCCCGGGGGTGGATTCGTCCGCTTCTCGGTCGCGAACCTTCCGACGCAATGGACGCTGCTTTTGGATGCCCAGGGCCATCCGCTACCGGTCGCCGCGCGCTCTGACGGAGACGGCTTGGCGATCTGGTGGCTGCCCTATGAGGGACCTGGCGCACACCCCGCTGCGCCCAGCCGAAGCGGATTGAGCGACGCCGACTATGCGTCGGCGCTCCAGAAACTCTCGACGACGCGCTACCAGGGCTTGATGGACGCTGCCTGGGGCATCGGCGGCTGGTCGACTCATCGCTCACAATAGTTTTTCTTGGAGAAACTCGGAGAACGTGGGGACGGACAATGTGTGCTTTTCCCATCCTCCGGCAGGTGGTAGATAACGCAGGCACGAATCTCATTCCTTCCAGCAAGGAGCTTGTGCCAATGACAGTTCAGACTGCGACATGGTGGTCGAAGCGTCGGTTCGCTTGTATTTCGCTTGCGCTGTCATTGGCCGAGATAATCATCATGGGCGGGATCGTGGTCTTGGTACAAATGTCGAGGCAGCCGCCTACGGCCCTGATTTTGAGGCTGACTGATACTACTTGGCTTATAGGTGGATTCGGTTCCTTCGGATTCGCGGTTGCAGGCTTAGTTGCCGATTCTGATCGCAGAACCGCGCTTTCCATGGTGATTGTAAGTATAGTGACTTCTTTGATTTGCGGAGTTCCTTTAATGGTATAAGCGTAAGCCACTTCCTCCAACGAGACTCGGAACGCTTCTACTTTTCTCATTGACAACTTCTATCCGTAAAGTTAACCTTGTTGCACAAAGCTTAGCTCATTGAAAATTGATGATGCCTAACTCCTTATTCCGCAATATTTTGCGTATAAGTCCTTTGCGCGGAAGATTTTAGCCGACAATCCATGTCTAACCTCATGATTCTAAAAGATCGGGGGGAGGGAGGATACCCGTTTCAGCGAGATAGACAGCGGGGCAGCGCGCAAGACTGCATTGTCTTCGGGATCAGACGGACGTTAGAAACTTGATCAGTTCCCGGTTGAACTCCTCGGGAGCTTCCTCGTAAGGTAGGTGTCCGACACCCTTGAATATGACCAGGCGGCTGTCCCGAAAATTCCTGCTCAACCGTTCGGCCGAGCGAAAGGAAACTGCTCGATCCTTAGTTCCCCACATTAGTAGCGTCGGATAGTCGCGGATTTTAGGTAGCATTTGTTCCAGTTCAGCGAGGTCTGCTGTCCATGTTTTCACGATCCGCTGCGCATGCTGAAAGACTAGATTCTCGCGGATCGGTTTACGGTAGCCCTCAAGCGAGTCCGGAGGAATCTTCGATCCATCGGCAAACAACCGCCGCAGCCACAGGGCATCGAGATTCCGCCAGCGTTCAACCGTATTGCGAAATAGCCGGGATCCGAAACGCCCTCCGACGAATGGCGCA
>QIAJ01000213.1 GCA_003225495.1 Acidobacteriota bacterium
AGAATGGCGTTCGCGGCTACGGAAAACGCGAAGGTGTGGACTTCGGTTCGGAGCAGGTAGCGCAGGGTCGAGGGCACCAGGCGATCGCTTTGGGCTTTGACCATGCCTGCTCTGGCACCAGAATTGACCTTTTCGGAAGATTCGACTGGGGTAATGGAAGTCACTGTTTCCCAAATATTATCAGATACTTACGCCGCTCTCAGCGCCCCGGCGTTCTAGTCCAGGTGAGCGCGGGTTAAGAGTGATTGCCGTCCCGGAGTCATATTCGCTTCAACAACTTACCTCTTGCCAAGAACCCGCTTCCTGCTATTATCTTGGGCTTCGTCAGCCGAGATACGGTTGGCGAAAGTGCAGTTGAGGTTGACGTTCTGTGTCAGGCAGTCCGATATCGCGCCTTCGTCTCGCGGCTCTGCGGTGTTTCGTCGCTCTTGGTTGAGCGAGGAAACTTCGGGAGCCGTATCTGTTGGCGCGGATTCGTCCGCACGCGGCGACGTCACCAAGTTCTCACCGTCCTTTGAGGGGATGCCCAATTTTTCCCAGAGGTGAAAGGAGTTTTTGTGAGAGAGAAGGGTACTGTGAAGTGGTTCAACGGGGCGAAGGGATACGGGTTCATCCAGCGCTCCACGGGAGAGGACGTGTTCGTGCACTTCTCCGCCATCCAGGAGAACGGGTATCGCTCGCTGAATGAGGGCGAGACTGTGGAGTTTGATCTGCTCAAAGGCCCAAAGGGATTTCAGGCGGCTAATGTGGTTCGTGCCTAGTCCTTCCCGGATAAAATCAAGTTCGCAAAACCCTCTCGGCTGGAGCGAGAGGGTTTTTTATTTGTGTGGAAGTTTTCAGGGGCGGGATCGACGGCACCAGGTCGTTGTAAGATTCAGTAACGCCTCCGGATCCCAGGTCTGGAGCCAGGAGTTGATCCATGCGTTCTCCCTCCGCTCATCGTTTCGTTGTCCCTGCTCTCGTGATTTGCATGATCGTTCTGTTTGCGCCGCGCGTGGCGTCGGCAGCTCCAAAGCGTCTGCTGGCTTACTACACGTTCTGGTCGAAGTGGAACACGCCGCCCTACAGCGCGGAACACATTCCCTATGACAAGCTGACCCACATCGCGCACGCCTTCCTGCTGCTCGACAAGAGCAAGATCGGCAGCATCAAGGTGGACGACGGACTGATCGAACCACTACTCATCACGAACGCGCATGCGGCCGGAGTGAAAGTGCTGATCTCGATCGGAGGCGGCGATCCGGCCCAGGCCCATGCGTTTCGGAAGATTGCGGCTGATCCGGCGATCCGCGCGAACTTCGTACGGAATGTTTACAACTTTGTGGTCGCCAACGGCTATGACGGCGTGGACATCGACTGGGAGATTCCGGTGGATCCGAAGGACACAAGTAATTGCATCATGCTGATGCAGGACCTTCGCAACCAGTTTCCGGCGCCGCAGTTTCTACTGTCGATGGCGATCCCGGCCGATCCGCGGTCGTGGGGAAGCGGGTTCGACGTGCCGGCGCTGGCGCCTTTGCTGGATTTCATCAACGTGATGACCTATGACTTCTATGGGCCGTGGAGCGCACACGCGGGACTGAACTCGCCGCTCTTCCAGGACGGCGCCGATCCGGAGCAAGTCGGAAGTATCAAAACTTCCATGAACCTTTACGCGCAGATCTACGGTGTACCGCGCGAAAAGTTGAATATGGGGACCGCGTTTTATGGCTATGAGTTCGTCAGCACTCAGCGCTTGTGGGACGCATGCAGCGACTGTGGCAACACGACCTTCAGCGTGAACTACGGTACTGATGTCAAACCACGGATTGACAGCATGGGATGGGCGCGGCACCGCGATCCGGTCGCCAAGTCACCGTATCTGCTGAATGAGGGGACGGGCGGGCAACCTGGGTTCATTACATACGACGATGCGCAGTCCACGACGAAGAAAGTCAATTACGTCTTGGGGGACCGAGACTTCGGCGGAGTCTTTATGTGGAGTCTTGACGCGGACTATGACGGTAGCAGTCAGGACTTGCTGGATGCGATGTACGACGCAGTCCAACGGCATCAACGATGATTTGAGCGGCGGACGTTCGGGTCCGCCGTGGTTTCCCTCTGCAGCTTCCCGTTACCACAGTAACTTTGGATGCGGTTGCTAATTTCATACCATTTTTGGTATTGGCATGAACCTCGAATCTTTATTAGTGTGCTCGGACGATCGCGCCTTGCGCGTGCTTCGCAATGTCTTGAGCGAACTGGAGATTGGGGTCGAGCACTGCGCCGACGAAGTGACTGCCACAAAAAGTCTTTCACAGCGAAGCTTTGAAGCAGTGGTCATCGATTGTCAGAGCGAGCGCAGCTTCGAGCTGCTGAAAAGCGTCCGCTCCATTCAGCAAAACAGCAAGTCTGTTGCGATCGCAATTCTCGATTCGGGCACGAATTTGCAGACTGCATTCAAACTGGGAGCCAACTTCGTCGTCTACAAACCGATTTCGACGGAAAAGGCGAAGTCAAGTTTTCGCGCTGCGCGGGCGCTGATGAAACGGGAGCGCCGGCGGTCGGTGCGCCTTCCCGTGAATATTGCCGCCTATTTCCGATTCCAGAATGGGGAAGGTGAACAGACAACGATCTCGGGACTGAGTGAAGGCGGATTCTCGGTAAGATTTGCGAGCCCGGGCAAAAAGAGTGGCGTCATCGGTTTTTGCTTTGCCCTGCCCGATACTACAACCGTGATCGAAGCAACTGGGACGATTGCGTGGCAGAATTCGCGGCGTCATGCGGGTATTCAATTTGCAACTCTATCGGATGCTTCTCTCCGTGCCTTAAAGGAATGGTTACGGCTGCAGTGCGGAGATAAACATGATCCGCCGATTCGCTGCTCTCTGATGAGTCTGAGTGCGGGAGGATGCTTTCTGCGCACGCAGTCTCCGTTCCCCAATCAAACGCGGGTAGAACTGCTGCTGCGAGTTGCAGATTCTTCCGTGAGGACGGAAGGCAAAGTCCGCTTGATGGATCCGGAACTCGGCATGGGAATTGAGTTTGCCCCCAAGACTGCGGAGGACGGGCAGTTGTTGAAAGAGCTGATCGACAAGATGACGGCCAGTCCCGACGCGATTGCCGAAGTTCTGGTAGAACCTGAAGGGCTCGACTGGGACGCCGATGCTGTTTCGGCGGGAGGCGCCAAGCATGCGAATGAGAAAGACCCATTGCTGGCCGTATTTGGCGCCGCAGCTGGCCTTTCGAGAGAACAACTTCTCGTAGAACTGCAAAAGCATCAGTTGCAGACCGCTTCGACCAAGGTGTCAGAATCCGAGGGAGAGAGCATCGTTCCTCAACGACGTGAACCTAGGATCGCCGTGTCCCTGCCAGTGGAAGTGTGGGACGAAGATCATCAGGAGCCGAGCGATGGCGCCGCTTCGATGATCGACGTCAGCCACGGCGGCGCGCGCATCGACGGCATCCGATTCGATGTGAAGCCAGGAGAAGTCGTCCACCTGGTGTCCGCGGGGATCGAAGCGCGGTTTCGTGTGATCTGGGTTGGGGAGTCGGGTTCGGCTCAGGAAGGTCAAATTGGCTTGCAGAGCCTGAAAACTGACGACTTCGAAATCGCCGAGTGATGAGCGATCCGGATGCTTCCAATTGCGTCGGCTTACTTCGACTCACATCGTCTTGACGTCCAAACTCTGCCATAAATACCAGCATGCAATGGAACGATAGGGGATCCAGGGTTTGGCGATTTTTTCCATCACGGCTGGCTTCGGCCATTTGCGTTTGCCGTAATGCTTCTTCATTGCTGCCTGCACGCCGTAGTCCCCAGTGGGAAGAATGTCTGGACGACGGAGCGTGAACATCAGGAACATGTGGGCGGTCCAGACGCCGATCCCCTTAACTTGCGTCAGATGATCGATGACTTCCTGTTCGGAGAGATTCGGGAGGCGTTCAAATTCCAGCAGACCGGCGTTGGTCTTTTCGGAGAGATCGCGGAGATAGGAGGTCTTTTGCTTGGATAGGCCGACAGCGCGCATCTGTGCGTCGGAAAGTTTGAGAATGCCGGCCGGTGTCAGCGGATCGCCGGCGGCCGCGGTAAAGCGATTGAAAATCGTGGCCGCCGCTCTCCCGTTCAATTGCTGGTAAAGAATCGACTCGGCCAGAGTGTGAAACGTGGGCTGGCCAAACTGCATTCGGCAGGGACCGATCTTTGCGATGATCGCGGCCAGCACCGGATCAGATTTCTTGAGATGATCGATTGCCTTTCGCATTCCGACCTCGTCGCGAAAAGCAGGATATCACAAGGGCGAACAGGCGGCGAATCGGCCGCGTGTTTCTGGAATCGCCTTGCTCTGCCAGATTTAGACCGCGTTGGCCTGCTTCTCAGCCATGTCCCCGACGACCGGAAGTTTGAACATGTGTCCCTGATAAGCCTTCATGAGCAGGAAGATCCATAGGATCAGTTCGGCCAAGCCAATCAGCGGCCACACCAGAATCGCAACTGCCCATCCGATGAAGGGGATGTGCAAGAGGATCTGGAGCGCCACGCTGACCACGATCAGAGCGATGCAAAGGAAAATGCACTGAAAGGCGTGAAAGCGGATGAAGCGCCGCTTGTTGTAGGGCTCAAGCAAAAGAAAAACGATCGCCGGAATAATGGTGACATAGGCCAGCATGCCGGCGACGTTGTCGGTCAATCCGCCGGCGGGGGCAGTCGTCACTGCGGTCTGGGTTCCACCCGCGCAATTCGGGCAAGCGGCTGCGCCAGCGGGCATTTGGGATCCACAACTTGGACAGAACGCCACGGGGGTCTCCTAAACAGGGAAATTGGCTGCTTTGGGGGCATCGCGAATTGAGTGGGCTCGTGACCGCTCCGCCAAAGACGGGAGGCACGTTACCAGAAAGAGCGGTGCGGATGCAATGGCCCGCGCCTGGTCGGCCTTCTGATAGAAAGTACTTTACAATACAAAGTATATCGGGCTATTCTATGCCTGGCCATGAAAGTGAAAATGATCTTGCCGGCGTTGACGGAGGCCAAGAGCCCGCTCTTCCGTCCGATCAAATATTCACTGTTCCCCCGGCTAGGGTTGGCGACTCTGGCCGCTTACCTCGATCCGGACGATGACGTCACGCTCACCGACGAACACGTGGAGACTCTCAAACTGGACGATGAACCGGATCTGGTGGTTATCCAGGTGTACATCACGTCGGCGTATCGCTCCTATCTGATCGCCGATCATTATCGGGAAAAGGGAGCGTTTGTCGTCCTGGGAGGTTTGCACGTGACCTCGTTGCCGGACGAAGCTTCAGCGCATGCCGATGCCATTTTTCTTGGTCCGGGGGAGGACACGTGGCCGGAATTTCTGCGCGACTTCAGATATGGCCGGCCGAAAAAGCGCTATCAGTCGAAAACCCGTTCGCTACATGGGATTCCGAAGATCCGCCGGGACTTGATCAAGAGGCGTCTCTATCTTGTGCCAAATTCCATTGTGGTTTCGCGCGGATGCCCGCACGTGTGTGATTTTTGTTACAAAGAGGCGTTCTTTGCAGGAGGCAAGTCGTTCTACACCCAGACTGTGGACGATGCGCTGGCGGAGATTGATCGCTTGCCGGGAAGGCATTTGTACTTTCTGGACGATCATCTTTTCGGCAATGCGCGCTTTGCGGATGCGCTCTTTGAAGGCATGCGCGGCATGCATCGTCTCTGGCAGGCGGCGGGAACCGTGAACAGCGTGCTGGCTCCGAAGTTGCTCGAGAAGGCGGTGGCGTGCGGATTGCGAAGCCTGTTTGTTGGGTTTGAGACGACCAATGAGGCCAATCTCAAAGAACAGAGGAAGTATCAGAACTTGCGGCGCGACTATGGGGCCGCGGTGCGCAGGCTTCATGACAATGGCGTGATGATCAACGGGAGTTTTGTCTTCGGTATGGACGAAGACGACGCGACCGTGTTTGATCGTACGGTCGAATGGGCTGTCGGACAGGGAATTGAGACTGCGACTTTTCATATTCTGACCCCGTATCCGGGGACGGGGCTGCACGCGCGCATGCGCGATTCAGGGCGCATCCTTCACGACAGGTGGGATGTCTACGATACACGGCATTGTGTGTATCGTCCGGCGCGCATGGACGGCGCCACTTTGGAAGCCGGTTATTGGCGCGCCTACCGGAAGTTTTATACCTGGGGATCAATCTTGCGTGGAGCGCGTGCAAAAAGGAATTGGCGCAGCGGCGTGCGTCACTTCGCGTATGCGTCGGCGTGGAAAAAGTTTGAGCCGATGTGGGATGCGATTATTCGAACCAAGCGAGTGGCCCACATGCTGCCGATCCTGGAGAAGATCCTGGAGGGAACGAAGGAAAAGCCCAGCGTAATTGACCGTCCGATTCCTGTTTCGGATGAAACTCAACTGTCGAAGCGCATTCCGACCTCGAACAAGGCGGGCGAAACTCAGGTACCGCCCATGTTCGCGGGTGCGGACCTGTTTGATTGATTTTCAATCGCAGTTTAAGCCATGAGCTGCAGAGTTTTTTCGATTAGCTGCTCGGTGCCGCGATAGGGATCGCCGGCGTCGTCGTACTCCATTGATAAATATCCGCGATAGTTGCTCTTTTTCAGAATGGCAAAGGAGTAGGCGAGGTCGACTGATACAACCGCGCCCTTCTCTGTGGATTCCGACCCCTTGACATGGCAAATGCCGTAGGAGTGTTTGAACATCGCTTGGAGTCCGGCGTAGGCGCTTTCGGGAGCGAGATGCATTAGCGAATTGCCAAAATCGGGCAGGCCGCGCAGCCAAGGGCTGTTCACCTTTTCGATCACCTGCACCAGAAAAAACGGATCTTCGGTAATGCCGTCGTCGTTTTCCAGATGAACAACGATGTTGCGCGTCGCGGCATACACGGCGATGCGCTTGAGAGTATCGGCGCAGCGCTCCAGGTCGGGTTGTTGCTTGCCGGCGGGAGCAATGTGCGTGCGAATGCTCGGTGACCCCAGTACGACGGCCGCGTCGATCCACTGTTTGTTAGCGGTGACGGCTTTATCGCGTTCGGACTGGTCGGAAGCATAGAAGCTGTGCTCTCCATCCACCGCGATATTCACCACCGAGGATTTTGCAGTATCGAGAGCGGTCCGGAAGTCAGCCAGATACTTGGGTTCGAGCGAGCGGAAGTGCGCGCTCCAAGGCTCGATGTTTTTGATGTGAAAGCGCTCGCTGATGTGAGCCGCAAACTGTGCGATTTCCATCTTCGGCGCCGACTTGAGGGCGTCCTTCGCGTAATCGCCCGGCGTGATGAAGTCGCGAAATGGATAAGAGGCAACGGCGAGGCGATCATGGAGTGTGGCCGGGAAGCTGACATTGGGCTGAGATTCGGCGGCGTTCGCGAGCGCAGGGAGCAGTGCTGTACCGGCGGCGAATGCAGCGGATTGGGAGAGGAATTCTCTGCGAGTCGTCATCAGGAAAAGATATTACCTGATGTTCACGCTCAGGATGGGAAGTGAAAGTGAACATCGTGCTTGGAGGCGACGGGAACGCCATCGAGGGTGGCGGGCTGGTAGCGCCATTGGCGCAACGCGGCGACGATTTTTTCGTCGATGCCGTGACCGATGGCCTGCACAACTCGCGTCTCCACCACATTGCCCTGAGCGTCGATCGTGACTTCAACGATGACGTCGCCCTTCAGGTCGCGGGGCAGTTCTGAGCGTGACACGGGCGGATCTGGAAACACAACCGGGAAGGCGACGTGGACTTCGTGGCCTTCCACAGGACCGTCAATCACTGTGCCAAGGGCCGATCCCGCGCGGCTGTTTTGATCGGACGGTATCGCGGTTTCCGGCAGTTGGAGTTGCTCGGGTGGCGGTTTGAGTGATGACGGCTTCGGTCTGCGATGAGGCGCCGGCTTCACATGCGCGAGCGTTATCTTTTTTTCGTCCGGCGAGTCCTGGCCATCTGCGGAGGAATAAATAATGCGATACGACTGGGTCCCGCTGCCGTTGGCGAGCGACATTGGGATCAATTCAACTGGAGACCGGTGGTAAACCAGTATTACGGTTAACAATCCCAGGTGTGCAAGTACCGACAAGGCCACCGCTCGATGATTGCGGAAGCGGTCGGCTGCGGGATGGATTTCGACGAACACGCCTATCAATACCTTATCCTGATCTGACGTTTGAGAACAGAAAAGGTTGCGGCAGGACCTTGCGGCGAGGTTACTCGCGGTTTGCCCGGAAATCATTGCCGCTTCTATGATGCAAGCGGGGCGACGGAAGCGCGCCCGTACATCACTTATAGTGAAAGGCACTGATGATTACGATTGTTTCCGGTCTGCCGCGTTCGGGCACTTCTCTGATGATGCAGATGTTGGCGGCGGGCGGATTGTCTGTGCTTTCGGATGGAGAACGCAAGGCTGACACTGACAACCCGCGGGGCTACCTGGAGTGGGAGCGCATCAAGCAACTGCCTAAACAGCCGGGTAAAGTTGTCAAAGTAATCTCCCAGTTGCTGCTCTCGTTGCCTGAGGGCCACGAGTACCGCGTCATCTTCATGCAGCGTCCGTTGCCGGAAGTTCTGAAGTCACAGGACGAGATGCTTCGGCGCCGCGGAACTTTTGAAGGGAATGTGGATTCGTCGCCAATTGAAGACGCGTTTCAACGGCACTTGATGGAAGTGAACCGCTGGCTGAATGGAAAGTCCCATGTGCAGGTGCTACGGGTGCATTATCACCGCGCGTTGCGAGAACCGAAGGCGGCGGCGGAGGCGGTTGCTGAATTTCTGCAAGTTCCGCTGGATATTGAGGCGATGACGCGCGAGGTGGATCAAAGTCTCTACCGCAATCGCATGAAGTAGCTTTCATCGGCTGAAGTCTCAGTCGGGAGAGATCAATTGGGATACGGACGATCGCGGCATTGTGAATGCTAGTTCTGCGTTTTCTCGGTGTCGATTTGCTTGAATTTTCTGAGGTACAGCACGAGTTGCCACCTCTGTAGTTCCGGAATCCCGCTGAATGACGGCATACCGCGATCGGGATTGCCGTTGGTAATCTTCCAGAAGAGCGCGCCATCGCTCTGATTCTGGACAATGGGGAGTTGGAGGTCGGCTGCTTTCTTCAGGCCCTGTCCGGAGTCTCCGTGACACTCCACGCAGTTCCGCTTGAAAAGTTTCTTACCTCCTGCCGCCAGTTCTGGTTTTTCGGCCAGCGGATTCTCCTTGGCTGCGGCTTCATCGGGCGCTCGCCAGTTCGCATCCGGCTGATAGTGCGTGTTCTGCGCGGAAATTAACGCCACGGCGAGCATGCAAACAAAAATAATCCTCGTCATGGCTTGCCTTCGAAAACTCGCGCTAACTTTTGTCCGAAACCGCGAATTTCATAGACGTAGCCGAAGCGCAACAGAGCAGGGTAGCTCACGTTTGTAAGACCAAATGATGGAGAGAAATGGAAACTGGAGTTGTCACTGACCTGCCATGAGATCACAGGCGCCAGGTAGTGCGCGGTCTGGTGGAATCCGAAGCCATTCGTGCTGCCGAGGCCGCCGTAAAGTTCTACACCCGCGTTGAAGTTTTCCAGGCAAAAGTGACACTCGTTGCCGGACGCGATCTTCGACAATGGCCGCGAAACACCGAGAGCGTATCCGAATTCGAAGCCTTCTGCCTGAGAGAGATTCTTTTCCACAATAAAATTTTCTGACAGGTTCCAGTCGTGGAAGTTACTCGACAAAATCAGCTTGGCCTCGATTTCGTGTGCGTGGACGGCCGCTAAGTCAGCATTTCTCTCACTCGAAATCTCTGCATTGCCGACTACCTCCTTCAGAATTTTGGTGGCTTCGTTGATGCCTTCGTATTCAAAGTAAAGGATTGGATTGATCCAGTGCTCGCGCTTGAGAAGCCGAAACCGGTTTTCCAGACGCCAGCCGGTAAAGACCGCGCTGTCGCCCGGTGTACCTTGGCCTTCAAGATAGAGTTCGGTTGTCCAGCGGCCGGTTATACCGTACTCAAATTCGGCGAATGGAGCCACGAATAAGTTCTGGCCGGAACGAGGGATGCCGATGGTGGTCCAGGTGGCGATTTCAAGATTGCCGGGTTCTTCAAGGTGATGATCGTAGGTGACGAAGTAAGGCGCTTCCTGAGCGTGAAGGATGACTGTGATTCCAAATAGAAATATAAAAACGAGTATCCGGGATTTCATCGATTGAACCCGGCGGGACAAATTCGTGACACAGAATCCTCCTTGTGTAATTGAAATTGAATTTCAATTTCAATTGAGAATTGTATGGCACGGCGGCAGACGACTTCTGTCAGAGTTTTGTATTACTACAGCCGATCGTTGTAGAGATGATTCTTCCAGGTTGAATCAAAGCGACGAGAATTCTAGGTGATGCTCACTTCCGTGTAGGTACCATAGACCTGTCGCAGCGCTTCGCAGATTTCTCCGACGGTGGCGTAAGCGCGAACCGCATCCACGATATACGGCATGGTGTTGGCGTCGGAGATGTTGCCGTTCGTTCCGGAGGATGGAGTTTTCGCGGCGGCTCGCTTTAACGCGTCGAGGCAGCGCTGAACTTCTTCGTTAGATCTGCGGGCGCGCAAAGCCTTCAACTTTACTTCCTGGGAGCGCGCTACCGACTCGTCGATGTAGAGAGTGTGTGGCGACTCTTCTTCGATCACGAAGTCATTCACTCCCACCGTGATCTTTTCGTTTGCCTCGGCGGCACGCTGGTACTGGTAGCTGGCATCGGCGATTTCTTTTTGCGGATATCCGCGCTCGATGGCCTTGACCATGCCGCCCATCTGATCGAGTTTTGCGAAGTAGTCGAAGGCGCCTTTTTCCATGTCGAGCGTCTGACTCTCGACGAAGTAGGAGCCGCCGAGCGGGTCGACAGTTTGGGCTATGCCGGATTCGAACGCAATGATCTGCTGCGTGCGCAGTGCGATGCGCGCGGCTTCCTCTGTCGGTAACGCGAATGCCTCATCGTACGCGTCGGTGTGTAGCGACTGGGTGCCTCCCAAAACTGCGGCGAGCGCCTGGATCGCCACGCGAGCGATATTGTTCATCGGTTGCTGCGCGGGTAAAGAGACTCCTGCAGTTTGCGTGTGGAAGCGCATCAGACGAGTGCGGTCATTCTTCGCGCCGAAGCGATCTTTCATCAGGCGATACCAGATCTTGCGGGCGGCGCGGTATTTAGCGATCTCTTCGAAGAAGTCGTTGTGGGCATTGAAGAAGAAGCTGAGGCGCGGCCCAAAATCGTCGACGTCAAGTCCGCGGCGGCAAGCCCATTCGACATATTCGACGCCGTCGTAAATCGTGAATGCCAATTCCTGCAATGCGGTGGAGCCGGCTTCGCGAATGTGATAGCCGGAGATAGAAATTGTGTTGAAACGCGGCGTGAATTTCGATCCGAACTCGAAGGTGTCAATCACCAGTCGCATCGAGGGCGCGGGAGTGTAGATGTATTCCTTCTGCGCGATGTATTCCTTCAGAATGTCATTCTGAATTGTGCCGGAGATTTTCTTCCAGTCGGCACCTTGCTTCTCGGCGACGACAAGATACATCGCCCACAGGACGCTGGCGGGCGAATTGATGGTCATCGAGGTGGTGATCTTTTCGAGATTGATGCCGTCGAACAGGATCTCGATGTCCTCGAGGGAGTCGATGGCGACGCCGCACTTTCCAACTTCGCCTTCGCTAGCAGGATGGTCGGAGTCATAACCCATGAGCGTGGGCAGATCGAAGGCAACGGAAAGTCCTCCTCCACCATGCTCGAGCAAATATTTGTAGCGCCGGTTGGTTTCTTCGGGCGACGCGAAGCCGGAGAACATGCGCATCGTCCAAAGCTTGCCGCGGTAGCCGGTTGCGTGAATGCCGCGCGTGTAAGGAGGCTGTCCGGGGAAACCGAGATACTGCTCATAGTTCCAGTCGGCGGGCAGATCGGCTGGGGTGTAGAGGCGGCGAATCGGGACGTTCGAAATGGTGCTGAAGCGCGCGTGGCCCTGTTCGTCGAGATTGGTGCCAGTCGCGGCGCCGATCGGCTTTTCAGAAGATTTTTCAAGCGTGGGAGCGAGCGTCTTCTCGGCCCAGGCTTTCTCTTGAGCGGATGGCTGGCGGCCTTCAAAAACGTCAGAGATCGGACGCTCGGCAACGGCTGGCTTGGTGACGCTGGCGTTCGGCTTCTTCTCTGGCATTTGACTCCGTAATGCTCATTTCGATGATAGAGGAGGGCTGCGGGGGCTACAAGGTTGCTAACCGACCGAGCGGTTGGTGACTGCCTTGTGCCGCGCCGCTGCGAAGGGGATATGCCCCCTCTCTAATTACGATTTTTTCGTGACTCCCGTGGCGGCCGCGAATGGAACGTCCGCGGGGCAGGCTGATATTCTTAGTGCCGAAAGTTGCGGAGGGTGGTCTGAGGGCTTTTCGGAGATTGCTGAAACGGACGCCTGTTTATGGCCTTTACAAGGCACTGGGGCACCATCCCGACTACTGGTATTGGATCGCCCGCGGTCGGCCGACCCGGTCTCCACATCTTCTAAAGCAGAAAACCGTGCGCGAGTATGGGGAGAAATATGGCTTGAGGACATTGGTTGAAACCGGGACTTACTACGGTGAAATGGTCGCGGCCATGCGAACACGCTTCGACCGGATCTATTCCATCGAGTATGTTGCGGAGCTGGCGAATCGGGCCCGGCAGAAATTTGCGCGGCATCCGCATATCCGGATTTTTTGCGGAGACAGCCGAGTAGTTATGCCGGAAGTGCTCGCGCTATTGACGGGCCCCGCACTTTTCTGGCTCGACGCCGGCTACTACGGATGGGTCGGCAAACAAGGCGACCAGCAGCGGCTTTCGGCCGAACTCGAGATGATCCTCAGCCATCCTTACCCGCATATTATTCTGCTCGACGATGCGCGCGGGTTAATCGGGCAGAACGGAATCCCGTCCGTGAGCGACGTGAAGTCGTATGTGGAGTCGAAGTTTCCGCAGCGGCAGGTAGAAGTGCAGTTCGATATCTTGCGGATTACGCGCCGGACCTAAAAGAAATGTAGGTCGGACACTCTTGTTCGACGCTTTGATTTTCTTCGAGACAGCAAAAAGACAAAGTCAGCCGCGTCGGACAAGAGTGTCCGACCTACACCGAACGGTTGTTCCGCAGTTCCCACGCTTTCGCGTATTTCCACGAGACGTATGCAGCGTGGTAGAGATGCAGGAGAAGGCCTTCGCGACCGTCGAGGAATCCCAACCGGAAGAAATAGTTATAGATGAAAGTTGCGGCAGGCCTTACCACTATATTGAATGCGCTGAACCGTACGGGCCCTTTGGCGTTCACCATCTCCGCGCCGAGCGATGAATAGCGGTTCATGTGATCGAGGTAGTCGGAGAGCGTGGGGTAGGAACGGTGAATGAGTGCGCCGCGAGGAAACTGTCGTCCCCCTCCGGGAACTTGCAGAGTTTCATGCACCGCACGATCTTCAAATCTTCCGGCGCCGCGGCGGAAGAGGCGTAGCTTTGGGTCAGGCCAGAAGCCGCCATGTTTGATCCATCGTCCGAGAAAGTAGTTCTTGCGGTGAATGAGGAGTCCGGTGATTGTGGTGGCGAACCATGACGTCTGGTAGTTTGGAACGCCATCTTTTACGGTTGTGGTGGAGTCTCCGAGGATGTAGTGCCGCAGTGCTCCGCGAAGGTCTTCGTCCACTTCTTCATCTGCGTCCAGACTAAGAATCCAGTCGCCGGTCGCTTTCTCGATCGCCGAGTTCTTCTGCGCGGCATAGCCTTTCCATTTTTCAACGAAGACGCGCGCACCAAACAATTCCGCGATTTCGACCGTGCCGTCGGTTGAGCCCGAGTCCACGACGATGATCTCGCCCTTGCCATCCGAGACCAGGGGTTGGACGCTCAGCAGCGTGCGTCCAATGTTCGCTTCTTCGTTATGAGTGATGATGACGACGGAGAGCGTCACGGGGAGAGGATACAGTCGTTAGCCGCCCGTCGCTAGTCGCCAACTGGCTACAGGGCAATCAGAATTCGAGAACGAACTTCGCTACCAGGACGATCGCGACCGCGACAATGCCGATCCCATATCCGATCAAACGGGCTTTGTTGACTTGTTGCTGTTCCTGCATGAGGGCCGCCTCCGTGTCCAGCATAGTACGAACAGTTGTGCTCGGGGAAGCGCAAGTGTCGCGGCAGAAGGTGCAAAAAGAAAAATGGCCCGGGCGGATCCGGGCCATTTGTCTATGCTCTTTCGAGTTACTGTTGCGGTTGCGGAGGCGGTTGTTGTGCGGGTGGTTGCTGAGCCTGCGGTTGCACCGGTGTCTGCTGCTCCGGCGGCCGGGGTGCGACGTAGGGGACGCTCGGCATGCGGGTTACCTGTCCACGCTCGGCATCGGCCATCAAGATGCCGAGACGGTCGAGGGTCGCTCCGGTGGCGCGATCCAGTTCGACTCGCGCCTTCTCGTAGGTGGAATTTGCTGCCACCAGGTTGGACTGTGCCTGCGTGAGATCACGTTCGTTCTGTAGAACGAGAGTGGTCGTGGAAGCACCGAGACCGTACTTTTTCTGTTCGGCATCGAGCGACTGCTTTCCCAGTTCCACCGCGGCCCTTGCCGCTTCGACACTGGCGCGATTCTGCTGCACCGAGAACTGCGCGTTGCGGACCTCGATGCGGATCTGGTTTGCCTGCTGCTGCAAACGCATCTGCGCCTGGCGATATTCCAATTGGGCGCGCACCTGGTCGGCTTGGGCGGAGCGGTTGCGGAGCGGGATCGCCAGTTGAAGGCCGACTCCCTTGTCGGGAGCTGTGGAGTCCACCAGCTGATTTAAGGTTCCACCAGTACCTATCGATGGAAGGGAGTTAGGCGGACATTGGCTGGCGGGACAATTGGGATTCTGAATTCCACCGATACCGGAACCCCCGTAGAAGGCAAACAAGTTCAGCGTCGGTAGCAGAGCGTTTTTGGCTGAACGAGTGGTGATGTCGCGATTCGTCAAATCGATACGCGCTTCCGCTAGCTCGGCGCGCTGCGCCAACGCCTGGTTTACTAAATCCTGAGTCGGAACGACGGGTTCGTTGTCCGGTACCAGCATCGTGTCCGTTGGGATTACTTCAGCATCCGCCAGCACCGGATCCACGAGAGTGCGGCTTAAAGCATTCTTTACCAGCAGCTGCTGCAATTGCAGGTTGGTTTGAGCGACGATCAGCGATTGCTGGTTGGTAGCCACTACGCTTCGGGCACGGACCACCTCGATTGGAGCGAGGGTTCCGATCTCAACCTGCTTCTGATTATCCGAAAGCGTTTTGTTCGCAAGGGTGAGCGAGTCCTGTTGCACTTTGACGTTCTCGTAAGCGTTGACCAGATCCCAATAGATGTTCTGGATCTGATTAACCGTCGTGATCACCTGGAGTCGGAATGCGACATCGGAGATCTCGCGATTATTCTTTGCGATCCTGATGAATCTCGTATTCGGCAAAAGGCCAAAACCGGAGAGTAAGGGCTGGGTGATTGTAGCGCGAAACGAGGAGTCCAGCTCTGGGCTGTGAGTCGAGAATTTCGAGCTCGTCGTGCTGTGGCTGTTATTGAAGCCGATCGAGAGATTGGTTCCCAGGTGGAATCCCTGCTGGTATCCGAAGTCCCAGATACCGCGGTGAGTGTCCACGAAGGGGTCGGCGAGCTGCGGGATTTGGCCTGTGAGAAAGCGCGCTTGTTCCAGGGAGAAAGTTCCGGTCAGGAGCGGATCAAACGACGGTATTGCCGCACCTACACCTGACGTCGATGTGACCAAGCCCGCCGTTCCGGCTCCCGCGCCGCCCGTACCTGCTGTAGTGCCGCCAGCTCCGCCGCCCGTCGAAGTACTTCCGACGCCGGCACCAGTCCCGCCAGGTGTGCCCTGCACGATACCGGTATTTACACCCCTTGTTGCCTGGCCAGCTTTTGCGCGCCAGATGTCCGTATCGGCAATGTTCAGGTTGTAGCGTGCAATCGCGATGTCGAGGTTATTCTCGAGCGCGAGCGATACTGCGTCGTTCATCGAGATGTAAAGTTTTCCGTCGCGCATGAGCTGCTCAAAGCGGCCAGTATTGGCCAGGCTTGGAGGCGCTACCGTTCGCGGCGTGTAGGGTCCGATCGGATTTGGAAAATGCGATCTCGGAGTGCTGTAAGTCTTTATCTCGAAAGGTTGCGCGGCTGAAGGCGCTGGTTTTTGCACTTGTGCCGAGGGAGCGTTGGGCGCTTGCGTAGTATCTTGCGCCCATCCGGTCGGAACCATTACGCCGGCAAGAAAAAGGGCGGCCGCCCGCCGGCAAGCGGAAGTCAAAATAGAAGGCTGCATTCGTATCTTCTCCATCAATCAGAGGAACTGACGAGGTTATCGGGACGTTTCTTGGTACGTAGAATGTGGGGCAAGAGTTCCTTGCAATCCACGAAGAAGCGCTGTTTCATTGATCCTTCGACTTCATCCAGTACAAGTGAAATAGTATAGCTGACGTGCGCCGCCACCTTCGGCGGGAGCATGCGTAAAACTTTGTAAACAGTATGGATGACGGTCGAGAGCCGCGGGACTCGGAAAAGATTGCGCGCAATCTCAAACTGATCCTTTCCTATGACGGGTCTGAGTTCGCAGGCTGGCAGGTGCAACCGGAACGAGCCACGATCCAGGGCACGCTGGCCTCAGCCATTGGACGGTTGACGGGGGAAAATGTACTGCCGCAGGGATCGGGCCGGACAGACGCGGGCGTGCATGGGCTGGCGCAAGTGGCGACGTTTCAGACTTCGTCGTCCGTGCCGACCGGAAATTGGGTTAAGGCATTGAATGACATTCTGCCTGCCGCCATTCGCGTGCTGGAGGTGGCAGAGGTTGCGCGGGAGTTTCATGCGCGAAAATCCGCGCGCGCAAAAACTTATGTTTACAGGATGTATCGGGGCGCTATTTGTCCGCCATTTTTGGCGCGATATGTGTGGCACTACCCTTTTCCGCTGGACGAAAAGGCCATGGTTGAGGCAGCCCGGATTGTCGTGGGCGTCCATGATTTCACATCGTTCGCGGCGGTGGACCCGGACCGCGTGGAGCGCATCGCTCAGGACGGAAGTCTTGACCACGGGGACCACGGCGAAGCACGGGGGAAGTCTCAGACCACTAATGTGAGGACAATCTTTTCCTCTGACTGGGAGCGCAGTGGCGACCAGTTCATCTATACGGTGCGGGGGAGCGGGTTCCTGCACCACATGGTACGTAATCTGGTTGGGACGTTTCTGCTGGTAGGGAAGGGAACGCTTAACGGCGAAGACTTCTGTGCGATTCTCTCGGCTCGCGATCGATCGTCCGCGGGAGCTACTGCGCCGGCGGGAGGGCTGTACCTGGCTGGTGTCGAGTACTAACTCCTTACTGCTGGCCGCTCGCTGCCGGCTGTTCTAGACTGACCATGCGCAATGGCTACCGATCTCCAAGTTGCAGTCTCCCGGATTGCGTCGACAAACCCTGCGACCGGGGAGGTGCTCGGCGAACTGGATTGCGCGGGTCCGATCGAAGTACACGCCGCGGTTGCTCGCGCTCGCGCTGGGCAACGAGAGTGGGGCAAACTGGGGGTCCGCAACCGTGTGAAGATCGTGCGGCGCTTCCAGCAAATTCTTCTGGCGCAAAAGTCCGACATTGCGCGGCGCATCACTCAGGAAGCAGGCAAACCGTACGTTGAGTCGCTGCTTACTGAAGTCTTGGTTGTGCTTGACGCGGCGCGTTTCCTGGTTGAGAACGCTTACGCGCTGCTCAAAGAAGAGCGGCTGCCACATGGGAATCCGGCACTCAAAGCCAAGTCGGGACGAATTTTTCATGAACCGTACGGCGTGGTTGGAATTATTTCGCCGTGGAATTATCCGTTTTCGATTCCAGCTACTGAAGGCTTGGCCGCATTGGTCGCTGGAAATGCTGTTGTATTGAAGCCGTCCGAGTTCACGCCGCTGATCTCTCTGGAGCTGCAATCTCTGTTGCGAACTGCCGGAGTTCCTAACGACATTTTTCAAGTCTTGCCCGGCGAAGGAGCGGCAGGAGCCGCACTGGTGAGAAGCGAGATCGACAAACTGGTGTTCACTGGAAGCGTCGCGACAGGCCGCAAGATTGCGCAGGTGGCCGCCCAACGACTGTTGCCAGTGGTGCTTGAACTCGGTGGCAAGGATCCAATGGTCGTGCTCGACGACGCTGATGTGGAAGTCGCCTCGAGTGCGGCGATCTGGGGAGCATTCGTCAATGCGGGGCAGGCATGCCTT
>QIAJ01000034.1 GCA_003225495.1 Acidobacteriota bacterium
GGAGAGGTTGACCAACGGATCGCCGCCCTCCGGATGTGGCTTGACTACGGATTCGACCTTGGCAATCACACCTATAGCCACACTTCGCTGAATCGCGCGGGGCTGAAGGCTTGGGAAGACGACGTCATCCAGGGAGAGAGCGTGACTTCTCAGCTGCTGGCGGAACACAAGATGAAGATGCGTTATTTCCGGCATCCATATCTTGATACCGGCCGCGACCTACAGACGCGGCGAGAAGCGGAGGCATTTCTTGTCGCGCGGGGTTATCACATCGCTCCAATTACCTTAGACGCATGGGACTGGGCCTATGCCAGTGTGTACGAAGACGCCAAAAGGCGTGGCGATACGGCTGCGCAGGACGAACTTGCCAAGAGCTATCTCGCGCATAGCGACGCCGAGTTTGCCTACGCAGAGCAGCTTTCAAAACAAATCGTCGGGTATGAGCCGAAGCAGATTATCCTGCTGCACGCCAACCAACTTGAGGCTGATCACATCGGAGAACTGCTCGAGTTGTTCCGTAAGCGTGGATACCGGTTCATTACGCTCGAAGACGCGCTTGACGATTCAGCGTACAGCCTGCCGGACACCTACGTGGGAGAAGGAGGAACTGGATGGCTCGAGCACTGGGCCATCACGCAGGGGAAGATTCCGCAAGGTGCGCCGGTGTTCCCGCAGGCGGTATTTGAGAAATGGAAGGCGCTATCGCCGACACAACCGTAGATCATTTATCGAAGGATGGTGTGATCCGCCTTACTGCCCCGCCTTTTGGGAGCTCTGCATATCTCGCGCGCGGCCAACAAGCTTTTTAAGCTTACCTTCGATCGATGCATCGCCGATGCGTTCATCCTGGAGGACGCCGTCCGCATCGATTGTGAAGGTGTGCGGAATAGCGCTTACCCCGAACATCTTTGATAATGTTCCGGTAAACCCACCATCGCGGCACTGCAGCCAGGACATCTCATTCTTCGCGATGAAGTCTTTCCACTTCTGTTCATCGTCATCCAGGCTCACGCTCAGCACCACTAGCGGCTGTCCGTGAAACTTCTTCGCGATCTCCCGCATGTGAGGTAATGCTTCCCGGCACGGCGCACACCAGGTCGCCCAGAAATCGAGCAGCACGACTTTGCCAGCCAGATCATCCAGTGAAATCCGCAGGCCGTCCGTTGTTGTAACCGCAAACGGTGGCGCCATTCTGGCTCGCGCCAACTCGGGTTGGCTTATGAACCGCAATGCGCGCTGCCGATTGGGGTCGTTTTCCGACCTCATCTTCACAAATTGCTCGAAGCGAGCCTTAGCAGCATCATCCTGCTTCAGTTGCGCCAGGGCCTGTCCATCGTCGTAGATTGCGTCGGGAAAGTTTGCATACGTACCCAGCGCCTTGGTCATTTCCTCGTGGGCGCGATTGAAAAGCTCGTCCTTATGTTTATCCCGTGCCTGAGCAAGCAAAACCGCGCCCAGTTGATAGTGCGCCAGCGCGATATTTTTCGCGCCTTGCGCTTCACCTATCAATTCGCCCGCCGCGGTTTCGGCGGTCTTCCAGTCTTGCATCTCAATCCCGTACTTGATCATTTTTTTCTGGCAGGCTAAACAGTGCCCACCGTCTTGCTTATCCGCCTTCTTAAAACCCTCGAGGGCCCATTGAATGTCATTCTTTTGCTCAAACGTCGTGGCCTCTTTAAATGTTTTTTGTGCTTTCTCGTTCGTTGGCCCGTCCCCCGGCACCTGTCCCGCCAAAGACGTAACGCAGAAACACCAGCACGCGGACGCGAGTATGACACTACGCAAGGACATATTAGGCTTCCCCCAGTAACAACCTGGGTGAAGAAGTTATCACGATCTTGTCGGTCTGACGATCTTTTTGTAACGGACCAACTGGCTACCAATAACGTCACGGGGAGAATGAGACAGGGCGTACCCTGACTTACATTATGACAGGCGGAAGATCGTCACGAGCTCCCAATCCAAATTCCCGTGATAAACACGAGCACTCCTCCTACCACGACCTGAAACGCCGCCGACAAAAGTGGCGTATCCATCACCGCTAACTCAATTGCCACGATGATTACGGCGGCAACAAATGCGACGTGGAAATCCGGAATGAGAAACGGCAGGGTATGACCGATACCGCCGGCAGCGGTCATCAGGCCGGTTACCGCACCGCGAAGCAGCGGACGGCCACGGCCGGTTAAAGAGCCGTCGTCGGACAGTGCTTCGGCGAAAGCCATTGAAATGCCGGCGCCGATCGATGCGGCGAGTCCAACTACGAACGCATCGTGAGTGCTCTTGGTGGCGAAGGCAGCGGCGAAGACCGGAGCGAGAGTTGATACGGACCCATCCATCAAGCCTGCCAATCCCGGTTGCACGATTTGCAGAACAAAGAGCCGACGCTGGGCTTCGTCTTCGGCCTTCTCAATGTCGGGAGTAATACTTTCCTGCAATGCTTCGGCGGCATTCTGATGTTTGCGCTCGCTCTCTGCCAGATCCCCGAGCAGTTTGCGGATACCGGCGTCGGTTACCTGCTGGATGGCACGCTCATAATAAAATCGGATGGTCTCTAGTTCCATGAGTTCAGCCTGCTTGCGAACTTCCGCGATTTTCAGTGGTCGCGTAAGCCAGAACGGACGTCGTCGAACGAAACCTTTCACGTCCTCGCGGCGGAGCAGAGGAATATGCTCTCCGAAGCGTTCGCGGTAGGTTGCGATTAAGCTGGCGCGATGCTGCGATTCCTCCTCGCGCATGTCTTCGAAGAGCTTGGCCGTGGCGGGATATGTTTCGCGGAGGCCATCAGCAAAATCGGCGAAGACACGCCCGTCTTCCTCTTCCAGGGCGATCGCCACCGCCAGGATTTCGCGCTCGGACAAGTCTTTGAACTTGCGGGCCATTCGTTGCTTCCTCCGGTAAAAATAAGTATTTCTTGCAGTACTGCACTATGACGCGTCGTTGAACCCTACAAATCGATGTTCAGCAACGGAAACCCGGCTCTGACCGAATACTTGAATCTTCAGGCCCACGAAGGATATCAAAAAGCTGTTGCAGGCATTTTGGTCGGGTTTTTGCCCAGCCGTGGTAGATTTAAGCAGTAGTAAGGAATCAGATGCCGATGTTTCCTGCCTCTCCAGACCGATCCCTGGCGTTCCGCCAGGCCCCCTGCGCCTGTTGTTGCTGTTGTTGTCGCTGAGAGTTTTCCTGGCTTCATTCCATTTATTGTTTAAATTGTGAGTCAGAAGCAAGCGGAGCATTCCATGAAGATCGCCAAGGATGTGACGGAATTGGTCGGCAAAACTCCTCTGGTCCGGTTGAACCGGATTGTCGAGGGCGCGCAAGCGACGGTCGCGGCGAAGCTTGAGAGTTTCAATCCATGCTCGAGTGTGAAGGACCGCATCGGCATAAGCATGATTAACGAAGCCGAGCGCGGAGGAAAAATCCAGCCCGGGAAGACTGTCCTGATCGAACCGACCAGCGGCAACACCGGAATCGGCCTGGCGTTTGTGGCGGCGGTGCGCGGCTACCGGCTGATTCTCACTATGCCGGAGACTATGAGCCTGGAGCGGCGAGTTTTGCTGCGTGCATTCGGTGCGGAGATTGTGCTTACTCCGGGACCGAAGGGAATGCCGGGCGCAGTCGCCCGGGCCGAGCAGATATTGGCGGACACACCGGACGGCTACATGCTGCAACAGTTCTCGAATCTAGCGAACCCGAAAATTCACCGCGAGACTACCGGGCCAGAAATATGGAACGATACCGATGGC
Source organism: Acidobacteriota bacterium (assembly GCA_003225495.1). Classification (GTDB taxonomy): domain Bacteria; phylum Acidobacteriota; class Terriglobia; order Terriglobales; family Acidobacteriaceae; genus Acidiflorens. The sequence goes on from QIAJ01000034.1 coordinate 3,750, forward strand.
CAGGTGGATATCCTTGTCTAGGCACGCTAACGGGCGTGTCAGAATACATCAAGCCGCGGAAGGCATCGTTTCGCGCTATTGCCGTGGAACCCAGTGCAAGTCCAGTATTGTCGGGAGGCAAGCCCAGTCCGCATAAGATACAAGGGATTGGAGCGGGCTTCATCCCGGAGGTGCTTCGTACCGACTTGATTGACGAGGTCATCCAGGTTTCGAACGAAGACGCAATTGAAATGGGGCGGCGGCTCACACAGGAAGAAGGTCTGCTGAGCGGAATTTCCTGCGGAGCGGCGGCGCATGCGGCCGTGCAGGTTGCGCGGCGTCCGGAAAATGCTGGCAAACTGATTGTGGTGGTACTCCCCGATTCGGGAGAGCGTTACTTGACCAGTATCCTGTAAGCGGTAGCGGCGTAATCCATCATGAGCCTGATACGCAACATCAGCGAACATGTCACCTCGATCATGGAGCGCGATCCGGCGCCCAAGTCGAGGCTGGAAGTCTTGCTGTGCTATCCCGGCCTGCACGCGGTCTGGATACATCGGTTCACCCACTGGCTCTACGGCCTTCACTTGTACCTGCTCGCGCGCGTGATCTCGCAGGGGGTGCGTTGGATGACCGGCGTCGAAATTCATCCAGGGGCGCAGATCGGTAAGAGGCTGTTTATCGATCACGGCATGGGAGTAGTGATTGGCGAAACTGCGATGGTGGGCGATGACGTAACGATTTATCAGGGAGTCACGCTCGGCGGCACCGGGAAAGAAAAAGGCAAGCGCCATCCCACGATTCTCAATCGCGTAGTCATCGGGACAGGCGCGCAGGTTTTGGGGAACATCACCGTCGGAGATAACTCGCGAGTGGGCGCGGCCTCCGTGGTAATTGATGATGTCCCCGAGAATTCAACCATTGTCGGTGTTCCGGGTCACATCATTTTCCGGAATGGCAAGCGCGTGGTCATTACCAATCCACGCGATATCCGCGACCCACTCTCGGACGCGCTCCATGAGGTCTCGCAACGTGTGGAGCAGTTAGAGGAGAAGGTAAAAAATGTCGAGCGGCAGGGGGACGGGGTTCCCAGTTCGTAGTATCGCAGATTCTGATTGGCGAAAGGCCGTGATCCACATTGTTCTTTGGTAACTATCGTCAGGCCCGATGAGCACACCTTTTTCTGAGGAGGATGCTCATGAAACACACATTCTTGCTGGTAATACTCTGCACGTCGCTCGCCTATGCCAAGGACCGCCCGGTCATGCAGTCTGGCACACTCTTACAAATGGACTCAGTGGAATGTGGAACTGACCAGAAAAGCGGCAAGACCTTTGCCGGTGAAGTTCTCGGGACCGACGCCGCCCATCAGAAGATGCATACTCTACTCTGCCCGGAATATCTGTTGCAGACCGACCGCATTCTCTACCGGATCCGTCCCAGGGACGAAAAGCATCCGGCACTGTTGCCGGTCGGCGAAAAGGCCCAATTCCGCATGGATAAGGACCACATGCGCCTTCGCGTCGAAGATCTGGACGACAAGGAACGCGACTACACGGTGGTTTCGATGACTCCCCGAGGCGAGACTACGCAGGCGGACAGCCGAAAGTAGGACAGTTCGAAGTGAGGAGCCGCGCTCGGGAAAGAGTTGCGGTTTTGCAGCGTGCTGATCGACGCGATACGATCCACTGCCCGCGAGCGTTGTACGATTGTCTAAGCTGGGTGGTAGCTGCCGAACTTCATGCCGGAACTGCCCGATATCGTCGTATATATCGAAGCTCTCGAGAAACGCATCCTCGGGCAGACGCTCGAACACGTCCGCATTGCCAGCCCGTTTCTACTTCGGACTGCGGAGCCGCCGGTCGCCAGCGTGGAAGGCAAAGTTGTCAAAGAGCTTCGCAGGATCGGAAAGCGGATCTGCATCGGTCTGGAGAATGATCTTTGGCTGGTGTTGCATCTGATGATTGCGGGACGGCTTCATTGGAAAAAGCGAGGCGTCAAAGTCTCGCCACCACGCGGACTAGCGGCATTCGATTTCACGAACGGCAGTTTGCTTTGGACCGAGGCTGGTTCCCGGAAACGCGCTTCCCTGCATGTCGTCATGGGAGAGGCTGGATTGCGCGCACTTGATCCGGGCGGACTGGAAGTTCTGGAAACGGACCTTACCAAGTTCACCGAGGTTCTGACATCCGCCAATCACACGTTGAAGCGCGCACTTACGGATCCACGACTGTTCAGCGGCATCGGCAATGCCTACTCCGATGAGATTCTGTTCGAAGCGCGGATCTCTCCACTGGCATTAACCCAAAAACTCAAGAGGGACGAGGTCGAGCGTTTGTTCGGAGCGGTGCGTTCGAATCTGCTCGAATGGGTTTCACAATTGCGGACGGAGACTGGCGAAGATTTTCCCGAGAAAGTGACGGCGTTCCGTCCGGGAATGGCTGTGCATGGACGATACAAGGAGCCTTGTCTGCGCTGTGGCGAGAAGATTCAGCGCATTCGATATGCGTCGAACGAGACCAATTATTGCCCTCACTGTCAGACCGGCGGGAAGCTGCTCGCTGACCGGTCTCTGTCCCGGCTGCTGCGCTCGGACTGGCCGAGGACGCCGGAGGAACTGGAGATGCTTACGCGGGATTCGAAATGATGGATGACAGTGTCAGGAAAACTGGGTCTACACGACAAAATATTTCGCGGCCGGATGATGCACGACGATGGCCGAGGTGGACTGCTCGGGATCGAGAAGGAATGCGCTGGTCAGGCGCACGCCGACATTTTTCTCAGGATCGAGCAGCCTGAATAGTTTCGTCTGATCTTCCAGGTGGGGGCACGCCGGATATCCGAAGGAATAGCGAGATCCACGATACTTCTGGTGAAAGAGATCACGAATGTGGGGCGAGTCCTCGCCAGCGATGCCAAGCTCTTCGCGCATCTTTTTGTGATGAAATTCGGCCAGCGCTTCGGCGGTTTCGACGCTTAGTCCGTGAAGATAGAGATAGCGCGTGTATTCGCCGGCTTCAAACAGGCGCTGCGTCTCGACAGACGCTTTGGCGCCGATGGTGACGAGGGAGAGGCCGATGACATCCATTTTGCCGGAAGACTTAGGGGCGAAGAAGTCGGCGATCGCCAGCTTGCGGCCTTCCCGCTGACGGGGGAAAGTGAAGCGCAGGATTTCGGGACGAGTTCCATCGGCGGCCGCGGCGACGTCTCCGGGATCGCGGGAGGCATCCGCGCGACACGGTTCGTAGACGATGATGTCGTTGCCGTCGCTTTGGG
>QIAJ01000214.1 GCA_003225495.1 Acidobacteriota bacterium
TATTTTTCGCACGCGTTCGCGGGCGGTTATTCAGCCGGATATTATTCGTATCTCTGGAGCGAAGAGCTGGACGCCGACAGTGTCGAGTGGATGAAAGAACACGGCGGGTTGAAACGCGAAAATGGCGATCATTTCCGCGAAACGTTGCTTTCGCGCGGCGGATCGGCCGATGCGCTCAGTCTCTTCAAGAACTTCACCGGCCGCGATCCTTACATCGAGCCGTTGCTGAAACGCCGCGGCCTCGATCAAAAACCGGGCGCGGACGACAGCAAACCGGCGACATCACCGCCGGCCGGTTGATCGAAAATCGTTTTCTCCTTTCTAATTTCCACTTTCTACTTCGCCCTCGACGATTATTTTCCGCGCATGAAGTCTTCGTTCGCTCGAATTTTTCTCGCGCTGCTGTTTGCCCCGCTCACCGCTTTCGCGGCCAACAGCGTTGTGAACATGTCGCACTACGATCTGATGCGGCCGGATTTTGTCGCAATGAAAAGCGAAGGTGTGATCGGGATCATTCACGAAGCGAGTTTTCCACGCTACGAACGCGACGGACGTTACGGGGAGCGGCAAGCCCAGGCCATGCGCGCCGGATTGCTCTGGGGCGCATATCATTTCGCCGACGGCACCGATCCCATTCGTCAAGCCGATCATTTCTTGAGCGTGGTCGCCGCTTCCCATCCGCTCGTGAGCGGGGCGGTTGAGGAAGAAAAAAATCGGCCGGGCGTTTTGCTCGTGCTCGATTTTGAAAAAAACCATTACCACGGCGGCAACATGAGCGTCGGACAGGCGGTCGCGTTTGTGCAGCGAATCAAAGAGCGCACCGGAAAATATCCCGGCATTTACGGCAGCGAGAATCGTTTGCGGCAAATGTTTCCCGGCGTGAGCGGCGGACAGCGCGCGATTCTTTCCAATTGCTGGCTGTGGGTTGCGAATTATCACGCGCAACCGCGCGGCATTTCGCCGTGGGGGCAATGGCACATGTGGCAATACACCGGTGACGGCAAATGCGGTCTGCGTCCGCGAGGCTCTTTCCCGGTCGGCGTCGCGAACATGCGCAAAGCCGAGCGCAATATTTTCAACGGCAACAACGCCTCGCTCCAGGCGTTCTGGAAAGAACGCGCCTGGTATCCGGGCGGCTAAGCAACAATGAGAAAGTAGAAAGGCTAAAGTAGAATTTTCTACTTTCTAATTTCCACTTTTAGGACGCGCTTGAGCCAAGCGTGTGATGAGTTAGTGTGATTACCGCGTAAAATCACTTCCCAATGGGCGAACCGAACAATCCTGACGTGACCGCAGTCCAAAAACCGGAGGCCGGCAAAGCCGATCTCCGCCCTGAAAATATTCAGGATGCTGTCATCCGCCTCGCTGGAAATTCGCAGGACGGAATTCAAACTGCGGGCGCGTTTCTCGCACGCCTCGCCGGGCGCAGCGCGCAGGACGTCATGACTTACATGACGATTCCCGCCACGATTTCCGGCGGCCCATCGATCTTCCAAGTGCGCATCGGCACCGGCGAAGTTTTATCGGCAGGAGACGAAGCCGATTTTCTGGTCGCGTTTTATCAACACAGTTATCAGGACCACGTCGGATTTCTGCGCGACGGAGGCGTGCTCGTTTACGATTCCGACAACGTTGAGCCAAATCTCGATGACAAGCGTTTCGTTTACGTCGGCATCCCGATCACCGGCCTGACCGTTGAAGCGCTCGGCGGCACCGCCAAAGACAAAGGCAAAAACATTTTCGTTCTCGGATTAATTACGAAAATTTTCCAGCTCGACGTCGACAAGTTGAAACGAATCATCACCGAAAAATTCGGCGGCAAAGATGAGAGCATCGTGAATACCGCGCTAATGGCGTTCCAGGCCGGCTACAATTATCCCGTCGGCAATTTGCTTTCAAAACTTTACCAGTTCGAAAAAATCGAGAAAACCGGTGGTCGCGACCAGATCACGATGGATGGCAACACCGCGCTCGCTTACGGACTCATCGCCGCCGGCGTCCGTTTCGGCGCAGGTTATCCGATTACGCCGTGGTCGAGCGTCATGGAAATTCTGCGGCGCGAGCTTCCAAAATACGGCGGCATTTTTGTTCAGGCCGAAGACGAGCTGGCGTCGGTCTCGCTCGCGATCGGCATGTCGTATTCCGGTTGGCTCGCCGTCACCGGCAGCGCCGGCCCGGGAATTTCCTTGAAGACGGAAGCGATCGGCTGGGCGTCGATGGCTGAGATCCCGTTGATCATTTGCAATGTGCAACGCGGCGGACCGAGCACGGGCTTGCCGACGAATGTCGAGCAAAGCGATTTGCACCAGGCGATTTTCGGCAGTCATGGCGACAGTCCGCGCGTCGTGCTCGCCGCATCGACCGTCGAAGATTGTTTTTACATCGCGATCGAAGCCGCGCGTATCGCGCGTAAATATTCCACGCCGGTTTTTATTTTGAGCGACACTTCGCTCGCCACGCGCATCGAAGCGTTCGACGAACCGGATCTTGGCAAGTTAATGGTCGATCCGAAACCGGACCTGCGCCCGAGGGAAAAACATGTGCCGTATCCGCTCGATGAGATCACGCAGCACGCTCCGCCCGGCACGCGCATACTCGACGGAAAATATCCGCTCATGTCCGGACTCGAGCACGATGAGATGGGTCACCCGACCGGCTCGCCAAAATTGCACATGGCGATGACCGCGAAGCGCCGCAATAAATTGAGAAAACTCGCGGAGGAACTTCAGGTCCCGGAAATTTATGGCGATCAGGAAGGCGACACGCTCCTCGTCGGCTGGGGTTCGACTTACGGGCCGATCCACGACGCGGCGAAACGCGCTCGCACGGAGATGAGTGAGAAAATCGGCGCGCTTCATCTGCGCCACATTCATCCGTTGCCGAATGGGCTCGAAAAAATTTGGCCGAAATTCAAACGCGTCGTCGTTGTCGAGATGACAGCTCGCCACCATTCTTCGCGCGCGCTTTTGCGAAGCGAAGATCGAGAGTGTGACGAAGACTGACGGACTGACGTTCCGCGTCCGGGAAATTCTGGAAAACGTTTTCAAAGGCCGCTCGTTTGCGCGAAATATTCCGCGCGACGGCGCGCCGGTCACTCACCACGACACCGCGGGCGAGAACGTTCGTCACTTAAAAGAAACCGTGCCGCAAGGAGTGGGCTAATGAATCGCGAACCGACCAATTCTGATCGCAAAGATCCTGACATCGCCGAGGGAACGAAGCGCGCCGCTGACAAAGTGCCTGACGCTGTCGATCGCGCTGGCGACAACACGCCGACAAAACCCGGAACGGAAGCCGAGAACGCCGCTGCCGGAACGAACGAAACACGACCCGACTCCGCGCAATTGCCTGAAAGCGCCTAACGAATTTAATATGAGCGAAGAAAATAAACCGAACGGATCTGGTGGAGCGGCGGTCGCCGACGCACCCCGCGAAAAGCTAACGAAGAAAGCCATCACCGCCGATCATCCGACGTGGTGTCCGGGTTGCGGCGATTTCGCAGTGCTCGCTTCGTTCTACAAAGTGCTCGAGAAAAAAAATCTCGAGCATGAAAAGATCGTCACCCTCGCCGGGATCGGTTGTTCGTCGCGCTTTCCTTATTTCGTCAACGGGCACGGCGCCCACTTCATCCATGGCCGCGCCGTCCCGCTCGCCAGCGGAATCAGCTTGGCCCGGCCCGATCTCCACGTCTTTTTGTTCGGCGGCGACGGCGACGGTTTCTCCATCGGCGGCAATCATGTCGATCACGGCGGCC
>QIAJ01000215.1 GCA_003225495.1 Acidobacteriota bacterium
AACTTACGCCGTGCATTATCTACCATTTCCACTGTAGTACGGCTTACTCTACTTCCTCTTCCTCTTCCTCAATTTTGATGCGCAGGGATTTCAGAAATTTGAGGTCCTGATCACTGATCTTGAGCTCGGGGTTGGTGCTGAGAGTGGAAACGAGCGATGTTTTGTCGCTGCCGGGGACACCTTGCTTGCTGACGCCGATGGTGGCTTCGAGGACAAGAAAAATATCGTAGCCGCCTTCCTTGATGCGGGCCACGACTTCGGCAATTTGTTCGGAGTCAGCCAGCGACTCATTGATGGCTTCGCCCAGTTCCTTCATGAGTTGCTTGAGTTGCGGATCCACTAAACCCCCCTCGAGGTGGAACGTCGCGGGCGGCCCGAGATCACAAGCCGCTGTGATTTCCGTGTCTCCATTGTACGCTGCTGCACTGCTAAAATCGACCAGTGGCTAACGTCTCTACGCTCAGGAAATTAGCGATTGCAGCGCAGATTGCTTCCCGCCGGCTGGGGCAAAGCCGGACCGCAGGGGCCGCTCTGAGCGGCGTGCGAACGACCGCCAAAACTTTTGGGCGAGTGGGACACCAGCTTTGGCTGGAAGTGACTGGCTTTACTTTTCTTGTACTCGCCGTGATCGGCGGGATCGCGGGTTTGCGGGAGTACGCGAAGTATCAGGCTGGGGAAATTCCCGGGCCGGGACGGGTGATACTGGCTGTTTGCTTTGCGATTACATTCGCGTGGTTTGGGCTTAGTTCGTTCTGGCGGGTGCGAAAGAAACAGTAGGCGGGATGATGGTCACAAGAGGCTTGAAATACAGAGGACACGGAGGGTGCCGGAGGACTACTTCACTTCTCCTGATCCTGCGTTCTGTTTTTCGGCGGGTATCTCTATGAGCGACGGCGTGAAAGTGCCGGTGCCGCCCAAGCCCAAGCAGCCCGAGACGGAGACTTCTTCTCACATTCCGGTGCTACCTCTTTACACTCCGACTGATCCTTCAGACTCGGACTATGACCGCGACATCGGGTATCCCGGCGATTTTCCATTCACGCGTGGCGTGCAAGCAACGATGTACCGCGGGCGCCTTTGGACGATGCGCCAGTACGCGGGCATGGGCGATGCCGAAGAGTCCAACAAGCGTTACAAGTACCTGCTGGCAAATGGGACGACTGGCTTGTCGGTGGCGTTCGATCTGCCGACACAAATTGGACTCGATTCCGACAATCCGCTCGCCATGGGCGAAGTCGGCAAGGTGGGCGTGGCGATTGATTCCATCGAAGACATGCAGCGGCTGTTCGATGGCATCGAACTGACGAAAATTTCTACGTCGATGACGATCAACGCCACCGCGTCGATTTTGCTGGCATTGTATGTCGCGGTGGCTCGCCGGCAGGGCGCAGACGTCCGTAAGCTGTCGGGCACAGTGCAGAACGATGTGCTGAAGGAGTACATCGCTCGCGGGACGTATATTTATCCGCCGCAGCAGGCGATGCGGATTATCACCGACATGTTTGCGTGGACGAATGAGAACGTTCCGGAGTGGAATACGATTTCCATTTCCGGATACCACATGCGTGAGGCTGGGTCGACGGCGGTCCAGGAAGTGGCGTTCACGCTCGGGAACGGAATCGCGTATGTGGAAGCGGCCATCCGCGCTGGACTGGATGTGGACAAGTTCGCGCCGCGTTTGAGTTTCTTCTTCAATGCACACAGTAATTTTCTGGAAGAGGTGGCGAAGTTCCGCGCAGCGCGGCGCATGTGGGCGAGGATCGTGCGCGATCAGTTCAAGGCGAAGAATCCGCGCTCCTGGATGCTTCGCTTCCACACGCAGACGGCAGGTTCGACTCTGACGGCGCAACAGCCGGAGAACAACATCGTTCGGACGGCGATCCAGGCGATGGCGGCGGTGCTGGGAGGCACGCAGTCACTGCACACGAATTCATTTGATGAAGCGCTGGCCTTGCCGACGGAGCAGTCGGCGCGGATTGCGCTGCGGACACAGCAGATCATTGCGTATGAATCGGGCGCAGCGCAGACGATCGATCCGCTGGCGGGATCGTATTACATCGAATCGCTAACCAATGAGATTGAGAAGAGGGCGAGCGGATATCTGGACAAGATCAAGGCCATGGGCGGGATGCTCAAGGCGATTGAGCGCGGGTTTGTGCAACAGGAGATCCAGAAGGCCGCCTATGAGTATCAGCAGGCGGTGGACCGGAACGAAGCCATCGTCGTGGGTGTGAACCAGTTTCAGATGGAGGACGAGAAGGCGGTGCCCATCCAGAGGATTGACGAGGCTCTGGAGCGCAAGCAGGTGGAGCGGCTACGTTCGCTGCGAGCGAAACGGGATCGGGGGCCGTGGGAGGCCGCGATCAAGGGCGTTCAAGACACCGCCAGTTCGGGCGAGAACTTGATGCCGCGGATTCTATCGGCCGTCGAGGCAAGTGCAACTGTGGGTGAGATATCGGATGCCATGCGACGAGTGTATGGAGAGTATCGCGAAGAGATCGTGATCTGAAGATCGCTTGTTGCTCGTCGCCAGTCGCTTAGTCCCTCAGACCGAGCCGAGAGATCGCCTTATGAAACGTCAGGCTAACCTTCGAGTGGCACAGTCTTATAGTCGCAGGCGGTGCGGCAGGGCTCGCAATACATCAGGCCGTCCATGCACAGCCGGATATTGAGTTGCGACTGGCACAAAACACAGAATTTTTCGCAATAGCAATGGGACTCGGTCTTCTCGCACTGGGCGCAGAGGGTTCTGCCAGGGGCTGAGGTGGACATAGCGAAAGTTTAGTGCGTCCGTTGCGGGGATGGAATGTAACGGAAGTCACTGGAAGGCAGGTCTCAGGTGACAGATCTCAGGAGCCCTCGGCTTGTCGGGAAACGAAATTGTTGGCATCTGGATTTCTGACACCTGAGACCTGACACCTGCCTTTGGGTTTGCTGCGTTTCTGGCGCGGATGTTAAGTTAAATAGTTCCACACTTCGACAGCTTCGCTAGTGTCTGACTGAGGGTTTTTCTTGTCGGCTGTTCAGGCTACTCCGCCGCAGGTACGAAAGACTTCGCTGAATGCTGTCCATCGCGCGCTGGGCGCAAAAATGGTTGAGTTCAGCGGCTGGGATATGCCGGTGGAGTATCCGTCTTCGATCGGCTGCGGGATCGTTGCCGAGCATATGGCGGTGCGCACGGGCGTGGGAATTTTTGACGTCAGCCATATGGGTGACATCCGGCTTTCGGGGCCAGGGGCGCTGGATGCGGTCCAACACATTTCCATGAATGACGCTTCGCGGCTGGCGGTGGGGCAGGCGCAGTATTCAGCGCTGCTGTATCCGCAGGGGACATTTGTCGATGACGTGATCGTTCATCGGCTCGGCGAGGACGACTACCTGCTGGTGATCAACGCCGGGACGCGCGAAAAGGATTTCAACTGGGTGCGCGACAACACACGGCAGTTCAAGTGCCGGTTCGAGCACTTGTCGGACGATTTCACACAAATTGCGATCCAGGGCCCGAAGGCGGTTAACCTGCTGCAAAAGCTCACGGACGCGGATCTTAATGCGGTGAAGTTCTACTGGGTGGCGCGCGGGACAGTGTGCCAGTTGCGCGAAATCCTGATTGCTCGCACCGGTTACACGGCGGAAGACGGGTTCGAGATTTATATTCCGTCCGATGAAGTGACGAGTGCGCGGGTATGGAACGAGATCATGGCGGCGGGAAAGGAATTCGGCGCGATCCCGTGCGGGCTCGGGGCGCGCAACACGCTTCGGCTGGAAGGGAAGCTCCCGCTTTACGGGCACGAAATCTCCGACACGATCAATGTGTGGGAAGCGGGACTGGATCGTTTCTGCAAGATGGAAAAGACAGAGTTCATTGGGCGAGAGGCACTGGAGAAGGCGCGGGCCGCGGACGTAACGAAGATGCTGGTTGGGTTGGAGATGGTGGAGCGTGGGATTGCTCGCGACGGATATAAGGTTCTTGACGATGACGGTCGCGAGATTGGATACGTCACGAGCGGATCTCCAGCGCCGTTTTTCAAGAAGAATATTGCTTTGGCTTATGTGCCGCCGAGGCAGGCGGTTGTCGGGAGTAGAGTGAAGGTTGAAATCCGCGGGCAGAGTGCGGGGGCGCGGGTGGTGCCTACGCCGTTTTATAAGCGTCCGAAGAAGGTTTAACCACGGGGAGTACGAGGGACACGGAAGAAAACTTCCGTGAATGACGAGGTATTACGCAGGACTTGCTTGAACAAACTAGAAGCCAGGAGCTTGACGAGTGCCATATCCGATTGACCGAAAATATACGAGAGAGCATGAGTGGATCACCTCGGATGGAACCATCGGGATCACGCAGTATGCGCAGGAGTCTTTGGGGGACATCGTGTTTGTGGATCTGCCCAAGATTGGCACAGAGCTCACGGCCGGGAAGACGTTCGGGACGGTGGAATCAGTAAAGGCGGTTTCGGACTTGTATGCTCCGGCTTCGGGAACGGTTACGGAAGCGAATGGGGAACTCGCAACTTCTCCGGAGAAAGTGAATAAAGACGCGCATGGATCCTGGATGGTGAAGATCAAGTTGAAAGATCCGGGCGAATTGAACTCATTGCTCTCGGCGGCGGATTACGAAAAATTTGCCGGCGAGGAAGCTGGGCACTAAAGAGCATTACTGAAGTTAGAAGCAACTTTGCAGAAGTGAGATCAACGCCTCCCCAAACAGCCCGCAGCGTGCCACAATCGAATCGACTGCTGGTCACATCTATATTGGAACCCTATGAGATATCTGCCTAAATCTCCTGCGGACCGCGAGGCCATGCTCAAGGCGATCGGGGTACGTTCGATTGATGATCTGTTTTCACCCATTCCCGGCGAATACCGGCTGACGCGCGATCTGAAGGTTCCGCGGCAAATGGCGGAGTCGGAGATTGTGGACTGGTTCAAGCAGCGCTCTAAAGAAAATGGCGATGACTACACCAGCTTCCTGGGTGCGGGAGCCTACTTTCACTATCGTCCGGTGGTAATTGACGCGCTCGTGCAGCGAGGCGAGTTCCTGACCGCCTACACGCCGTATCAGGCCGAGTTTGCGCAGGGGACATTGCAGGCAATTTTTGAATTTCAGACGATGATCTCGGAACTTACGGGAATGGATCTGGCAAATGCTTCGATGTATGACGGTTCAACCGGCGCGGCCGAGGCTGTGATGATGGCGGTGCGCATTACGGGGAAAAGCGGAGCCGTGATCGCACGCAATGTTCATCCGGAGTATCGCGAAGTCCTGGGAACGTACGCGACGCACCAGGGGATTCCTCTGGCGACCGTGGCGTACACGGAGTCGGGACGGCTGAACCTGAAGGACCTGGAAAAGGCATTGGGGGACGATACGGCATGCGTACTGATCCAATCGCCGAATTTCTTTGGGACGGTCGAGGACGTGGAAGCGATCGCGGAGATCGCGCATAAGCGTGGGGCGCTGCTGATCGTTTCGATAGCAGAGGCAGTGTCGCTGGGGATTGTGGAACCACCGCGGGTGGCGGACATCATCGCCATGGAAGCGCAGTCGTTTGGAGTGCCGGTGGGATTTGGCGGACCTTACTGCGGCGTGATTGCTACGAAAGAGAAATTCGTACGCCAGATGCCGGGACGGCTGGCGGGACAGACGGTCGACAAGAAAGGGAAGCGCGGTTTCGTGCTGACACTGGCGACGCGCGAGCAGCATATCCGGCGCGAGAAGGCCACTTCGAATATCTGTACCAACCAGGCGCTGGTGGCGCTGATGGTCAACATCTTCATGACGGTCTATGGCAAGGTTGGGCTGCGCGAACTCGCCAAGCAGAATCTGGCGAAGACTGCTTATGCGGCTGACCAGTTCGGCAAGAATGCCAAGGTGCTGTTTGCGGGTGCGCCGCGCTTTAATGAGTTTGTGGTGCAGACGAGCGAGGAACCTTCGGCGATCAACTCCCGGCTGCTTGGGCATAAGATCATTGGCGGGTTACCGCTCAAGAAGTTTTATCCGGAGTTGGGGAACGCGGCTTTGTGGTGCTGCACTGAGTTGACTACGCGATCGATGATCGATACGGCGGTCGGATTAGTGGCGGAGAGCGAGCGCTCGGTGGGCAGTATGAAAGAAGCTGAGGAGGTGACGCTGTGAAGCACATGACCCGCAAAGCGACGCGTCACATCAATCAGAACGAGAATCTTATTTTCGAGAAGTCCTCGCCGGGTAAAGCTGCGTGGAAGTTGCCTCCGCTCGATGTTCCGGAAGTGGACACGGCGAAGCTGTTGGGAAAGTCCGAACGCAAAGATCTGGGCAACATGCCGGAGGTTAGCGAGATCGAGATCATCCGGCACTTCACTCGGCTTTCGACTTGGAACTATGCGATCGATCTTGGCATGTATCCGCTGGGATCGTGCACGATGAAGTACAACCCGCGGGTGAACGAGTTTGTGTCGCGCGTGGAGGGTCTGGCGAATGGACATCCGTACCAGCCGGCGAAGATTTCCCAGGGCGCGATGCGGATCATGAAGACGCTGAGCGATTGCCTCATCGAAATCACCGGGATGGATGCAATCACGTTGCAGCCAGCGGCGGGCGCGCATGGCGAATTTACGGGACTGTTGATGGTGCGCGCATACCACGAGTCGAAAGGGAACGCCCGCAAGAAAATTCTGATTCCAGATTCTGCGCATGGGACGAATCCGGCCACTGCGGCCACGGTCGGCTACGCCGTTGAGAATTTGAAGTCGAACGACCGCGGCATGGTGGACGTCGCGGCGCTGGCGTCGCAGATGAACGAAGATGTTGCCGCGCTTATGGTGACCAATCCCAACACCCTGGGCGTTTTCGAGCAGGAGATCCACAAGATTGCCGACCTGATGCACGCCAAGGGTGGCCTGCTCTATATGGACGGCGCGAACATGAACGCACTTGTGGGGAAGGCGCGTCCGGGAGATTTTGGCGACGACGTGATGCACCTCAACCTGCATAAAACTTTTTCGACTCCGCACGGCGGCGGCGGTCCGGGATCAGGGCCGGTTGCGATCAAGAAAGCTCTGGAGCCCTTCCTGCCGACGCCGGTTGTAGTCACCAAATCCGACGGCACGATGGCGTTTGACTACAACCGTCCGCAGTCGGTGGGGCGGGTGCGCGCGTTCTATGGCAACTTTGGAATGTTCATCCGCGCCCTGGCGTACATATTTGCGAATGGGCCAGACGGCTTGCGCCAGACGACGGAAGACGCGGTGCTCAACGCGAACTATATCCGTAAGGGACTCGAGGGTACATACGATCTGCCTTACTCGACGCCGTCGATGCACGAAGTTGTTTTCAGCGACAAAGTGCAATCGAAGAAGGGCGTCAAGACCATGGACCTTGCGAAGCGGCTGATTGATTACGGATTCCATCCCTACACGACAGCGTTTCCGCTGATCGTTCCGGGCGCGCTGATGATTGAACCGACCGAGAGTGAGCCGAAAGAAGAGTTGGATCTTTTTATTGAGGCAATGAAGTCGATTGCGGAAGAGGTCGAGGAGGATCCGCAGTTCGTGTTGGATGCGCCACATAATACCCGGATCTCGCGGCTGGATGAAACGCTGGCGGCGCGGAAGCCGGTGCTGCGGTGGAAACCAGAGAGTACAAGTCACTGAACGCTAGATGGAAAGACCGTCAACCACCACCTGCATGATCATCCCAGGCTACCTGCAAGTCAAAGGGAATATGCCCTAACAGTCGCTAGACTCAAGGTGCAACAAAACGCCAGCGCTAACAGAGCTCTTCTTCGTTTTGACTTCACTCCAAACCCGGACCTACCATACTGCAACCTGAGTTGTCGGCTTCGTTTCCATGATCGGCCAGACCATCTCGCACTATCGGATCGTCGAGAAGCTCGGCGGTGGCGGGATGGGTGTGGTTTACAAGGCAGAGGATACTAACCTCGGGCGCTGTGTGGCACTCAAATTTCTTCCTGAAGAAGTGGCGCGCGATCCGCTGAGTCTGGACCGTTTTCGACTCGAAGCGCGGGCGGCATCGGCTCTCAATCATCCCAATATCTGCACCATCCATGACTTCGGCGATTTCGAAGGCCGCGCCTTCATTGTGATGGAACTCGTGGAGGGTGTTCCGCTCGACCACTACATCGGGGGCCGGTCTCTCGAACTGAATACGCTCCTCGATCTCACAATCGAAATCGCCGACGCGCTCGACGCCGCGCACAGCAAGGGCATCATCCATCGCGACATCAAGCCCGGAAATATCTTCGTTACGAAGCGTGGCCAGGCGAAGGTGCTCGACTTCGGCCTGGCAAAGATGGTCATGGAACCGAAAGCGGCGGCGGCGGTTACCGTTATGACCGCAGCCGCTTTTCTCACCAGCCCGGGGACTGCTGTGGGCACGGTTGCTTATATGTCGCCGGAACAGGCTAGGGGCAAGGAGTTGGACGCGCGTAGCGATGTGTTCAGCCTGGGCGCGGTGCTCTATCAGATGACCACCGGCAAGGTTCCATTCGACGGGCACACTTCAGCAGTGATCTTCGATGCCATTCTGAATCACGATCCGGTTGCGCCCACGCAGTTCAACCCCGAGGTGCCCGCCAAACTGGAACAGATCATCCGGACCGCGCTCGAGAAGGATCGCGACTTGCGTTACCAGAGCGCAGCAGAGCTGCGGGCGGATTTGCGGCGACTGAAACGCGATACCAGTTCAGGACGTTTGCCTGCCGTCGGCGAGATGACGCCGGCCGCGATGGGGTCGCCAGCAATTGCGGCTCGATCGTCGAGTACGGTTTCGATTGTTTCGCCCGGTGAAAAACGAGGTCTGTCCAAAGTTTGGATTGCGGCGGCATTAGCCATCCTGCTCGCAATCGTGGCATTCGGTACATACAAATACATCACGCGGCCGCACGGATTCAATCTGCAGAATATGCAGATCACCAAGTTGACGGACAACGGGAAGGCCGCCCTGGTTGCGATCTCGCCCAATGGCCAGTATGTGGTCTATGTTCTGCGCGACGCCGAAAAACAGAGCTTACATGTGCAGAATGTCGCTACTCACAGCGACGTGCAAGTGCTGGCGCCGGACCTGGTTGAATTTGCGGGCGTGACGTTTTCTCCGGACGGGAACTACATCTATTTCGTTCGCTCGGACAAGAGTACCGCTCAATATCGCTATCTTTACCAGATGCCGGTGCTGGGTGGAACTGCGCGGCAGTTGATCCGCGATATCGATGCGCCCATTGATTTCTCTCCGGATGGCAAGCAGTTTGTTTTTCAGCGTGGCATTCCTCAGCAGCAGACAGTAGAAGTCCGGATCGCGGAGTCGGATGGAACGGGAGAACGGTTGCTAGCCGCATTGCCCGCCGTTTCATTTTTTCAATACGGACCGACCTGGTCGCCGGATGGAAAAACGCTGGCGATCGCCACGCTCGGCACGGGCACAGCTACAACCTGGGCGCTGGACGTCATCAACGTAGCTGACGGCAAGGCGCGAACGCTGGTTTCGCTGGGCGGAAGATTTGTGGGACGCCCGCTCTGGACGCTGGACGGCGATGCGCTGGTGGCAACCGTGAGCGAGACCACTCTCGGAAGAGGCCAGTTACAGAGCTTTGATTATCCGAGCGGTGAGATGCACCGCTTCAGCAATGATCTGGCAGATTACAGTTCGGCGCTCGATATGACGCGTGATGGCAGGCAGCTGGCGGTGATCCAGCGTAACCGCATTTCGGATGTCTGGACCGCCCCCGCAGCGGACGCTTCGCAAGCACGCCAGCTCACGTCAGGCGAACAGATCTATAACGCGATCGTCCCCGGTCCCTCGGGAAAGATTCTGGCCGCCGCTCTTAACGGCGATTTGTGGACGATGAATGCGGACGGAACAGAGAAGACCATTGTTTTTCCACAAGCGCATAATCTTTTTTCAGTTTCAGCGTGTGGCGATCGCTATCTGGTATTCGACCGTTATCTCGATGGGAAGATCGAACTGTGGCGGTCCGACGTCGACGGGTCGAATGCCGTGAAGCGGCTGGATGAAGTGGAATTTTCAAGCTGTTCGCCGGATGGAAAATGGATCTATTACGTGGTGAAGGATGCGCTCTATCGATTGCCGCCGGAGGGTGGAGTGCCGGCCGAAGTGTTGTCGGTGCCGGGTACACCGCGTGCTTGGATGGTACGAACTTCGCCGGATGGAAATCGGATTGGGTTTCTCTACCAGGAGGGTCACCCGGTTCCTAAAACGCTGCTGGCGGTTGCGTCGTCCGAGGGAGGTCCTCTTCAGTTTACCGTGCAGATTCCAATCGGCTACGCAGGGCTAGGATGGGCGCCGTCCGGCAATGCGGTGCAATACCTGCTTACCAGAAATGGAGCTACCAATCTCTGGGAGCAGCCGCTCAGCGGCGGAGAGCCGCGGCAAGTTACTAATTTTTCGTCGGGCCGCATTTTTGATTTTGCATGGTCGCGCGACGGGAAACGATTGCTGCTCACGAAAGGCAATCAGAGCAGCGACGTTATTTTGATTCGAAACTTCCAATAGGCCGACCCGGAAAAGTTGCATGGCTTTGCACAGCGCGCCCGATATTTGCCGAAGATACGCAAGAGTTTGCATGCGCCCATAATTTCTTCAAGTTTTGCATCATTATGAGCTTGACCGGCCATAGTTAAGCCGCTAACCTCGCTTCCACTCCCCTGTTGCCGGGACGCTTGTCCGGCGACAACTTTGTGGTAGAAAACAGGAAAACTCAGATGAAAATCTCTCGCGTTAGCTTGCTCGCCGTTCTCGCGCTGCTGTGCACGGGATTGGCTTTTGCGGACGGCATCCAGGACCCTAAGATCATCATCCACGGCGTGTCGGGCGGCGGCGCTCAGGCTCTCGGCAAGTGCCCCGGACCAAGCTGCACGAATGTGGGTTTCAACTTTGAATTCTCCGTTCCTGAGCGGGGAAAAGGGACACTGTTTTTCACGAACGCGTCCGGAAAAAACTGGACTTCACTGAAGCTGATCGAAAAAGGCGTGCCCGCGGAAGCGGTCAGCTGCGGTCAGAATTTCTTTCTCAGCTGCAAAGTCACCACGCTGAAAGATGGTTCCGTCCAGATCCTGCTTTCGGGAGTTCACGGCAATACTCCGCGTAACGGGATTTTGAACGGCCAAAATTTTGCGATCACGTTCGGTTGTGTGGACGGAAATTGCTGGCCGGGCGGATTGGATTTCAGTGCGCATGCGAGCGCGGCTCCAGAGCCGGGCACGATTGCATTGATGGTGACGGGAGTGGGAGCGATTATTTCCCGCCGCAAGCGCTGGACGAAGTCGCTTAAGGCTTAGCTGATTTCGGCGTGAATTCTTTTACCATCTGAGAAAACTGTGGCAGGGCCTGGAGCTTCTGAAGCTCGGGATCGTTCCAGGCCTCCTGCGCAGGGTATCCCTTCTCTATCGCCAGCCGCAGCGATTTCAGAGCATCTTCCGGTTTCGCGACCAGGGTCTTCGTCACGGCTTCCCAATACATCAACTGCACATCTTGTGGGTTGATGGAGCGCGCCTGCTGGATGTATTGCAGACCGTTGCGCGAATCGCCTTTCTTCGCGTAGTAAACGGCAAGATCGCCCATGGTGGCGGACGAACGCGGATTCACCTGCAGTTGCTGGAAAGCGAGCGAGATCGCTTTATCGTAAGCGATTGCAGCCTGATCCGAATGGCCTGACCACCGGTAAGCATCTCCCAGATTTCCGAAGAGTTCCTCGCTATTCGGAGTGAGCTCGGTGGCCTTCGCATACATCTTTACCGACTCGTCATAGTTTTTGAGGAAGAAGTAAGCGGTTCCGAGATTGGAGTAGCTGAATGACGAAGGCGCAATGGTGAGAGCCTTCTGGAATTGCGGAATCGCGTCCGTCCACTTACCTTCGCGCAGATAAATTGAGCCGATGTTTTCGAATCCCATCGGATTGTTGGGCGCGAGTTCGACGACCTTCTGAAACGCCGGAAGCGCTTTGGCAGTGTCTCCACGCGCGAAGTATGCGCTGCCCAGCGAGTTGTGATTCGCAAAGTAGTAGGCGTTGGCTTCTACGGCTTTTTGATAGGCAGCAATTGCTTCGTCGCTTTGTCCATTGGCGGAGTATGCGTCGCCCAGACGTCGATAGGCTTCGTCGGAGTTGGGCGCAAGTTCGAGAGCTTTCTTCAGCTCGGTAATAGCCTGCGCATTCTTGCCGGTGGCGGAGTACACCCAACCCAGTGAGAGGTGGACTTCCGGCAGGGAACTCGCAAGACGATCCGCTTGCTGCGCCGCCAATGTCGCCTTCTGCGCCCAGATGCTTTCTTTACTCTCCGAGTAGAGCCGAACACTGGAATCAGCGAGCCCCGCATAGGCAAGGGCGAAATTTGAGTCCTTGTCAATTGCCTGTTCAAATAACGACCCAGCCTTCCGCAACTCTTCAGCATTATGGCTGTTGCGGAGAACGTTCCGTCCCTGGAGGTACAGATCGTAGGCCTTTACGTTCTCCGTGGGATGAGCCCCTGTGCGCGCAATTTCTTCGTTGCTGGGTTTGAGCGCGAGGGCGCTCACGACGCTGCCGTAGATCTGGTCCTCAAGCGTCAGCAAGTCTTGCGGGATGCCTGGAAATTCCTGGCTCCAAAGCCGGTTTCCTGAGGCGGCGTCGTACAGGTTGAGAATGACGCTCAATTTTTCGTTGCTGCCCTGCACCATTCCTTGAAGGACGAGGTTGACTCCGAGTTCATGGGCGAGTTTGGCGAGAGGCAAGTCCCGGCCAGAAACCTTCTCCACCGCCGATGCTGAGGCGAGGTGAACTTCTTTGAGTTGAAACAATTTTGCGGCGAGCGCTTCCTGGACGCCGTCGCCCACATAGCCGAGCGTCTTTTCATCGCCAACAATTTTCAACGGGAGAATCGCAACATATTTTCCCTGACTCAAGGGCGGAATCCCCTGCGCGATTGCCTGCGAACCTGGGTTTGGCTTGTTCAGAAGCGTGCGGCCGACAAAGCCCGCCATCACAATCACCAGGATCGCGGCTGCAATCCACATCCACTGCTTGCCGGGCAGATCGAGATTGAAGCGCGAGGGGTGGATGATCGGATGCGAGATCATCTTGGACAACGCGTCCGCGCTGATATTGGGATTTGTTTCCCAAGCATTGAGTTGCTGGAGTAATTCGACGACGGAGTGGTAGCGGTTTGCAGGCTCGCGCTCGAGACAACGGCTGACGATCGCGCTCAGTGATCGCGGAACGGTGTTTTCGACGTCGGAGGCCGGCTTCGCAACTTCGCGAGTGCGGCGCATGAGGCTTGCGATGGCGGTATCCGCGTGATAAGGAGATTTACCGGTCAGCAGTTCGTAGAAGATCAGTCCGACGCTGAAGATGTCGGAGCGCTGATCGAGCTGCGAACCGAGCGCCTGCTCGGGTGACATGTATTCCATGGTGCCGACGATGGCGCCGGTCTGAGTCATGCCGGAATCACCGAGCGAACGAGCAAGGCCGAAGTCCATGACCACGATGCGGCCCTGTTTGTCGCGCATGATGTTCTGCGGTTTCAGGTCGCGATGGATGACGCCTTCGGAGTGTGCCGAATCGAGCGCGCGGCAGACCTGCTCGACCATGGGGATCGCTTCTTTTGCCGAGAACTTGCCGTGCTGGCGAAGCATGGTGCGCATGTCTTCGCCGTCCACAAATTCCATGGTAATGAAACGAATGCCGTCGGATTCGCCGAGGTCATAAATGCGAACGACATTCTTGTGCGTGATGTTTCGCGCGAGAATCAGTTCCTGCTTGAAACGCTGCAGGATGGCGGGATCGGTGGCCAGTTCCGGGCGGATCACTTTGAGTGCGATCAGGCGATCAAGTTCGCAGTCGCGGGCCTGGTAGACGGCGCCCATGCCGCCTTGTCCCAGCACACTCAGGATTTCGTAACGTCCGCCAAAAATGACGCCGGGCTGGAGGGACAGAAACGCCGTGATGCTAGTAGCGGCCGACGAAACGAAACCGGAGCCAACCGCAGGACGGCTGGGCGGGCTGTGATGCGTCGGCGTTCCGGACAGAGGCGGCGGAGTCTGGGCTGCAATGCCTACCCGGTCATGCGGCAGGCTGGTCCCAGGCATCGTCGGACTGTCGGAATCGTGGCTCCTGTCGTCGCGATGATCCATGTGGGAATGCCTGATACGAAGCGGAACTCGGAGCGCACCGATCCCGCGCTACAAACGAAAAACGGCTGTCGAAGGTCGCCGAGGGGAGTTCGAGGACCAGCACCCCGATAGACTAGAAGTATACCCCGGGATTGAACCGGGGGAAAGCGTCTGAAAATGTTCCATACAAAGGCTTTCCTGCAAGGTCAGGGACCCGACTCTGGGACTATAATCTTGCCGGCGCAAAGTTCCTCCGGAGGTGAAATATGGGACTGTATTCGCACTACGATGATGCGCATAACCATCCCGTGAACCGAGCGCTGCACGTGATCGCCATCCCGGTGGGGTTCTCCTCTCTGATAGTGATCTGGTGGCACTGGATCGTTGCACTTCTTTTAATTCCACTGGCATTTTCTTTGGCATGGCTTGGTCACCTGATCGAAGGGAACAAGCCGGCGTTTTTGACCAATCCTGCGCATGTGTTGGTGGCGCCGATTTGGCTGGCGCGCAAGATTTTCAGAGTGGCGAAGCAATAGACGAATGAGCTGTTCGTCTCGCCTCAAGACGCCATTCGCAGAATCCAGCGCGACTGGGTGGGGCGCAGGAAGCGGGTTCTTTCGTAACCAACCGGTCGGTACGAGCATTTCGTTTCCGTGCACTCGACGTGCTTAAATGGCAAGTTGGGCGCCAAGTTCTTGCGTTCCTCCCACGCGGGGCTTCCAGCAAAATTCAAGTGCACTGCAGATCGAACCAGACTGCAGATCCCTCGCTCCGCTCGGGATGACAGATCCCATAAGGAATTGGCGAGGAGACTAGGTGGAACGCTTTGGACTTCCAGCTTAATGACGAACAACTACAACTCAAGAAAAGTGTGCGTGAGTTTGCGGAGCGCGAGATTGCTCCTCATGTGATGACGTGGGACGAAGCCAGCGAGTTTCCTCTGGAGATCGTCAAGGAATTGGGCAAGCTCGGTCTGCTCGGGATCATCTTTCCGCCGGAGTATGGCGGCGCGGGCATGGGGTACGTGGAGTACATCACCGCGATTGAAGAACTCTCGAGAGTAGATGGGTCGGTCGGCATCATCGTGGCGGCGCACACCTCGCTCTGTTCCAATCACATTTTCCTGGCGGGCAACGAAGCACAAAAGAAGAAGTACGTGTCGAAGCTGGCGACCGGCGAGTACATCGGAGCGTGGGGATTGACGGAGCCGTCGTCGGGTTCGGACGCGGGCAGCGCTCGAATGTCGGCCACCAAGACCAAAGGTGGATGGGTACTGAATGGCACGAAAACTTTCATCACGAATGGCGGCCACGCCGACGTGCTGGTCGTACTGGCAGTGACGGACCGGGCGGCGCATACGCACGGGCTGTCGGCGTTTGCCATCGAGAAAGGGATGAAAGGATTTCGTCCTGGGAAGAAAGAAAACAAGCTGGGACTGCGTGCCAGCGACACTTCGGAATTGATTTTCGAAGATTGTTTCGTGCCGACTGAAAATCTGCTAGGTGGAGAAGGGAACGGCTTCATCGACGCGATGCGGGTGCTCGATGGAGGAAGAATATCGATTGCCGCGCTTTCGTTGGGCATGGCGGAAGGAGCCTACGATGCGGCGCTGAAATATTCCAAGCAGCGCAAGCAGTTTGGCAAGGCGATCAGCGAATTCCAGGCGATCCAGTGGAAGCTAGCTGACATGGCGACCGAGATCGAAGCGGCCAAACTGCTTACTCTTCGCGCTGGAGCCATGAAGGATGCCGGTATGAAGACGACTCTTGAATCGTCCATGGCCAAGCTTTATGCCGGGGAAGTAGCCGTCAAGTGTGCCAATGAAGGAGTGCAGATTCATGGCGGCTACGGGTTCATTAAGGATTACCCGGCAGAAAAGTTCTATCGCGATGTGAAACTGTGCACGATCGGCGAGGGCACGAGCGAGATCCAGAGGCTGGTGATTGCGCGGCAATTGCTGAAAGACTAACGCTGCTCCCGACAAGATGCGCGCCCTCCACCCTCCCACAACAAAACCACAGTTCTGAGCTACTTTTACGAGATCAAGAAATCGCTTGACCTCGTATACTATGCGATATACAGTATGTAACGTACACTATATGTCGCAAAGTACCAGCAACCAGGACCGTTTCGAGAACCTTCGCCTAGAGCTGCGGCGTGGCTGCTTGAGTCTGGCCGTGTTGTCGCAACTCAAGACCGAGCGTTACGGGTATACGCTGCGCAAAGCCCTGAATGAGCAGGGCATGGAGATTGACGAGGGCACGCTCTACCCGCTGTTGCGCCGGCTGGAGAGCCATGGACTTCTGACCAGCGAATGGAGGGAGGAAGAGAAACGCAACAAGCGCTTCTATCGACTCTCTTCTGAGGGCAAGCAGGTGCTGAAACAGTTGGCTGCGGAGTGGCAAAGCATCAACACGTCGCTAAACGGGATTCTTTAAGGAGTTTGACATGGAACTAGTAGACCGATATTTACAGGCTGTAAAATTCTTCCTTCCCAAGAAGCAACAAGCGGACATTGTTGCGGAATTGTCCGAGGACCTTCACTCGCAAATAGAGGCAAAGCAAGCGGAGCTCGGCCGTACGTTGACGGATTCCGAACTGGAGGCGATTCTCAAACGCTGCGGGTCACCGTGGGAGGTGGCGTCCCGTTTTCTGCCGCAGCGCTATCTGATCGGGCCGACTCTGTTTCCGGCCTACCGGTTTTTCCTAGGGATCCTGTTGCTCGGCTGTGTGGTTCCGCGCTTCCTCATATAGATCGGATTTCTGATTTTTGATCCGGCGGATCGCGGATATCTCAATATGGGCAATATGCTGGCGACTATCGTATTTTGTTCCTTTTTTACGACACTCGTTTTCGCGATCGTCGAGCGGACCGGCATCAAGGTCAAGCTTCTGGATTGCTGGAACCCGCGCAAGCTGCCGCCGGTCAAAGATCCGAACCGGATTCCGCGCGGCAATTCGCTGGTTGAGATTGGTGCTCTCGTTGTGTTCTTCACGTTCTTCTGTCAGGTGCTGTGGCCGGGACCGGTCATCGATTTATTCGGCGCGAAGATAATGTTGGCGCTGGCGTGGCGGAGTTTTTTCTGGGCTTATACGGTTCTGGCCATGTGCAGTCTCGCATTGTCGGGAGTGAATCTGTTTAGGCCCTACTGGACGACGTCCCGAGCCTTCTGGCGATTGCTTCTCGACGTCGCTGGCGGAGCGATGTTTTGCTGGTTGCTGAAAGCGCAACTGCTCTTAGGGATAAGCGCGCCTAACCTGTCCGAAGCGAAGGCGGCTGAACTGACGACGTTGGTCACCTTGATCATGGCAAAGGCGTTGCCTTGGGCGGTGGTCATTCTGGTTGCGATCTTTTTGATGAGCAGCTATCGACTTTTTCGAGTGTGGAGCAGGGATCGTCGGCGCACTCCGATCATGCCACCCGTGAATGGCGTCACGACTTCGATCGCGACAGGAAGCTAGGAACGCGCACCATTCCCCGGAGGTTCGGCATGATTACCGGCGCCCACGTTATCGTCTATAGCAAAAATCCCGACGCCGATCGCGCGTTTTTCCGCGATGTGCTCAAGTTTTCTTCCGTCGATGCCGGACACGGCTGGCTGATTTTTGCGTTACCTCCGGTGGAGGCCGCGTTTCATCCTTCCGATAAAAACGACCTGCATGAGCTGTACTTCATGTGCGACGACCTGAAGGCTACGATGGCGGCGCTTAAGGCGAAGAACGTGGAGTGCGGCTCGGTGCACGAGGAGCGATGGGGAAGTCTGACTACGATGGTGCTGCCCGGCGGCGGCAAAATCGGACTGTACCAACCAAAGCATCCGACGGCGATCGCGGTTTAGCACTCTCCAGGCACAGGAGTTCCCCACTTCCTCGGTGTGCTTTACACTGGCAGGTTGAATCAGCAGATACAGCAATCGATTGAGCGGCTGCGCTCAGGCGAGCCTCTGGCCCTGGCGCGCGCCATTTCTGCGGTTGAAAATCGTTCTGCTGGATCATCGGAACTTCTGAAAGCGTTGTTCCCTCACACGGGCAAGGCGACCATCATTGGACTGACAGGCGCGCCGGGATCGGGCAAGAGCACGCTAGTCGATCAACTCGCCAAGCACTATCGCAAAGAGAAGCAGACGATTGGCATTATTGCGGTAGATCCGACGAGTCCTTATACGGGCGGGGCGATTCTGGGAGACCGGATTCGTATGCAGGACCATCACGCCGATCCGGGAATTTATATCCGCAGCATGGCCACGCGAGGGGCGCTGGGTGGGTTGGCGCGCACGACAGCGGATGTTGCTACCGTGCTCGATGCTTCGGGGCGCGATCGCATTTTGATTGAGACCGTCGGGGTGGGTCAGGATGAAGTCGATATTGTGCGGCTGGCGGATGTGACAGTCGTTATTCTCGTGCCCGGGATGGGAGACGATGTGCAGACGATCAAGGCGGGCATCATGGAAATTGCCGACATCTTCGTGATCAACAAGAGCGACCGCGAGGGGGCTGAGCGGGTGGAGCGTGAGATTCTGTCTTTGCAATCTCTCGCTACCCGCAATGATGGATGGACACCGCCCATTGTGAAGACAGTTGCGAGCGAGGGCAAAGGGACGACGGAACTCGTGGACGCGATCAGCCGTTACGAGGCGTATCTGCAGAATGAAAATCTGGCGTTTAAGAAAAATGTTGAGAACTGGCAGGAAAGGCTGATCGAGATGCTGCGCGATGCGATGCTCGAGATGGCGCGGGCGCAGGTGGATGGGGGCCGCCTGGAGCGATACGCTGCAGAAATCGCGGAGCATAAGCGCGATCCGTATACGCTGGTGGAGGAGATTGTGCGCGGCGCAGCAAAGTAGAACGCGGACTCCGCAAGGGCTCGGTATGACAGTGATATAGAGGTCTCCATGGAATTCGGCATCGATCATCTCGGGATCGCGGTGAAGTCGCTGACGGCGGCGAAGGCGATTTACGAGAAACTGGGGATGAAGGTTTCGCCGGTAGAGAGTGTTGAACAGGAGAAGGTGCGTGTTGTGATGATTCCCGCCGGTGAGACCCGGCTGGAGTTACTGGAAGCTACTTCGGACGAGTCGACGATTGCGAAGTTTATCGCTAAGAGGGGCGAGGGTCTCCATCATATTTGCCTCCGGGTTCCGAATCTTGAGTCGGCAGTGGAAAAGCTGCAGAAAGATGGAGTGCGATTGGTTTCAAACGAAATCAAGATCGGGGCGGGAGGGCATCGATATATATTTGTCCATCCGCAGAGCGCGGGCGGGGTTCTGTTGGAGCTGGTCGAGGGCGATTCGCATGAGCACTAATTACGACGCTATCGTGATCGGCGCGGGACAAGCTGGGCCTGCATTGGCGAACCGACTGGCCGGGGCCAGTATGAAGGTTGCGTTTATCGAACGCCATAAGTTTGGTGGAACGTGCGTGAATACGGGATGCACTCCGACGAAAGCGATGGTCGCTAGCGCTTATGCGGCGCATCTTGCGCGGCGTGGCGGCGAGTATGGGGTCAACATCGCCGCAGAAGTCCGCGTCGACATGAAGAAGGTGAAGGAGCGCAAGGATGGCATCGTTGCTGATTCCGCAACCGGCGTTGAAAAGTGGATGCGAGGCAACTCGAACATAACGGTTTACAAGGGCCATGCACGCTTCGAATCGGCGACGGAAGTGAGCGTCGGTGCGGAGCGCCTCTTTGCCTCGAAGATTTTCATCAACGTCGGTGGACGCGCGATTGTTCCAGAGATGCCGGGGATCGATCAGATTTCTTATCTCACGAACTCGTCAATGATGGATGTGGATTTTCTGCCGCGGCATCTGGTGATTGTGGGAGGAAGTTACATCGGGCTGGAGTTCGGGCAAATGTTCCGGCGTTTCGGTAGCGAAGTGACGATCGTCGAAATGGCTGCGCGGCTCATCAAGCGCGAAGATACTGACGTATCGGAAGCGGTGCTGAAGATCGTGGAGAATGAAGGCGTCAACGTCCGGCTGAATGCGAAGTGCATTGCGTTCCGAAGAGAAGGCAACGACATCGCTGTCGGAGTCGATTGCGAACAGGGCGCGTCCGAGGTGCTTGGATCGCACGTGCTGCTGGCAGTTGGACGCCGTCCTAATACGGATGATCTCGGCCTCGAAAAGGCGGGGGTTGCCACCGATAAACACGGTTACATCCTTGTCGACGATCAGCTGACAACAAACGTTCCGGGCATCTGGGCTCTGGGCGACTGTAATGGGAAGGGCGCATTCACACATACCTCTTATAACGACTACGAGATTGTCGCGGCAAATTTGCTGGATGGGGATCCCCGGCGCGTGAGCGATCGCATCACGACGTATGGATTGTTCATCGACCCGCCGCTGGGCCGCGCCGGGATGACCGAAGCGGAAGCGATTTCTTCCGGACGCGGTGTGCTGGTGGGGAAGCGCGCAATGACGCGAGTTTCGCGTGCGATTGAAAAAGGTGAGACGCAAGGCTTCATGAAGATCATGGTCGATGCTGCAACGAAAGAAATTCTGGGCGCGGCGGTGCTTGGCACCGGCGGGGATGAGGCAGTGCACTGCGTCCTCGACGTGATGTCTGCGAAGGGCTCCTACAGTGTGATCCAGCGCGCGGTGCACATTCACCCGACGGTTGCAGAATTGATCCCTACCATCCTGGGCGAATTGAAGCCACTGAAGCACCCTGCGATCAGCGGGGCGGCCTGATCCATGTTGCTGCTGGTGGTGGATACCTCCGGGAAAAACGGAAGCATGGCGTTGGCTCGGGTGACGGCAAGTGGCAGCACTGTTGAGATCGTCGAAGAAATTGCTCTCGCAGGTGGAACGTTCTCAGCGAAGCTAGTCCCGCAAACTGCAGTGCTTCTTCAAAAGCATGGATACGGCAAAGGCGATCTTGCGGGATTCGTGGTCGTCTCCGGGCCTGGCTCGTTTACGGGACTGCGCGTAGGGTTGGCGGCGATCAAAGCGATGGCGGAAATTCTGCGCAAGCCGATCGCGGCGATTTCATTGCTGGAGGTGGTTGCGCGGACGGGACGTGAAGCAGGGCGCGTCTTCTCGCTGCTCGACGCGGGCCGCGGTGATTTTTATGTGGGTGACTACGAACTCGGGCCAACGGTTCGAATGCACAGCGAGCGACTGGTAAGCAGAGAAGAGTTCTCTTCGGAGTCAAAGGGCCAGTTCGTTGTCACTCCCGACACCAACATTGCCCAGTTCGCGAGGAGCGCGGGTTTTTGCGTTGAACAAATCAGCTATCCCATCAGCAATGAGATCGCGCGACTGGGTTGGGATCGCATCCGCCGGGGTGAAGCAATCCGGCCCGAAGATCTGGAAGCCAACTACATCCGGCGCACCGACGCCGAGATTTTCTCCAAGCCCAAAGTGTGATTTGAATGCCGTTGATGATTCGTTCCGCGAGTCTGAACGATGTGCCAGCCCTTCTCGCTCTCGAGCAAGGTGCCGCGACCGCTGCACACTGGACGCAGGAGCAATATCTAGCTCGGGTGGACTCGGGAATCGTTCTGATCGCAGAGGAAGGTATCCGGAAAATTTCAGGATTTGTTTGCGCGAGGATTATCGCGGGTGATTGCGAGCTCGAGAATATTGTCGTCGACGAGAACTTTCGCCGGCGCGGGATCGGCGCTGCGCTCCTGAAAGAACTGTTGGGCAACTCTGAAAGAAACAGCGGTTCCACAGTTTGGCTTGAGGTGCGCGAGTCAAACAAGGCGGCGCGGCGCCTGTATGAGAAGCAGGGTTTTCGTGAATCAGGCCGGCGTCTTCGTTACTACAAAAATCCAGAGGAAGACGCGATTTTGTACGATCATCGCCCCCTAAAGTGAACAGGAAATACGAGCTAACCCGATGAGTCTAAAAGTCAATGGTCTACGAATGCACAATGAGCGTTGCAGTTTGCCCGTGAAATGGGTCATCTACCAACTGTGGAAAATACATATGAAAATCCATTGAACGGGTTTTTGGCCTGTGCTACCTTTTTACCGAATGGTAACAAACCCAGGAGGTCTGCACGGATGCTGACTTCGAGAGACCAACTCCTGACTGGCCATGATGAATTCCGGCGGCTGGCTCAGGAGCATTCGCAATTCTCCCAAAGACTCGAGTCCCTCACACAGAAGCGTTACCTCACCGAAGACGAAAAACTAGAAGAAGTCCGGCTGAAGAAGCTGAAGCTGCGTCTGAAAGACCAGATGCTGTATATCGAGCAGCAGTTCCAGCGGCAATCCGCGTAAAGGCTTGGCGGGCCGCGAGGCGGTCCCCGGGGCATCGTTATCGCCGTTGCACTGTGCCGTTCCTTTTTGTACCAGGCGCTCCTAAGCGCCTTTTTTTATTGCAGTTAGGTGGTGAGCCGCTGACCGCTCTATAATTAATCAGGAGTTCCATGGTCCGTGACGGCTACTTCTACGGAGTGGGTTGCGGGATTGCTGCCGCCCTGCTGGTATGGCTGACAGCGTGGCCGTATGCTGTCCCCGTGATTCTTCTGGGCGCATTTCTTCTGTGGTTCTTTCGTGATCCCGAGCGGCAGATTCCGCAGGGCGCGAGCGTGGTCGTGTCGCCGGGTGACGGTAAGGTCACTGATGTCTCAGTTGGGACGTCTGGTGGAGCTTCGCAGCAGCGGATCAGCATATTTCTCAGCGTCTTCGATGTGCATGTTAACCGTTCGCCTATTGCGGGAGTGATCCGGGATGTGCGCTACCAGCGTGGGAAGTTCCTGAATGCGATGGGAGCAAATTCGCCGGAGGCGAACGAGCAAAACATCGTTACCGTCGAAGGCGAAGGGCGCACGGTGGTCTTCAAGCAGATTGCGGGATTGCTGGCGCGACGAATTGTCTTCAATCGCAAGGTTGGAGATCGAGTGGCCCGGGGCGAACGTATCGGGTTAATCAAATTCGGATCGAGAGTTGATGTGCTGCTGGATCGCGATGCTGCGATTCAGGTGAAGGTTGGTGATCGAGTGAAGGGTGGGGCGTCCGTGGTTGCAGTTCTTCCGGTCGCAGCGGCGCCGGAGCCGGTATTAACCGGAAGACGGGAGGCTCGCTGAATGGACGAGTCGCAGAATCTTCGGCGCGAGTCGGACCGTCAACGCGGCAAGATGCGGAAGGGGATGTATATCCTGCCGTCGTTATTTACAACGGCAAACATTGCCGCTGGTTTTTACGCAATTCTCCAGACTGTCACCTCTACTTCGGCCGAGCCGTGGCATCTTGATTTTGCTGCGAAGGCGATTGGCTTCGCGGTGCTATTTGACGGATTGGACGGCCGTATCGCACGCATGACTCGCACCGACAGCGCTTTTGGCCGAGAACTGGATTCACTGGCAGATGTGGTGACGTTTGGCGTCGCGCCCGCATTGCTGGCTTGGATGTGGGGTTTTCACTTGTTGCCGAGAACGATCGATCCTGCCATGCGTTTGAAGATCGTACAGCTGGGCTCGGTTTTCTGTTTTGCATTCTTGATGGCAGGGGCGAGCCGACTGGCGCGCTTCAACATCACGAGCAATCCGCAACCTTCCAATCCTGGACGTCCCGGAAAAAAGTATTTTGTCGGTCTGCCGATTCCGGCGGGAGCAGGTGTGATCGCGGCGGTAGTGCATTTTTCGGATGGCGTACCAATCGTCTCCTGGTGGACTTCGCTGAGCTGGCTCATGATGGTGGTGGTGATCTCCTACCTGATGGTGAGCACGTGGCGTTTCTACAGTTTTAAGGACATTAATTTTCGTTCTCGACGTCCATTCCAGCTGATCGTAATCCTCGGGATTCTGTTCGCGTTGATCTGGTTTTTCTCCGGGCCGGTGCTGTTTGCGATTGCATTGTTGTATATGGCTTCGGGAGTACTGTGGCGTTTGATGTGGATCTTTCGCCGTAAGAATCCTCCTGCACCCCCCACGTATCGCGAGGCATCTCAGACTTCATGAGTTCTCTCTCAAAACCGGCCTCGCATGCTGATCTACACGGCACCAATCTTTATCGTGTGGCGATCGTCGGCGCCTCTACGCTGAAGGGAAAGGAAATCGCCGAAGTCTTGAAGGACCGCAACTTCCCGGCAGTCGATGTGCGCCTGCTGGACGACGACGAGTCATTAGGTCGCCTGGAGGCTCTCGGCGATGAGATGAGCTTCATCCAGATCATTCGAACGGAACAGTTCGAGCGCGTAGACTTCACCTTCTTTGCCTCCGATCAGCAAAGCACGCGCGCTACGTGGAAGGCTGCGCGCGATCTGGGCAACACGATCGTCGATCTCTCGTTTGCGTTAGAAGATGAGGCAGGTGCGGTGATCCGATCTCCCTGGATCGAACGCGAAGCGGGCCAGCCAATGCCTCCGGAATTGCAGCCAGCACCAGTGGTGACGGCCCATCCGGCGGCCACGGTTCTCGCGCTGCTAAGTTTGCGCAGTGCGAAGGCCGGCAAGGTACAGCGCTTCGTCGCGACGGTCTATGAACCCGCGTCGGAGCACGGGCAGAAGGGTATGGACGAACTTCACGAGCAGACGATAAATCTACTCTCGTTCCAGGAGCTACCAAAAAATGTGTTCGACGCCCAGGTTGCATTCAACATGCTTGCTCGCTACGGGCCGAGGTCCGCGCCCGCCCTGGATTCGGTGTCGCAAAGAATTCTGAAGCATTACAAACTGGTCGCGCCCGCGGGCGTCGGACCCTCGCTGCTTGTGGTTCAGGCGCCGATCTTTCATGGGCATGCCTTTTCTGTCTACATTGAGATGGAGAAGGCTGTCGCCCTTGGAGACTTTGCGCAGGTTTTGACGGGCGATCACATTGTGCTTGCGCGCGGCGCAGAAGACGTGCCGAACAACGTCAGTGCGGCTGGGCAGGGGGATATTCTGGTGTCGCTGGCGCGTGATGCGAATCATGAGAATGGAGTCTGGTTGTGGGCGGCCACGGACAACCTGCGGCTATCGGCTCTGACGGCAGTGGAGTGCGCGGAGACGATGACCGCGTCCCGGCCAAGAGGTCAGATTCAATGAAAAGGCCCGCCGCGGCGCTGGCACTTGCAACAAGTCTCGCCTGCTTTGGTTGCGGATACCATACCGCAGGACACGCGGTAACACTGCCGCAAAATGTTCGTACGCTTGCCATACCCGGTTTTGTGAGCCAGAGCCCAACGTTTCGGGTGGAACAGGTCATGACCGACGCTGTGGTGCGCGAATTCAACACTCGGACTCAACTGCACGTGATCCATGAAGCGCAGACCGACGCGGATGCGGTGCTGAAAGGGACAGTCTTATCGGCAACCGCCAGCCCGCTTGCCTATGATTCGAAAACCGGGCGTGCGGCCAGCATGCTGGTCACTGTGAGCATGCAGGTGACATTGACGGATCGCGACGGGAAGGTGCTCTTCCAGAACCCTGCCTACTTGTTTCATGAGCAATATGAGTTGTCGCGTGAACTGCCGAGTTTCTTCGAAGAAGACTCGTCGGCAATGGACCGCCTGTCGCGGGATTTCGCTCGAACGCTGGTTGCCAACATCCTGGAGGGCTACTGATGCGTGGCTTTACCCAGGCGGACCGGTTTCTATCCGAGCTTGAATCGCGCAAGCTGAAGGCAGCCTATGTGTTCGTGGGCGATGAAGCGTTTTTCCGTAAGCGTTGCCGGGACGCCATTCTCCAGCATCTCATTGCTCCCGATGCTATGGATTTCGGAGTATTTGAATTCGATTTGAGCGAGACTTCTTTGGCGGAGGTTCTGGACCGTGCGCGCACACCTTCGCTGATGGCGCCTTTTCAGGTATTTTTCGTGCGCGGAGTGAAGCAGTTGTTTGGGCGGGGATCGAACGAAGAGAAGATCGCGGCGATCGCGGAATATTGCAAGAATCCGAATCCTGATGCGCTGCTGGTTTTTGTCGCTGACCACATCAGCATCCCCGCGGACGCGCGCCGCATGGAGATGACGGATAAAGACCGTTATCAGAAGATCCGCGACGATCTGGGACCGATTTGTGGAATCGTGGAACTGGCGCGGGTGGAAGAGGGCGAGGCTGTTCGTTGGATCGGGGAGTACTGCGCTACGCGAGATGTCAAAATCGATGCCGACGGTGCGCGCGAATTGGTGGACGCGCTCGGCGGCGACATGATGATGATCTCGAATGAACTCGAGAAGCTCATGTTGTATGTGGGCGAGAAGAGGAAAATTGCGCTCGGCGATGTTGAGACGATGGTGCTCGCGGCCAAGCAGAGATCACTTTATGAATTGACGGACGCCATCTCAGCCAAAGATCGTGTGCATGCACTGGAAGTGCTGGACGCAATGCTTTCGACGGGTGACGGCGAGGAAGCTGCCATTGGCCACTTGTACATGCTAGCCAAAACGTTCCGTCAGATGCTGGTGATTCTGGAGCGCAATGTGCGCGACCAGCGCATGCTGTGGGCAGCTTTGTGGCAGGGTTTTCGTGTGCCTCCGTTTGCGGCGGATGACATTATCCGACAGGCGCGGCGTTATAAATCGAAGCGAGAGTTGACGCGTGCGATTCGCCTGGTGGCGCGGGCGGATTTGGCGCTGCGTTCGAATCCTCCTGGCAAGCGGCTGATCCTGGAAAAGCTGGTGCTGGACCTTTGCGGCGAGGTCAAGATCGAACGCGAAAGCGATTGGATGCAGGAAGAGTTGCCGGTTTAGTGAGACGTGACCGTGAACGTTCCCGCCTATCTGGATCGCATCCGCTACGAAGGCTCCCTAACTCCGAACGCCGAGACTCTGCGTTCCCTCCATCGCGCGCACATGTTTGCCGTTCCCTTTGAGAACCTCGATATTTCCCTGGGACGCAATATCATCTGCGACGAAAACCGCTTTCTGCGCAAAATTGTTGAAGAGAAGCGCGGCGGCTTTTGTTACGAGATGAACGGAGCGTTCGCCGCGCTGCTGCGCGCTTTAGGTTTCAAGGTGACGCTGCTATCGGCTCGGGTCAGCAACGCCGACGGCAGCGAAGGTCCTGAGTTTGATCATCTTGCGCTGCGGGTTGATCTTGACGAACCTTGGCTAGTCGATGTTGGGTTCGGAGATTCTTTCATTGAGCCGCTCGTATTGGAACCTGATCTCGATCAGAAGCAGTTCGGTAAAGGGTATCGACTCATTTCTACTGGCGGCGGTTTGTGCCTCGAATCGAATGCGAATGCTGCGTGGAAAAAGGAATATCTGTTCACGTTGCAGCCGCGAGATCTCTCGGAATTTGAGACGATGTGTCACTACCATCAGACTTCGCCCGATTCGCCTTTCACACGCAAGCGGGTGTGTTCGGTGGCGACGCCCGCCGGGCGGATAACAGTGTCTGGCGACAGGTTGATTGAGACGTGCGATGGAGTGCGTCAGGAGCGAAGGTTGACGGATGAGGAACGGATTGCCGTTTTGAGGGAGAGGTTTGGAGTGAGTCTGTCGTAGGAGGGAGAACCGAGCAAGACAGTCCCTTATCTCTTCCTAACGGGACTCGTCTCTTTACGGTGCTAGTCGGCAGTGCCGGGCTTTTCCCGTGGTTATCCCTTGAGCTGTGCCAGGGCCTGTTTCAGATCGTTGGCTTCCGAAGAGTCGGGCTTGATCTTGACTACGCGATCGAGCTGTTGCCGGGCCTGGGCGGCCTGTCCACTGCGCACGTAGGCCAGGCCGAGGTGGTAATTGTAGGTCGCGTTTTCTGGTTCCTTCTTTACAGCTTCTTTGAACAGAGTGATGGCAGAGTTGTAAACGCCCTTGTGATAGAACGCCCATCCGAGCGTGTCGGCGGAGCTGGGATTGTCCGGAAGTTGGCGGCGGGCGGTCTGGGCCATCGCGAGGGCGACATCGACGTTGCCGCCCTGCTGCAGTATTACGTAAGCAAGGTTGTTTGAGGCCAGAGGATTATCGGGCTGGATCTCCAGCACGCGCTGGTACACCTGCTTTGCTTTATCCCAATCCTGCTTGCTTTCGTAGATGCCTCCGGCTAACAAATAAAAGACCGTTTCCCTGGGATTGCTCTTTGCGCCATCGAGATAGGTTTGCAGCGCCTCGTCTTGCTTCCCCTGATCGGCTTGCACGCGGCCCAGGCTGACTAAGGCTTCGACATTATTCTTGTCTAGTTCCGTGGCGCGCCTGAATTCGGTTTCGGCGCCAGCGGCATCCTTCTTCTGCTCGAACAATAGACGTCCGACGATGATGTGAAAACCTGCATTCTTCGGGTACTTCGCAAGCTGCGCGTTGGCAACTGATAGGGCTTTGTCAATCTGCTTCTGAATGAGATATACATTCAGCACACCGCCGAGGGCGTCAGTGGAATTTGGATCAAGATCGAGCGCCTGCTGAAATGCTTTTTGAGCTTCAGAGAGATTATTCTGCGCCATGCGCAGGTTACCGAGTTGCACGTAGGCGGCCGCGTTGTTCGAGGCTCGTTGAATCGAACGCTTGATGTAGTCCTCGGCGGCGGCAAACTGTTTGCGATCGATTTCAGCGACGGCGCGTAACAAGTATCCATCGGCGGACTCAGGCTGCTGTTGGATAATCTGATCGGCTTCGAGCGCCAAGGCATTGGGATCGCTGCGCCGGATGGCGGCGCCGGCCAAGGCACGATGGGCGTCTGACAGGTCGGGACGCAAGCGAATCGACTCGCGCCATTCCGCTTCCGCGTGGCTCAGATTGCCGGCTAGATCAAAGGCCAGTCCCAGTTGGTAATGGGCCACAGCGTTAGCGGGTTCGTTTTTGAGCACGCCCTGCAAAGTATTGATCGCGGCGCTAGCTTTGCCGCGATGGATCTCAATCTGGCCTTTGCAAATCAGCGCATCAGCATCATCTGCCGCGACCTTGAGCACCTCTTCATTCAGTTTTGCTGCTTCGTCGATCCGGTCTTTCAGAATCAGGAGTTGGACGTAGTATTTCTTGACGGTGAGATCTTTCGGATGGTCCTGATAGAGCGAGGCATATTCCGTGGTGGCCTGATCCAGCCGGTTGTTTGCGAAATAAAAATCGCCGAGCATGCGGTAGCCAGTCGAGTTGTCGGGGAAGTCTTTTTTAGCCTGCTTGAGTAGCTCCTCAGCCTGGTTGAACTTGTTTTCGGCCAGATACAGACGAGCGAGGGAACCGCGAGGTTCGGGATCGGTGGGCGCGCTGTCAATCGCTCGCCGGTACTGTTGCTCCGCGTCGGGAAAACGGCCGCGCACCTGATAGAAATTGCCCAGGGAAACCAGCGCGTTGGTGGAGTTCGGACTTAGTTCTACCGCTTTTCGATAACTTGCCTCGGCCGCGTCCCATTGCTCGACGCGCACTTGCAGAAGCGCCATGTTGAGATAGGAATCGGAACGGTTGGGATCCAGTCGAAGAGCGGTCTGCATGGCTGCCAGCGCGGGCCCCATGGCATTGTTCACAGCGTGATAATTTGCCAGTGCTACAAACACTTCGGGATTTTCGGCCTGCTTCTGGGTCAGGAGATCAAGGTGTTCCTTGGCCTCGTTGAGTTGCGGGGGGCGGCTGGCGATAAGCATGTTTGCCATATCGAGGTGGGCGGCGTAATTCTCAGGCTGCAGTTCGATGGTGCGGGTCAGTTGCTGGAACGCATCGTTCCACTGCTGTAGCTTCATTTCCGCCAGCGCCAATTTGTAGTGGGCCTCGGCGAAACGCGCGTCTACCTGGATCGCATTTTCGTACTGGATGGCCGCTTCCCGGTACTTCCCCCTGTCGTAATAGCGCTGGCCACTTTCCAGGTACTTTTGCTTGCGCACGTTCGGATCTTGCGAGCAGCCGGTCAACATCGCAGTCAGGAAACAAACTGCGAGCACTGCACAGAAACCTGATCGTTTAGCCATTGCTCATGTCTCCGAACGCCTTTTCTGCGGCAAAGTTCTTCTTATCAACAGCTGGTTGCACAAAGGTACCGTCCCGGGCGCGATCCGGAAAGTGACTGGGGTTATTATCGCAGACTGCTGCGGGTTGGAAACGTAACCGGATCGGGGCGGGCAGCGACGCCTGCGGACAAGCGCTTTGGTAACCTGCCGGAATACGACCAATCGTGTCATAGTCTTAGCGGCTATGACACACTTCCCCCAAACCAACTCCAGCCGGCGCTCCCCGCGGGTACAGTTGAACGGATCGGTGGCTGCGGCCATCCGAGCCGAAGGCGGCCAGCGGGCGCGCGCAAAACTTCAATCCATTTGAATCACTGGCGGAAGAGATTGCTTTTCATACCCGCTCGGGGGCGATTCACGGCATGGCAGAAATGCTGCAGCCGGTCCGCAAGTTCCAGGCAGCCTGTCTGCAACCGTTCCGGTTTGTGGCACTCGGCGACGACGATCATCGCAAGTTGCGGATGGCGCTGGATTCGGCATTGGATCGGAGCTTCCTCGATCCGGTATCAGACCAGCTGAAAACACCGCCGGGACTCTGAATCACCGGGCTCAGTTCTCTTAAAATCGCTGACCAGCGATGAATGGTCCCACTTAGCGAGCGACCCGCACCTTCGGTGGGTGCATTGCATCGGGGAACGTGAATGTCACCCGCGCCCCTTCTCTCACATTTCCTACCAGCGCAGGACGGAAGCAGGCTAGACAAGTTCCTCCGGAATGGCGGACGCTGGGATAAACAATTCCTGCTGACCCTCGAGTGAGCAATTGGTGGCCGAGGCGCTGCGACGCGCGATAACTATCGGGCTGAAGATATTTCTTGCTCGCGGAATCGTTGCGCAGGTCGTGAAAGTTGCCGCGGAAATCGGCCAGGAACTCGCGGTAGGCTACCGTTTCTTCCTCCTGCCAGTTAATTTCGCGTAGCCATTCGGCATAGTGAAATGCGACTTCGGCCTGCGCGGTCTTCATCGAGAAACTTGCATACCAGACGCCGCGGTCGGGATTGTTGAAACGGCTGCCTTGCGGTTGGGCATGAGTGAAGGCGGCGTTGATGATGTGGAAGTGGGGCACTCCGAAAACGAGTTCATGGACGGTGATCCCGGGTAGCAGGTTGGCTTCTCCTGCGAGGCGCTCGTTGGTGGCGTCGTCGAGTTGGTACAGGTGCGCCATTTGTGCCGGGGGAAGTCCGAGGCGCGAGAGCACACTTTCTCCGCCTTCAAAGTAGCGATTCGGGATCAGGCGGCGGGTGTCGTCTTGTTCGAGATGGGTCGTCTTAGGGGGCATCTTCAATTTTGGTAACCGGCGAGACGCAGAGTGCGCCGAGACTCTTGATCATTTCTTCAGGGGGCCTGGGCGTCTCGGCGATTAAACGTTTTAGGAGCCGCCGCGTCTCGCGTCCAGAAGCTGTCGAACTCGGATCATCGCTGGAACGCCGCCTCTGCGCATGTAGCCGAGTGGGGAGTCGCCCGCGAAAATCGGATTTGTATTCGGCAACTGCACCCAGGCATCGGCAAGTTGCGGACTGAAGAGAATGTTGAGCGCTTTGAAGATGCCGATGAGCAGGGATATACGCGTGAGCTTGTCCTGGTCGAGAGTTTTGGAAACGCTGCGTTTGAGTTGGTAGAACGATCCGTTGGATATTCCGCCGAGCAGACTGCGGGCGTCCTCGTCACGGAGCTTCCATTGAGTCGTCAGGCTGAAGAAGGCGCGGTTCGCTGTGGGGCTTAGTTTTTCCTGGACGGCTTTGCTGGACAGGTCTACCGGGCGATCCCAGGCGATGCCGGGAATCTGAATATTCGCTGCGCCGAGGGCAGCTTCTCCAAACATGGAAGTAATATAGTACTTATTTGGAGAGGCGTCAATAGCCCATCCGTTACCGGCAGAAACGCTGCAGCCTGACCGGGGGCGGGCTGGGAAACTCGTTCAGTTCGCCGTCCCAACCGGTACATCCGCGGGCGGCGACGGCACGGATGACGGTTTGTTCCAGTTCACGCGCTTTGCTTTTGGCGTCGGAGATCTGGGCGGTAGTAAGGGAGCCTCCGCCGTCGAGTTCGGCGAGATCGCGCTGGGCGGTTGAGTATCCGGCGTCGAGCGCGACCACGAACCAGGTGTAAGCATTCAAGCGATCAAGTTCGATTCCGCGGCCTTCTTTCAAAGCCTTGGCATAGTAATACTGGGCGGGCGGCAAGCCTTGATCGGCGGCGACTTTGTACATTGCGGGAGCCTTCGCGTAATCGCGGTCCGCGAGGATTCTCGCCAGGTAGTAGGCGGCGAATGGATTGCCCTGATCGGCAGCCGGTTTCAGCCACTTCTCAGCGGCGCTCATGTCCTGCTGAATGCCTCCACCATTGAAGTAACTGCGGCCGAGCATCCATTCTGCCAGCACATCGCCCTGGTTAGCGGCCTTGCGGTACCAGTCGACGGCCTGGCTTTGACTGCCGGCGGTTATTGTGCCGGTCTCGAAGAAGTATCCGAGAGCGACTTGAGCGGGGCCGTAGCCGGCTTCAGCTGAGCGGCGAAAATACTCGATGGCATCGCGATCGTTGCGCGACGGGCCGGCTCCGGAGATGGCGTCCATACCGTGTTCGTAGAGCGATTCAGGAGAGGTGCTCTGAGCGAAGGCGAGCGCGCCAGTCACTGCGATGGCGAATGCTAAAAGGGTTCGACGCATAGGGATGCTCCGGAATAAGTATAGGAAAGCAGGGGCGGGCGGGGCAGTTACGAAGGTTCGGTGGTGAGGGGCCGGAAGGTGAGGGGTGGGAGTGTGGCCGGCTGGCCGAAGAGTCTCTTGGTCTTACTCTTACCGGTATCGTTCGCGCAGCAAGTCGCCAATTGCCGTATAGGCGCTGGTCAGTGTTTTTTCGTCCGGCAGGAACACGATGCGGAAATGCTGGGTGCCGGGGCGCTGGCCGAAGCCGGAGCCGTGTACGACCATCACGTGTTTCTGGCAGATCAGTTCGGCGACAAAGACGTCGTCCCCCTCGGGGATGTCGATCGAAGGATAGGCGTAGAACGCTCCGCGGGGCGCGACACAGCTGACGCGGGGAGTTTCGGCGCACCACTTCATCGTGAGATCGCGGCGTGAACGGAGCTTGCGTTTGACTTCGGGAAGGTGGTCCTGCGGGCCTTCGAGCGCCGGCCTGATCGCATACTGCTCGGGATGATTGGCGCACAGGCGGGCGCGCAGCAATTTGTTGATGCCTTCAAGGTAGGGCTTGATCACGGATGCTTCGCCGCTGGCAATGCCCCATCCGATGCGCCATCCGGGAGCGAGGTAATTCTTTGATAATCCGCCGAAGGTGATGACCGGAACGTCGGGGGCGATAGCGGCGATTGCGACGTGGGGATCATCGTCGATGATGAGCTTGTCGTAGATTTCGTCCGCGAAAATTACGAGATTGTGCTGGCGTGCTAGTTCGGCGATCTGTGCCAACATCTTTTTCGTGCAGACAGAGCCGGTGGGATTGTTGGGATTGATCAGCACGATCCCGCGGGTACGCGGCGTGATTTTTTTCTTCAGGTCGTCGAGATCGGGCTGCCAGCCGTCTTCCTCGTTCAGGTAATAGGCGTTGAGGCTGACTCCGAGTTTCGCCAGCACCGCCGAGTAAAGCGGGTAATCCGGGCAGGGGGTCAGCAGATTGTCGCCAGGATTAAGGAGCGCGGCCAGGCAGATGTCTACCGTCTCACTCACGCCTGAAGTGATGAAGACGTCCTGAACGGTAGTGATGCCCTTGCGGGCCGCCTCGCCGCGAATTGCGTTGAGCGCCCCTTTGACTCCCGACGAGGGCGCGTAGCCATTCTTACCTTCGCGCATGGCTTTGTGAACGGCTTCGATCATGTGCGCGGGGGTTTGGAAGTCGAAGGTTAGGGGGTCGCCGATGTTCAGGGGAAGGATCTTGTGACCTTGTTTGGCAACTTCGTCGGCGACGCAGGCGAGGTCGCGGATGGCGTAGCGGACGTG
Organism: Acidobacteriota bacterium; assembly: GCA_003225495.1. Lineage (GTDB taxonomy): Bacteria > Acidobacteriota > Terriglobia > Terriglobales > Acidobacteriaceae > Acidiflorens. The sequence continues at coordinate 33,855 of QIAJ01000215.1, forward strand.
CTCCAGACGGCTAGCAGCGGCTATTTCGCGGGATTGGGTAAGGGGCATACAGTGTCTCAGCGAATCACTCGGCGCGCGCGGCGCCTTAATGCCAAACCCGCTATTAGTCCAAGAAAGATCACCGCGATGAAAGACAGTAGGAACGTCTTGGACTCAGAAAGAGAGTACTTCGAAGCAACCCACCCACTCAACACATTCACGATAACGATACCGAGAATGGCTGCGACCGAGAATTTCCACCGCGAAGTTCCAATGGATGCCTGCCTGCCAGCGCTGTATGCAGCCTGAAATCTAGCCCGCGTTGGAGTCCTCTCAGGTTCGCTATTGGTAAGCATCGGATTCCTCAGTCCGGCCGGTCGATCTGCGCTTTTTGCAACGTGTCCGAATAATCCACGTAGACAGACTTCCACTCGGTGTAGAAATCAATCGCGCCGATGCCGCCTTCGCGATGGCCGTTGCCGGTGGCCTTCACGCCGCCGAAGGGCAGGTGGACTTCGGCGCCGATGGTGGGAGCGTTGATATAGGTAATACCGGCGTCGAGGTCGCGGATGGCGCTGAAGGCTCGATTCACATCTTTCGTGTAGAGCGCTGACGACAGTCCGTACTCGATGTTGTTGGCGATCTCGATGGCGTCTTCGAGGCCGTCACAGGGGATGATTGCGACTACCGGGCCGAAGACTTCTTCCTGCGCGATGCGCATCTTGGGATCGACGTCGATGAATACGGTGGGCTCCAGGAACCAGCCGTACTGATAGTCGCCTTTATCGAGGCGATTGCCGCCGCAGACTAACTTCGCGCCTTCGGCTTTCGCTATCTCGATGTACTTCAGGTCGGTCTTGAGTTGGTTTTCGTTGACCGCCGGGCCCATTTCGGTGGTTTCATCGAGCCCGTTGCCGATCCTCAGTTTCCTGGCGCGGGCTACAAAACGATCGACGAATTCGCGGTACACGCCTTTCTGTACAATGATGCGGCTGGTGGCAGTGCAGCGTTGTCCGGTGGTGCCGAAGGCTCCCCAGACACCGCCTTCAATGGCGAGGTCGAGGTTGGCATCGTCGAGGACGATCATCGGATTCTTGCCGCCGAGTTCGAGCGAGCAATGCTTGAAACTCTGGGCGGCAGTTGCTCCAACAATCTTGCCGACGGCCGAGGATCCAGTGAGCGAAATAGCGCGCACGACGGGATTCTCAGTGAGGGGTGTGCCGACTTCGGTGCCAAATCCGGTGACGATGTTGATAACGCCTTTGGGAACGCCTGCATCAGTCAAAGCCTGAACAAGATTGAAGGTCGAGAGTGGCGTATCCTGGGCCGGCTTGATCACGCAGGCATTGCCGCAAACGACCGCGGGTAGCAACTTCCAGGAGGGAATTGCCATCGGGAAATTCCATGGTGTGATCATGCCGCAGACGCCGATCGGCTGACGAACGGCCATGGCGAATTTGTTGGGCAATTCCGAGGGTACGGTCGGACCGAACATACGACGGCCTTCGCCGGCGTTGTAGTAGGCGGCGTCGATTGCTTCCTGGACGTCTCCGCGAGTTTCTTTCAGGACCTTTCCCATTTCGCGGGTCATGTCGCGGGCATAGTCTTCTTTACGTTCGATCAGGATTTCGGCGGCGCGGAAAACCATTTCGGCGCGGCGAGGGGCCGGCACCAGGCGCCATTTCGCGAAAGCGCGCTTTGCGGCGTCGACAGCGGCGTCAACATCTGCTTTGTTCGAGCGCTGGAAGATGGCGACTACCTCGCGGTTGTCTGCGGGATTGCGGTCTTCGAAGGTTTGTCCGCCCTGGGACTCGACCCATTCGCCGTCAATGAAATTCTTGAAAACACGGGTTCGGGTGGTGTTGCTGCCCAATATTGCCGGGCCGGTAATAGTATCGGTCGCCATGCATCCTCCTGGGGGAACAGTGCAGATCTTCCATGCTAACAACCGGCAGGAGACGCGGCAAGGGAGGGGTGGCGAACCTTTGGAGCGAAGCTCCTAGCCGCTCATGCGGCATCTTCTTTCTTTGGCTTCTCTGTGGAGTGAGGCTCAAGCGGAGCAATGGCAGGCCCATTCAATACTTTGCCTTGCACATCGAAACGTGAGCCGTGGCAGGGACAGTCCCAGCTCTTCTCAGCTGAATTCCATGCAACAACACAGCCCAGGTGAGTACAGACGGCGGAGACTTCATGTACGGTTCCATCCTCGTCGCGGTAAGCCGCGATCTTTGAGAGGCCGCTGCGAAGGAGCGCGCCCGTCCCGGGCTTGATTTCGTCGATACTGCCAACCTCGCCAGGCGTTATCCAAGTGGCGTACTCACCGACTACGTTGAGATTTTCACGAGCAAACGTCACGGTCGCGCGCAGGGTCTTGCGGGAGGGATCGTAGAGGCTTTCCCAGGAATTCTTTCGATTCAGGATCAAATCCCGTATCAAGATTCCAGCAATGGTGCCATGCGTGATCCCAACTCCCGAATCACCGGTCACAATGTAGATATTTGGATCGTCGCCCGGATTTCTGCCGATGAATGCCAGCCCATCCATCGATTCCATGATCTGTCCCGACCAGCGATAGTCCACATTGGTGATGCCGGGGAATCGCTCTCGTGCCCATGCAGCGAGGCGTTGAAATCGCTCATCGCCATCGTCGGCTTGACCGGTCTTGTGGTCCTCGCCGCCGACGATGAGCACATCACTGATTTTGCTCCCGACTTGTATACGATGAAGACGCACATAGTGAAACGGGTCAGCCGTATCCCAGTACAGAGCTTTCGGAATTGAGTCCGGCGGGACTGTGGCGCCGATGGCATAGGTGCGATATGCAGCCTGCTTGGTATGCATTGTGACCCAGTCATTGAAGGGCGTGTTTGTGGCTACAACCACGGAGTCCGCGAAAACGGTTGGCCCGGTTTTTACTTTTACTTGGATCGCGCCTTCCGCTTTGGATTGGGTTTTGTTTTTGGATGCATTGCCGCTTTTCACTTCCTGGACTTCAGTCCCGCCATAGATGCGGCCTCCGAGATGCTTGATCCCGATCGCCAGTCCCGAGAGATATTTGAGGGGATGAAATTGCGCCTGGTTTGGAAAGTGGATGCAAGGTCCAAGATCGAGATTGTTTGGAACGGCCGCTAGCTGTTCGACAAGCACGCCGGCGCGGCGGGTCGCTTCGTACTCCTCGTACAGATTACGTTCGGAGTCACCCTCCCCCAGAAACAGGTATGCGTCCAGCCGCTCGAAGTCGCAGTCGATTTGTTCTTCGGCCACAATCGTTTCGATCTGGGTAATGGCTGCGGTGTGGCTTTCGGCGGCTAAGCGTGCTCCTTCGAAGCCATGAAGCCGTTCGATCTCGCGATAGGTAGCATCGGGAAAATTCGACAAATGGGCGGTGGTGTTGGCGGTTTCGCCTCCGCCGACGAAATTCTTATCGAGGACAACCACAGACTTGCCTTCGCGGGCTAGTAGATAGGCAGTCGTCATGCCGGCAATGCCGGCTCCAATGACGCAAACATCGGCGCGAAGACCCTTCTTGAGGGCAGCGGGACGAGGCATTTTGGTCGTAGCCAGCCAAAGAGGCTGCTCGACCGCAGGGGGCTCAGATTCTGACTTCTTCTTCATGAGGCCTCTTCGGGGAGTTTGTGGCCTGGCAGCTCACGCTCTTGACATGCCTGTGATGTTGCCTGCCACCATACAGTTGCCGAAGACACTGAGGGTTCGCTTTGTGACGGACACTGTCCAGTCCAGGTCACTTTCGTAACTCCTCTCCACCCGACCCAAGTTCATTACCCGTCTTGACAGAGATATGATTGTCATTAGTTGAAAATTACCCATATTCTCAGAACTTTGAACAAGGTTCGCGGGGCTCGTGTCGAATAAAGCCAAGCCGGGGATTTACGTCGCCTGGAAGACGGTGACGTATCGCAGCGTCATGCTGATGATGCTGGGCGGGGGGATTATTTTTGCCGGAATCATGCACTTGGCGTTTCCACAATTTACCGATTCCGGCATAAAAGCGGTGGGCAGCTTTGCCAGCAGAATGCTTGAAAAGGTGGCGGTCTTCGCGCCCCCGATGAAGACGTCGGCGGCGGTATCGCAGCAGGCACACTTTACCGCGCTGGATGGGACGATCCGCGTCCGCAAGGCGAATGGCAATAGCTGGATCAAAGCCGATTACAACGTGCCGCTGGAAAAAGGAGACGTAGTCCAGACCGGCGCCGAGGGGATGGCGAAGGTGGTCTTCAATGACGGCACGAACTACGCCGTGAAGCAGGATTCGTTGATCGTGATTGAAGAGAACTCTGCCAATGATCAGCAGCAGACCAACGTGGCAGTAGCGGTCACAACTGGCACGGTCGACCTGACGACGGCGACGTATGTGCAGGGGTCGAAATCGCAGGTGATTGTCGCGGGCGCGAAGGCGTCGCTGGCTCCGGATTCGTCGGCGATGGTGCGCAATGATCCACGCGCCGACCAGCATGAAATTCTGGTGAAGAAGGGAAGCGGCGCGATCGAGCGCAATGGCGAAGTGGTTCGCCTGTCGAACTGGGAGAAGGTAAGTTTTCAGAACCAGTCGAAGGCGATGGATCGCGGCAAAGAAGTCGGACCGCCGACTCCAATTGCGCCCGGGAACATGATGCCGATCTTTATAGCGGCGACCGAGAAATCGAAAGACGTGGAGTTCAACTGGACACCAATGGCGAATGCCGCGGGCTACCGGCTGCGCATCTCGCACAATCCTTATTTTTCTTCGCTGCTGCTGGACCGCAAGGTTGAAAGCCCGAACGTGATGGTTACCGGACTTGGGCAAGGAGCGTACTACTGGGCAATCCAGTCTTATGACGCTAGTGGGAAGGAATCAGTAGAGAGCGAGAAGAACCGTTTCACGATCATCCCGAGAACGCAGGAAAAGGTGGAACTGTCGCTCGATCTCGACCCATTTATCCAGCATGGACACGTGATCGAGGTACTGGGCAAGACCGAGAACGGCGCGCGCGTGATGGTCAACGGCAGGGAAGTCCCGCTGGTGGCGGACGACGGATCGTTCCACTATTTCACGCCGCCTCTGCCGAATGGCGAGAATTTGATCACGGTGACGGCGCAGAATTCCAAAGGCGGTGTGAATACCCGCCAGGAGAAAGTCGTGATTCAGTAGGTTTTTTGGTGTTCGGAACAACTGAGTGGCAAATGGGCGCGCAGGTCGCCTGAACATCCAATAAAATAGGGGAACAGCCCAAAAGAGAGAAGTATTCCATGTCAAATAACGGATTTCACAATGGAGCCTCGCGCTTCCACAATCTGCGCTCGCTGTTCAGCATGTTTTCGAGCGACCTGGCGATTGACCTCGGCACCGCGAATACTCTCGTGTACGCGCGCGGCAAGGGGATCGTGGTCAATGAACCCTCCATCGTCGCGCTGAACAAGAACACCAACGAAGTGGAGGCGGTCGGAAAGGAAGCCAAAGAGATGCTGGGGCGGACGCCCGGCAATATCGTGGCCATCAAGCCAATGAAGGACGGGGTCATTGCCGACTTCAAGGTTACCGAGAAGATGTTGAACTACTTCATCCAGAAGGCGCACAACCGCAAGATGCTGGTGCATCCGCGGATCGTGATCGGCGTGCCCTCGGAAATCACGCAGGTCGAAAAGCGCGCCGTAATGGATTCCGCTTATCGCGCGAAGGCGAGCGAAGTGTATCTCGTGGAACAGGCGATGGTCGCCGCGATTGGCGCCGGCCTGCCCATTACAGAGCCAAGCGGCAATATGGTCGTCGACATCGGCGGAGGCACCACCGACATTGCAGTCATTTCTCTTAGCGGCATTGTTTATTCGCGTTCAGTGCGCATGGCGGGGAATCAGATGGACGAGGCCATCATGAATTACCTCAAACGCAAATATAACTTGCTTGTGGACCATGGAGATCAAGGGCCGCAATCTGATCGAAGGCGTGCCCAAGACAATTACGGTTGATGACAGCGAGATTCGCGAGGCGCTCAGCGAATGTATTTCGACGATCATGAATGCGGTCCGCGTGGCGCTCGAGCGGACGCCTCCGGAACTTTCGGCTGACATCAGCGACCGTGGCATCGTCCTGACGGGCGGAGGCGCGTTGATCAAGAATCTCGACAAGCGTATCCGCGAGGAAACCGGACTGCCGGTGTCGATTGCCGACGATCCGCTGTGCAGCGTGGTGCTCGGTACGGGCAAGATGTTGTCGGACTTCAAGCTGCTGCGGAAGATTTCGATCGAGTAGCCTGGAGCTTCGCCCCGTCGAGCACACAGCAGGTCCTTCGCTGGTTTCCGGCTTCGCCTCCGGACGGCTCAGGATGGCAGTTGTAAGGGGAAACGCCGGGTAGCGCGAGGTTGGCTTTTCCTGAGACCTGACACCTAAGACCTGAGACCTTGTTTTATGGAAACTGTCCTCGGCCGCTACCGAAATCTGATTGTGCTGGTGGGTGTGTTGTTCGCCCAGGTGCTGGGATTAGCTGTACAGGTCAAGCGAACCACCGACATTGAATCTTCCCGATTGATTCGGGTATGGGCGGTGGGCGCGGTTTCTCCTCTGGAAAAGGCTCTGGTCTGGGTCCAGACATCGAGCGGCAATCTCTGGCACAACTATCTGTACCTGCGCGGTGTGCGCGCGGAAAATCGCGAGCTGAAACGGCAGATTGAAGAGATGCGCGTGGAGCAGGTTCGGATCAGTCAGGATGCCGAACAGGCGCACCGGTTGCAGGCGCTGCTGGCCTTCAAGGAACAATTCATCTCGAAGACAGTGGCTGCGCAGGTGATTGGATCAACGGGGAGCGAGCAGTCACACGCAATCTATCTCGATAAGGGCGAGAAAGATGGCATCAAGCCCGACATGGCGGTGATTACGGCTGACGGAATCGTAGGCAAGGTATTGCACGTTTATCGCTCGACGTCGCTGGTATTGCTGATCAGTGACCAGACCAGCGGTGTGGGCGCGATCCTTGAGAAATCAAGGATCAATGGAATTCTTCGCGGCTTGCCATCGGGCGAGGTTGCGCTCGATCGAGTGCTGAGTGACGAACAGGTTCCGGCCGGCGAACTCGCATTGACGAGTGGTGGGGACCGAATTTTTCCTAAGGGCCTGCCGATCGGTCGAGTAAGCAAGGTCTCTTCGGGTTCGGATTTTTTTCTTAACATTCGAGTGAAGCCGACGGCGAACCTGAGCAAACTGGAAGAAGTTCTGATTGTGACCAAGGTCGATGAGCGGCAAGCGACGCCAGATCAGTCTGGCCCGGTGCGAGCGGCGGATGTTCTGGCGGAGCGTCTTCCATCGGTGCCGCCGAAGGCGCCGCAAGCAACTGGCGCCAACGCGAATGCAGGGACCCCGTCTTCTGGAACCATGCCGGAGAGCAACTCTTGGCAACCGAAACCGAAAGCAATCGGCCCCGCCGGGAGCGTTCCGACGACGCTGCCTGCGACTCGCAAGCCTGCGACCACTGCAACTGCATCGGGAACGGCCGTGCAGAAGACTGCCGCCAATCCTGCGGCTGCAACCAAGGAGTCCGAAAAACCAGTCAAGCCACCCGCGGATGCTAAACCTCAGCCTCCTGCCGAACCCAAACCTCAGCCTCCGACCCAGGACCATCCACAATAACGTGGCGATTACATACACATCCGGTGAGCAGGTTGAGGTTTACCGCTTTGGTATTCCTGCGACCGTTCTTATTCCTCTGACCGCGGTGTTCCTACAAGCATGGTTGCCGCTCAAGTTTCACTTCTTCTCGTTCTTTGATCTTCCGTTGCTGGTGACGATCAGCTTCGCCATGGCGCGCCGCAGCCAGGTGGCGGGGATTTTTACAGGGGCTCTGATTGGACTCTTTCAAGATGCGCTCACGGCGCAGCCTATTGGTCTTTACGGTATCGCGAAGACGGTCGTTGGATTCGGCGCTTCGTCACTCGGAATTAAGATCGACATAGAAAACGCGGGCGCACGGCTCCTGCTTACGTTGGGCTTCT
>QIAJ01000216.1 GCA_003225495.1 Acidobacteriota bacterium
CGAACCACGCGAACGAGTGACGACTGCCCATGTTCCGCGGTCGAAAATCAAATCATTCTCGTCTTGCTCGGCTGGAATGCCCCACGTCGCTCGCGCAACTGAAACGGCATCGCCAACTCGGATTCCGTCGACGCTCCCAGCTGCTCGAGTTTGGAGAGCAATCATCACAACTCCGCCGTTCGGAGCGACTGCGATACTCACCCCTCGACTAGGAAATGACATGACCCTTATTGTGTCACCATTCAAAGCTGCGGGGGTACCCCATCGGCCGAGCACTTTAGCAACTGAGTCACCTAGAGTTATCCCCTGAATTTCAGGGGTCGGACTTAGATGAGAAGTCGCTTGCGCCGTTTGAGTTGTGAGGTCCATACCTAGCTGGCGCCGCGCCTCAGCCGCCCATTCTGATGCTCCATCAAATGATAAGTATCTCTTGAACAATGTCGGCGCTTGAGGATCTCCGGCATCCTTCATAGCCCGCGCAAGATTAAAAACCAACGACGGCACGGGTGTAGTGCCGGCCAGCCGCTGTGCTCTCCGAAACAATTGCAATGCCTCGGTGGGTCTACCGCAGAGCAGCAACACAGCTCCTCGATTGTTGGCAACGCTCGCGCTCAGTGAATCGGATGCGGCCGAGCGTGCGTGTTGGATCGCTGCTGTGCAATCGCCTGCGTACGCCTCCAAGAGCGCGAGCTGTACTGATGTCACCGCAAGGGGCTCGCGAGCCATCACCGAGTGGTAGTCTGTTTCAGCCGCCCGGTAGAGCGACAAATCGCCGGGCACGCCGCGAATCATGGGCAGGAATCGGAAGTTGTAGGTGATTAGGGAGGCGCGCACCTTCTGGACAGGGACAGGAACGGTCTCAAGCCACATCTGGTGATATGCCGTCCCCCTCGTATGTAAAGCTGGGAGCATCTCTGGGAAATAGCTAAGTACTGTGTCTAGCAGTGCTACGGCTGCTGGCAACGCCACATCAGTGCGTATCAAACTCACCGCATCGTCGTAATCGGCCTGGAGAAGCTTCAACTGTGCGCGAAATCCTTCCAGTTCTGCTTCTCGGGTTGATGATCGCGGGTGCGTCTGGACGTATGAGACGGTTTTGTAAAAATCCGGGTCCTTTCTCTCTAGCGAGTCTAGAGCACGAAAAAGGTCCATTGCTGTTTGAATGGTCCATCCCGCCCTCAAGAGGTACAACGCGCCAACGCGATCGGCTGCGAGTTCTCGCTCGCGCGAGTGTTCCAGCATCTCAAGTGAGATAGAGGTGTCTTGAACAATCGAGCGATAAGAAAGTGGATTAGCCAACAACGATTCCGGAATTCCGGCCGTTGTCACCAGTCGACTGACTGTTGCCAAGAGTGAGTCAGTATGCCCGAGTGTAATGTGCGCGATTTCATGTGATAGTACGGACGCGAGAAAAGCTTTGAATGCTGACTTCCGGGCCGCAGGGGCTTTTCCACCGACTCCGCTCAGATCCTGCAGGAACCGCATGAGCCCGGCGTTGACTATGATCGAATGCCCAGGAATGGCGGCCGCATTCTGCTCGGAGTTACCGACTACAACGTGGTTAATTCGGAGAACAGGGTAGCCCACCCCACGCTGCAGCGTTGACAAGACGCTATCGATCACAGCGTCCCACATCGGGTTTCTGACTTGGCCATATGCGGCGATTTGGTTCGCGATCAAGGCCCGTCCGAGCGCATCGGCCTCATTCGTCCCGAACGCCCGGTCTTGACCAGACACAACAGCAGGAGCAGACAAAAGAGAGACAGCCAACGTTACCCGACTGAGATTCTGCCAGCGGAGCCCACGTGACAGCACGGCCGTCATAAATCGTCACCCCTACTTGGGAGAGTGGAGAATCTATCGTCGTGCCGGACTATCGCACGGGGAAAACTGCCGTCGTTGACGCCGTTCAGACCGGTACCACTTCAGCACGATGACTTTCGTCGCGACCTGAGGGACGTACAGAAATGCGTAATGAGCTCTCACCGAAGTCGGCGACCACGTCTAACCTGGAGCCGCGTAGGGTTGTATCCTTCGCCACGTCACCCATGCGAGAACGTTACCTTGCCGTCCAAACTTGCGTTCGACCAGCCTGAGCCGATCCAGTCGTTCGAGCAACTCCAAAAGCTGGAAGATAGTTACCGTGACGAGAGGGATCGTTGGATCTTCCGTGGCCTGTCCTCCGCGGAGCAAGATCTCCGGGATGAGCTCGCACCGAGTATGGATCGCGCGTTCGTGCGGCTGGGCCTCATCCGTAACGATTCGGAAAATGGAGCTTTGAAGTGGGAGGACCGGCTGTTGCGGGAATTCCAACGTCACTTCTTCCGATACTCACATCGTACACCAAAGCTAGAGGATCGAGTTGAGTGGTTGGCGATAATGCGGCATTACGGTGCTCCGACTCGATTGCTGGACTGGACATACTCATTCTGGGTCGGAGTGTTCTTTGCTATGGATCGAGCGAAGGTTGGTAAGGAAGCTGTTCTTTGGGCTCTTCCTCTCGACCAATGGCACGCGCTTCTGAACAGGACGAGGCCCAGTCTTGTCGAACGGATCCGCAAAATCGCGCCGACCCCAGACCTGTCGCTTGAAGACGTCAAGCGCCGTCAACATGACATCATCCTTTACGAGGATAACAAACAAGGCGTGTGGCCGGTGAACCCGTTCTTCCTGAACGAGAGGCTCGCTGCACAACAGGGTCTATTTCTCTTACCAACAGACCTTCGCCAGTCATTCGTCGAAAACCTCGCCGAAATGCAGGACTCGGCGAACGGAAGTCCTCATCTACGGCGCATGCCGATCCTACTCGATCGTGACAATCTCGCTGCCGTATATCGGCATCTCTTCCGTATCAACGTTACGAAGACCACGCTCTTCCCTGGGCTTGAGGGGTTTGCGGAGCACTTGGCATTCCGGTTGGTGATGCCGGAGCACTTTCGCGGTGCAGAGGCTCTCTAAGAGCGCGACGGGCCTCCCTCCAGCGAAGAGACTCTCAAGAGCGCCGCTGCCTCGAGGCTATCCCCTGATCTTAGGAGTCAACGCGCCTTGTCCGAAGCTGAAAGCGTCCGAATCGAATTGAACACCCCTTTCCGGGTCATCTACTTGACCGGCGCGCCAGCAGCCGGTAAGAGCTCCTTAACCCGAGCTCTGTCCAGTCTTGTTTCGCCCCTAGAGATTTTCGAGTATGGTGAGCGACTAACTAGCTACGTCTCCGACCGTCGCAAACAAGAACTGACGCAAGAGTCCATCCGGTCGAGCTCGGCCGCGGTCGTCACGCCAGAAGATGTAAACGCGGTTGACAAACAGCTCGTTGCCTTCGTGGCGGACGCGAGAAAACGATCCCACGTTATCATCGACAGCCATGCAGTCACCAAGGAACGATATGGCTTTCGAGTTACTCCCTACTCCCTTCGGGATTTCGCGCAGCTCTCGCCTGATGCGATCTGTGTTCTATTCACGTCACCGGAGGTGGCCGTTACACGCATCGATCGGAGTCCGGCCGGACGCCCGCGGGTCACTCTGTGGGAGGCAGGATTCCATACGGGCCTCCAAGCCTCAGTAGCGACCACGTATGGTATGAGTGCAGGCATCCCGATCTACTTAATCGATAGCAGTGTGCCTGCGGATGATGTTGTGGCTGAAGTGGCGCGCTTGTTTAAGAAGATCAGGACGAGCCCTTAGCCTACAAAGTCAGATTCCGACCGCCCGAGACATCGGGTTTTGGCCCAATGCCTGACCACAAGCCGAAATCGAGGACTCCCTTCCACCCCACTCGAACAATGGAATCCCACCCGCGGAAGGACTCACCCTTCTCGGCAGGCACCGGCTCACTTAACCGCAGGAAGTAGGGCCATACCAGTCTCGCCCTAAGGGCAATCGCATAGTCGAGCCCTGGCCCCGAGACTTCATCGCGCAGCGCTACAACCGCGGTTACTTGGGAGGCTCCGACGCTCCTGCCAGAAATCAGGTTTTGCAGAGCGTTGATTGAGACCGGCTCTTCAGCTCCTGCCTCATTTAAGGGGACTGAGGAATGGCAGACCAGCGCATAGTGCGCTGCTTTGGCCTTCGCTTCATCCTGCCTACTTGTGACCAGAGTCCGTTTGGGAAGTTGAAACGGCGCCCCGTCCAGGCACTCCGCTCTTGTCCAGACAGCAATGCCCTGGGGGAGCACGTCGGACCGGCGGGGAGGTGACTTAATCGGGCTGAAAAGGACTTCCGGTTCGCGCGTTCGCCTGAGGAGCTCAGCGATGGATGGTCCCCCACAGAAAAAGACCCTTGTTCGCAAGGCGCTCTTCTTCCTTGCGTCTGAAGATGCTTTCAAGGGACTGGCCGGCCTCGGTGCCAATCCTTGTCCAGCAGAATTGACGCGGAAGGGGCATTGGTGCAATATGGGCCGCTATTCATCTATATTCAATATGCAAAAAGGATATTCACCAGCTACTGCGTTCCTTTATGGCTAGCACCGGGATGGGCCAGACGGCCCTCGCGGATGCAGCGGGTGTGAGTCAGCCAACCGTCTCACGGGCCCTTACTGGTCGCCCCGTTCGGTGGGGACGCGCACACGCGAAGCTCTTCCGGTACATCAAATCACAAGGTCGGCCGCTAAGCAGGAAGACGGTGAAGTCCGAGGAGCATGTAGTGGCGGCTTTCAAGCGAATCTGGGACGGCTCCGAGGCGCACGCATCGGTGGTTGTCCGCTTAATTAGTGACTTGGAAGGGATGGAGGTGTCGCCCGCATTACGGAGGCGTCTTGCCCGAGAAGCTAGGGGGGACTCTTAGACGCAGGCTGAGCGCCCTCGGTCTAAGCAAAGCCGCCATTGATGCGGCGTGGCCGAAGTGGTGGTCTGACGACGCCCAGACTTCTGCGTCCGCCAGACTCGAACTCTATTTCTCGGTCGCGAGAAAACTCGGGATTGATCCCAAATCGCTAACTGAGGGCGAAACACCGCGGTTTGTTTGGCAGGAGCAGGCCCGTTTCAAACATCTGACCTCTGAAACCCCCGAAGAACGCGCAGCGATCTCATCTTTCGGCAGGTCGGTAGGCGCTCTTCTGTTGCCCTTAGTAGCTCAGGCTGATCTCACTGAGATTTCTGACTCGTCGACCCTGCGAAAGGCAGTGCTAGCACAAGGGCGACAGAAGAGCGCCTACCGACCTGCCGAAAGATGAGATCGCTG
>QIAJ01000217.1 GCA_003225495.1 Acidobacteriota bacterium
CGATTTCTTTGGGCAACGGGAATCCGAGTTGATGCGCGAGCATACAGACCTGTCCACGATGATGGGCTTCATGGGAGACCATGTAACACAGCATCTCGGGACCGACCGGCCATGACTTAGCCCATCCGTCGCGATGAAACTTCACGATGCGTCCACCGCCGCCGAAAGCCTCGGCGAGCATCTCGCAGCAACGAGCGGCGCTCTGGGCCAATCCCGCGCGGGCCTGACGGGGCGTGCAGTGCGCGCGGTTGAGTTGTGGTGGAACCTTCAGCTGGCGAGAGGTGAGCCGGACCCACTTGCAGCGGACATTGTGCATGTGCGTGAAGATTGCCGCAATGGTTCGCGCTTTGTGCTTGCCGGGCGGTTGAAGTCTCCAGGCGGCGCGGTCGAGGTGCTCGATCACAAGCTGATTCATGCGATCGCTGGCGGTAAAGATCTGGACGGCGGCTCGGCCGAGCTCAGCGTAACGCCTGGGTTGACGCTTCGGCACGATTCTCGACGCCATGACTTATCTTACGTCCGGACTACCGACCATGCTAAGGTGATCCGGTTTCGCTCCACCACCATCCGCTTCGAGGATAAACGCATCCAAGCGATATTGAAATCTTTGACGCCAAGTCGATCATCTGACGGTGGCGAGGAGTCGCCATGAGCATGATTTCTCTAAAAGTGAATGGCCGTCAGCATACTTTAGAACTGGACCCGGAAACTCCATTGCTCTTCGTTTTGAATGATGAGCTCGGGTTGCGGGCTCCGAAGTTCGGCTGTGGGATGGCGCAATGCGGAGCTTGTACGGTGATCGTTCGAAGGCAGGCGATGCGCTCTTGCGTAATGCCGGTTAGCGCCGTTCGCGAGGACGAGGTCGTGACCCTCGAGGGGCTGGGCAGTGCGGAGAAACCGCATCCGATCCAAGAGGCATTTATGGCGGAAGGGGCTGCGCAGTGCGGCTTTTGCCTGAGCGGCGTCATTCTGACAGCGAAAGCGGCGCTGGATGAAAAGCCGCAGGCCTCGGATGAGGAAATCCGGGAAGCTTTGGGCGGGGTGTTGTGCCGTTGCTTCGCTCATCTGCGCATGTTGCGGGCGATTCGAAAATACGCCGACTCGAGAAAAGCATGAGAGTTTCGCGGCGTCATTTTCTGAAAAGCTCGGGCGCTCTGGTTGTTAGTTTCAGCGCGACGTCGCTTACGTCTGTCGGCGCGATGGCGCAGGGTCCGTTCGATACCCATCCTTCCCATATTGATCCGACGAAACTTGACTCGTGGCTCGCGATCGGTGCCGACGGGACCGTCACGGCCTACACCGGCAAATGCGACCTTGGGCAAGGCATGTTCACGGTGCAGACACAGCTGGTTGCGGAGGAACTCTGCGTTCCAATTGAGCGGGTCAAACTGGTGGAGTGCGACACGTCCGTTGCTCCCGATCAGGGAACGACTTCCGGCAGCCAGTCGACGCCGACGAACTTCAATTCGGGCAATCTCGCGCAGGCGGCCGCGACGGCGCGAGAGGCCCTCATCAATCTGGCTGCCCGGAAATGGGGAGAGCAGGCCGAGCAACTTGTGGCAGTTGATGGCGTCATCACAGGAAAGAGCGGGCGGCGCATTGCATATGGCGAATTGATCGGGAAGAAATCGTTCAACATTCCGTTGAGTACGACTGCGAAGCGGCGATCACCGCAGCAGTGGGTAGTTCTGGGCAAGCCGGTGCCGTCGCTGGATAGAATCGCGCTCATGACGGGCCAATTTGAGTTTGTGCATAACGTGCGCGTACCGGGAATGCTTCACGGACGGGTTGTGCGTCCGCCTGAGGTTGGAGCGACGGTGACGAGCGTTATGGAAAGTTCTGTGAAGCAGATCCCCGGTTTTGTGAAAGTAGTGGTGCTCAAGGACTTCGTGGGAGTGGTTGCGGAAAAGCAGATGCAAGCCGCGCAGGCGGCACGACAGCTGAAAGTGGAATGGAATCCGGGGCCGGGATTGCCTGCGCAAGCAAGTTACTACGACAATTTGCGGGAACAACCCTCGCAGAGTACGTTGATTGTCGATTCCAAGGATGTAGCGCAACAGATCATCAAAGCGAAAACATCTGTGGGAGCAACATACCGCTATCCCTATCAACTGCATGGATCGGTGGGCGCGTCATGTGCAGTCGCGGATGTGAAGGGGGACCGTGCGACGGTGTGGTCGGCAACGCAGTCGGTCTATCCGACCCGGAATGTGGTGGCGAAACTCCTGGGAATACCGCAGGACAATGTAAGGGTCATTTACGTGCGAGGGTCGGGGTGCTACGGGCTGAATGGGGCGGATGCGGTCTCGTTTGATGCGGCACTGCTGTCGCATGCTGTCGGGAGGCCGGTCCGCGTGCAGCTTTCGCGACAGGATGAAATGGCATGGGAGAACTTCGGCGCGGCTTGCGTCGTTGAGCAGCGCGCCGGTACCGATGAAAAAGGAGGTATTGTTGCCTGGCATTGTGAAAGCTGGATCACTTCGCGGGGAGGCCGACCAGGCTACGACCAGCCGGGGAATGTGATCACCGGAGTTCTGGCCGGATACGCGCCGGAGTTACCGAACCCGGAAGCCGCGAAAGAGCCGACGGGCAAGCTGCGCAACCGCAACAATGTGGTTCCGTCGTATGTGGCGGGATGCGTCGGCGGCCTCTGTGGCGGTGGAGGAAACATCCGAAGCGAGCGAGTCATCTCGCATACTGTGGCATCACCGTTTTTTACAGGACCGTTGCGCTCGCCAGCGCGAATCCAGAATACATTCGCTCACGAATGTTTCATGGATGAAATCAGCGCGCAGGCCAAGGCCGACCCGGTCGCCTTCCGATTGCAATACCTGAGTGATGGCCGGATTGCAGATGTTGTAAAGGCAGCAGCGAAGGCGGGGAAATGGGAGAGTCGCCCGTCGCCGAAGCCAGATATTCCTCGAACTGGGATTGTCAGTGGACGCGGTATCGCATGCGTGGCTTATGAGGGCGACAACGGATACGCTGCGCTGGTGGCGGAAGTGGAGGTGGATCTGGGGACTGGGCGTATCCACCCGAGAAGATTTACGGTAGCTGTGGATTGCGGTCCGATTTCGAATCCTGATGGCCTGCGAAACCAGACGGAAGGGGGCATCCTTCAGGGCACGAGCCGCGCGCTGCTGGAAGTAGTCACGTGGGATGACAAACGAATCACGTCAACCGACTGGGAGACTTACAACAGCCTTTATCTGGGATTCGACTTACCTATGGTGGAAGTAACTTTCATCGATCGCCAGGACGTACCCGCAACAGGTGCGGGCGAAACCGCAATCACAGTTGTACCAGCTGCAATCGGGAACGCGATCTTTGATGCAACCGGCTGCCGCTTGCGGGAAGTGCCCTTTACCGCTGAACGGATGATGGCGGCGTTGCGGGCTCGGGGATAGCTGAGACATGAGACCGAGGAAGCTTTGCGGTGCTGCGGCGGCCGTGATGGTTGCGTTCAGCCTGACAAGTTATTTAGCGAGTCGCGACGCTTCCGCTGAAAATAATTTTCCGCAAAATTCGGACGTCTCTGAAACGGCGAAACGCGATGATGCGGCGGCCGCCGGCGCGTTCGAATTTCTCAGTAAGGTGCTGCACCATCCGCGCTGTATGAATTGTCACTCCTCGGGGGATTTTCCGCGGCAGGGAGACGACGGTCATCAGCACACCATGAACGTGCGGCGCGGGGTGGATGGACATGGTGTGGCGGGTGTGAAGTGCAGTAGTTGCCACCAGGATCACAACCTCACCGGGACTCATGTACCCCCAGGAGCGCCGGGCTGGCATTTGCCATCGGTTGCGATGCCGATGATCTGGGAGGGCTTAACGGACCGCCAACTTTGCGAGATGTTCAAAGATCCAAAGCAAAATGGCGGTCGCAATGTGGATCAGATCGTCGAACACATGAGCACGCCGCTTGTGCTCTGGGGATGGCATCCAGGCGAAGGGCGCACTCCGATTCCAATCGCTGAATCCGAATTCTTGGCGAAAGTGAAAGAGTGGGCTTCCAAGGGAGCGGCTTGTCCCGGTAACGCACGCGCTCGATAGCCTGCCTGTCTGTTGGGTAAAAGTATGGCCAACGGCCGATGAAAGCGCAATTTCACCTTCTATTGATTAATGAAGCCACGTAACCCGCGCCAAATCCATTATCGATATTCACCACGCTGACGTTTGAAGCACAGGAATTCATCATTCCGAGAAGGGCGGCGAGACCTTCGAAGGCAGCGCCGTATCCGACGCCGGTGGGGACAGCGATTACGGGAACCCCGACCAGTCCGCCGACTACGCTGGGAAGAGCTCCTTCCATGCCGGCACAGACAATAATTACGCCTGCCTTGGCGAGAATGCCGCGATGGGCCAGCAGGCGGTGGATGCCGGCAACGCCGACGTCATAGATATGCTGGACTTCGTTGCCCATCATTTCGGCGGTGACGACTGCCTCTTCGGCCACGGGGATGTCGCTAGTTCCGGCTGATACGACTGCGATCATGCCTCTGCCATACCGCTTGCGGTCACGCTTCAGTGTGATTGTCTTTGCCAGAGGCTGATAGAGAGTCTTCTCTACCTTTGCGACCACTGCTGCGTATTGCTCTTCGGTCGCGCGGGTCGCGAGCACATTGCCGCCGTGAGTGGCGAGACGGCTGAAGATTGCGGCGACTTGCCGCGGTGTTTTTCCCTGGCTGAAGATCACTTCGGGCATACCCTGGCGGAGAGCCCGGTGGTGATCAACTTTGGCGAAACCGAGATCTTCAAATGGCAGGTGGCGGAGGCGCTCGACAGCTTCGTCGGGCGATAGCTTTTTCTTTCGAACCTGCTCAAACAGCTTGCGCAATGCTTCCGAGTTCACGAAGACCTCAGGTCGTATCTTTGCAGCTTACAGCGGGGATCACAAATTATCGGGAAACCAGATCATAAAGCCTGGGTTTCTGTCGGAAGTAGACGAATCGAAGGCAAGTACTTTCAGTAACTTGCGTACATTACTCCAGTGGTTCTACGCCCTTCGGAGAGATTGTGGTCAGTCCCACGCCGCCCTATAATCGTCTCAACTCTGGTTCTGGATTCTCGTCAGGTCAAGGTAGGCAAGGCTCGAGGGCGCTCGTGTGCCTTCGGATCGGGTCCACACTTATATGCGAATACGCCTGCAAATTGTCCTGATGGCTGTGACGCTAGCCGCGACCGCCTTTCTTTGCACACTTCCGGTGTGGGCCGAATCGCGTTCCGTATCCATCACCACTACGACCGATGAATTTGGTCGCAAGATCTATGTAAATAACGAGAACTCGGCGAGCCCAGCTGTTTCGACGACATCGAGTTCAGTATCTTCTGCGCCACGGTCTGGCAAACTTTCTTATTGGAGTTCGACCGAGCATCGCTGGAAGCCGGTTCCGGCCAGTGGGGCTGCGATCAGAGCCGCCCGGTCGGCTGCAACGGAAGTCAACAGCTACCTCGATGGAAGTGCCCAGCTCAATATCCGTAGCAATCGAGTTTTCAGCGAGCAGGAAATTGATGCGGCAATCGTGCAGGCGGCCTCCAGGCATAATGTGGATCCGAACCTGGTGCGGTCGGTGGTCAAGGTGGAGTCGAATTACAACCCTAATGCGGTGTCCCGAAAGGGCGCTATGGGGCTAATGCAGCTCATGCCGGGGACGGCGCGGTCGCTGAATGTTACAAATCCTTTCGATCCAGCACAAAACGTGGACGCCGGTGTTCGGCATCTAAAGCGATTACTGGAGAGCTACGGAGGCGATGTCCGCCTGAGTCTGGCAGCCTACAATGCTGGAGCAGGAGCGGTTGCGCGCAGCGCGGGCGTGCCGCGGTTTGCGGAGACTCGAAACTACGTTCGCCGGATTACCAATCTGTATTACGGCGGCGGGGCGGGTTCGTACATCATCGGAAATCCGGTACGTGATCCGGTTCGAGTGGAGCGCGACGCACGAGGCGTGCTATACATCAGCAACACCGAGTAAACTTGCTGTTTCCCGCTCGATCGGGAGACGCGAGTTGAGTTTAGAACGAGTAACAAATTGAAGACCCAGGCTTCTACGACCCTAGTCCGAGGCCAACGCACTTTGCGCTTTAGCGCGGCCGTTTTGCTGGTGGTGCTTCCGTCCTTGTCTGCCTGGGCGCGCATTCACCACAATGACGCCTGGGCACGTCAGCAATTTGCAACGGCCGAGCGCATGCGCGAGGCGCTCAACGGACGCCCTGCCGACGATCGCACCCGCCGCGAATATCAGCGTGTGATCGATTCTTACCGGCGCGTTTACTTCGGAGCGCCTGCTTCCTCCAAGGCGGATCCGAGCGTGGTTGCTACCGCGGAATTGCTGGTGGAAATGGGGCGCCAGTTCGATGACAACAAGATTCTGCGCAGCGCAATCGCGCAGTATCGCTTCCTGCGCAAGGAATATCCGGGCAGCAAATACCGATTTGACGCACTCTTCACGATGGGCGAGGTCTATAAAGATGACCTTGGCGATCCGGAAGAGGCGCGCGCTACCTTCGAAGACTTCCTCCATCGCTATCCACGTAATCATTTGGCGGACGATGCACGGTCGGCGCTGAAGGAACTGGACACCGATGCGGAGGAAATGGAACAGGCGGCGCGTAAGCCGGCGTCAAAATCACGGAGTAGTGACAAAAGCGCCGCTGCCGATTCCTCAGCAGATCGGCGCAGCAAATTGCCGCGGGTTACGGGCGTGCGCCACTGGTCCGCTTCCGACTACACACGGGTGGCCATCGATGTCGAGAAGGACGTGAAGTTCGAGTCACAGCGGATTGCGCACCCGGACCGCATCTTCTTCGATCTGCGCGATACCAAGCTGGCCTCAACTTTGGTAGGCAAGACGTTCGAGGTGGACGACGGCTTCCTCAAGAAGATCCGGGTCGCGGAGTTTCAGCCGGGCCGAACGCGCATCGTGCTCGAAGTGGACGATCTCGCCAGCTATGACGCTTTTTTACTTCCAAACCCTTACCGGCTGATCATTGACGTTCATGGAAAAGAAAGCCGGGCGGCGCTGCGGGCGAAGTCGCACCGTGCGGCGGATATCTCGCCTGCGGCGGAGGCCGATTCTTCAACGGTCGATGATTCTTCCGGACAGCCGTCAGAACGGAATCTTGAGCCCGCCGGGGACGCAGAAGTGCAAAAACCAGCAAAGGCGGCGGTCAAATTTTCGAAGGCAGCACCCGTCAAAGATGAAACCGCTTCGGAATTTCCAGATGCACCGCCGACGGCAGCGAGCGTAGCGCAGCCGGCATCCGGTATTGGCGTGGTCAAAACAACCGTGCCGGTCCCTGGCACGGACCGGAAGATCCCGAAAACAATCGTGGAAGCGGAAGACCAGGCTCCGACTACGGTGGCGACGCTTCAACCCGACAAGCTTCGTCCGGAGGTTACATCGGCACAGCGAGCGGCGATCACTTCCAAAACGGGTTCACGCGCGGCCAATGGCAAGAAGTCGCGCTCCAACGCGGTTGACACTGCGGATCTCGAAACCCGGGAAGCGCGGCCAATGGCGGCGGGCGACCGGTCGCTGATACGGGCGCTCGGCCTGAAGATTGGCAAGATCGTGATTGACGCTGGCCATGGCGGTCACGACACAGGCACGATCGGTCCAAATGGACTGCTCGAAAAAGATCTGGTGCTCGACGTTGCCAAGCGCCTGGGCCGTCTGCTCGAAGCTCGACTGGGCGCCGAAGTGGTTTACACACGGCAAGATGATACTTTTATCCCGCTTGAAACGCGGACTGCGATTGCCAACCGTGAACGGGCCGACTTGTTCATCTCGGTCCACGCGAACTCGAGCCACGACTCGGACGCGCGCGGGGTGGAGACTTACTATTTGAATTTCACGTCGTCGCCGGAAGCGCTGGAAGTGGCTGCCCGAGAAAATGCTGTGTCGGAGAAATCGATCCACGAATTGCAGGATCTGGTGAAGAAGATCGCGCTGAAAGAGAAGATTGACGAGTCGCGCGAATTCGCAACCGACGTGCAGGAATCGCTCTATGGCGGGCTGTCGCTCCGCAACGCGGGCGTCAGAAATCGCGGCATCAAGAAGGCTCCTTTTATTGTGCTGATCGGGGCGAATATGCCGTCTATCCTGGCTGAGATTTCGTTTGTCTCGAACCCCTCGGACGAGCGGAAGTTGCAGACGGCCGAACACCGGCAGAAGATCGCTGAGTCGCTTTATCGCGGCGTCTCCAAATACGCGGGCGGACTGAGCGGCGTGAAAGTGGCCAGCAAAGGATTGAAGAACGAAGGCCAGTAGAGCGGTTCCGGCTCGTAGCTGCTGGTTCGCAACTAACACCCCTTCCCTATCGCCAAGACCTTTGGTGACATTCGTAATATTGCGGGTCCGTTTTTAATCGAACAGAATGACTACTCCGCTTTCGCCTTTGGCGTAGCGAGGGCGCACCCCGGCGCCAGAACGGAAACTCCATGCTCAAGCCGACCTTCTTGTTTCTTCTGGTCGTAAGTTGTGCGTTTGCTCAGGCGCCGAAGGCAGTCTCCTATAGCGCCGAAACCAGCAATCTGATCGCTCTGGAACGCGCGTGGAATCAGGCGCAGGTCAGCCGAGATTCCAGGGCGATCGCCGCCATGATTGGTGATCGCTTCGTCAACACCGAGTACGACGGCGAAGTCAGCAACCGGGGAAAGTTTCTGGCAGATTTCGCCGATCCGAAGTTCGCGCCCACCCTGATGAATATCGATGGACTGGAAGTTGAAATGTATGCCAGCACGGCGGTCGTTACCGGCAACTATCACACCAAGGGCCTTTATGCGAGCAAACCGTATGAGCACTTTGGGCGTTTTACGGACACCTGGGTGTTTCAGGAAAGCAAATGGCTATGCGTGGCGAGTCATAGCAGCCTGGTAAAGAAATAATTCTGGATCTTGGAATCCATCTGCTGTTCATGCGCAGCTCGCAATGGATAAGCAAATGAGGTTGTTGTATGCGTGCTGGCTGCTTTCACTATAGTCATCGCGTTTAGCTGTCTTCATGCTGATTGGTCAGGCTGCCTACAATCAAATCTTGCTGCGGTAAGAGGCTCGTCAGCCGAGCCCTGGAAACTTTCTGCGGCTCCCAGTAGTCTAATCACATAGGATTTTCGCGTTTTTCTCCGGAATGAGACGTATTCAGCCAATTGTTGTGCTGCTCGCGCTATTGCTCTGTGCCGCCGCCTGGGGTGCGGATGGGCCGCCCCCCATTTTGCCCTCCCAATTCGCTGGCTGGCAGATGAAAGACTCCGTCACAAAGAGCACCGACCCTTCCTCCGCCGACGCAACAAACGCCCCTGTGCTTCGGGAATATGGTTTCGAGCGCCTTGAAAGCGCTAGCTACATCCGTAATGATGGCCGTAAGCTCGCGGTCAAGGCGGCCGTTTTTAACGATGCCAGCGGTGCGTACGGCGCGTTCACCTACTACAAGACGCCCATCATGTTGAACGAGAAGATTGGGGGGCAGGCGTCATCGCTCAACAATCGCGTCTTGTTCTACCAGGGTAACGTATTGGTGGACGCCGTCTTCGACAAGCTCAGTGTGATGTCGGCGGCGGAACTACGCGAACTCGCGAGCGTAATCCCTGGACCAGCGGGCAATGCCCGTAATCTGCCGACGCTGCCTACCTATTTGCCGAAAGAGTCGTATCAGAAGAATTCAGCGAAATATATCCTCGGGCCGGTGACTCTCGATCGCGTTGGATCGCCGTTGTCCAGTCCGATGGTCGATTTCAAGTCGGGCGCGGAGGTGGTGATCGGCAAGTATCAGGCGAAGGCGGGTGATTCGACGTTGATGCTCATCGAGTATCCGACGCCGCAGATTGCCGCTGAGAAGTTGCGCCAGATTGACGCTTCACACCAAGCTACTAAGCAGCAATCTGCCGGATCTCCTTCGCTGATTGATGTGGCGCCGTTTTTCGATAAGCGCACTGGTCCAATCATCGTGATTGCGTCCGGTCCGCTGGCAATGAGCGAAGCGAATTCCCTGCTGGGCGCGGTGAGTTACGAAGCGGATGTCACATGGAATGAGAACACTTACGTCACCAAGAAAGACAACCTCGCGAACCTGCTCTTCAATGTCATCGTGCTTTGTGGCATCGTGGTGGGCGTTTCGCTGGTGGCGGGGCTGGCATTTGGAGGCTTTCGCATCCTCATGAAGCGGCTCTTCCCGGAACGAGTTTTCGACCGTCCGGACGACATGGAAATCATCTCCCTGCACCTCGGCGATACCCTTGAGCAGGCCGCCCGACGGCGGTAAGTAACTCAATTGAATGTGTTTAGCCGCAGAAAACCAGCCCACAAGGCGATTTTTGCCGCGTTTTATGACTTGCAAACACACACCGCAACTGCATGAAAACAAAGCTATTTAATTCATAGATTTTCCTTGACACCCTGCTTTTGGGGCTCATAAGATTTCGGCAGAAAGTTCTGATGGATTTACCTCCGTTGGAACTATTCTCCCTTGAAGAGAAGGCCGCCCACGTTGCCGGGTGGCCTTTTCGTTTTCGAACTGCCTTCGGCGTGTTGAAAAGAGCTCCCGGTTTTCGATTCTGAGCGAAAAGAAGAAGCCGACTGTTTTTCATTGAGAGGCTGGCCGTGGGAACTCCTGGCACAGCGCTTCCGTAGTATGAGTGAGGAAAAACTATGTTCTGCGATCAGTGCGGCACGCAACTGCAACCCGGGCAGCAAAGTTGTGGGCGGTGCGGCAAAGCCGTACTTGGCCCAGTCGGATATCGGCGCAACCGCGTGCAGGAACATGTCCGGTTGGTTGGCATCCTGTGGATGGCTTACTCCGCGTTGGTCGTAGTCGGAGGTGTGGTGCTGGCGATTGTTGCGCGCACGCTCTTCGGAGGCTACTTCAAACTTAATGGTGGGCCGCCGCCCCAGGTTACGGCGTGGTTGGGTCCATTTCTGACTCTTATCGCCGGAGTGATTCTGATCAAAGGGGCGGCCGGATTCATTGCAGGATGGGGCCTGTTGCAACGGGAACCGTGGGCACGCGCGGTGACACTGGTAGTCGGCTTCATTTCGCTTTTCAACGTGCCGCTTGGAACAGCTCTCGGGATTTACACGCTCTGGGTGTTGCTGCCCACGCAATCCGACGACGAGTACAAATCTCTGGCACAAGCCGCTTGATGAATTCCAGTTCCACAATCGCTGAATCAGCCGCTACAGGTCTTCGTCAGTAAGCAGCGGGAGGCAGAGCGCATCCTGTCTCTACGTTAAGTTTCATGTGCACGCACATCTTCGCCACCGGAGCGCGAACCAGATTGCGCGAATTGCACCCCGGTCTTAGAATCGAAACAGGCCGACGTAGCTCAGTTGGTAGAGCAGCCGATTCGTAATCGGCAGGTCACCAGTTCAACTCTGGTCGTCGGCTCCATTCTCTTTGTTTTCAATTGTTCACTTCAGCGTCAATTCCGATTCGAAGGATGGGAGCCGTCTTCATTAGTGACGCGGCTGAACTTTAGCCTGTATTGTTTCAGTCCCCGTGTCCGCGCAATTCGGCTCAGGGCACGCATATCGGATCGTGTTGCGTTGTCGGTCGAGACTGGAGATAAACATTGGCCGATTGTGGTGATCGCACCGGGGTTGATCGCTGGAAAAGACTGGCGGTTCACCGTACTTCGGTGTCACATACCCCAGACGCTCACTGAAGCAACGGTGGCAAAACTTCTCTGTACATCGAAAGAATTCGATTGAGTAGTCTGCGCTGAAAGGCGCAATGCAGGCCTCCATTGTTCGGTAGTGCCTGTCACAGAGCGGTAAGATGTCCGTCCGCATTGGGCGAGTCTAGCATCTGAACCGTCTACCACTGCATGATTGAGCGTACCATCGAGCATGAGCAAATACACTCGGCGAATGGTTCAACTCTGGCCGTCGGCTGCAGTCTGTTGTCTCTCGCCCAGTTTGCCTTCTCAGTTCTCATGTCCGGTTCGGGCGAATACCACAGAGACGCCGTAGCTGTGATCCGAGGGTTGGATCAGCGGGACGACGACCGGCACCAGCGAAGAGCGCATGTGGGCGAGGTGGCTCATGTGGGTCTGGTAGACGTAGCGTCCGATGAACCAGCCCATGGTGCCCCCTGTCACCACGTCGGAGGCGAAGTGTTTGCGCGCCGCGACTCTTGCAGCACTGACGACTCCCGCGAGACTGTAGGCGGCAACCCCTACTATGGGCTTGTCGTGATATTCATGAGCCAGCAGCGAGGCAATGGACCAGACCTGGATCGCGTGTCCGGATGGAAATGAGGTGCCGCCGCCCCAGAATTTTCCGGGATCTTTTTCGTCGGGGCGGTTGCGGCGCGTCACTTCTTTCAGTATTCCGGCGACGATCAACCCGTCGAGCAGTGTCTCCGTTCCCAACACGCCGATTTCGCGGGCTTTCGGGTCATCTTTCCACACTCCATAGGCATAGGAACCGGCAACAATGGGAATGAGCGTGTAGGACGCGCCAATATTTGAGATTCGTCCTCCCCAACGGACCTGGCCATTGCTGTTTTCGAAGGAGTCGGCGATGTGGCGGTCGGCGGCAATCAAACCGGCGGTCGTGGCGGCGGACAATATCCACCAGGGCGCATTGTGGCGATTCATTCGGAACGGGCTGGTGAAGATCTGTTCCTGGTCCAGCGCGATGTTGAGAAGCAGTTTGCGGGCGAGAGGCTTGGCACGCTCAGTATCGCCGGGATAAAAAATGCGATCGCGGCGGTCGAGGATCGGAAGCGGCTCGGGCTGCGGGCTTGATTCAGTGGTGGCGCTCCCAGTCAGTGGTGACTGCGAGGCTTCGAGTTGCTGGTCGGCAGCGACTTGCGCGGATTCTATCGTCTCGAGTGGGACGACCTGCCGGGACGGGTTGGCAGCATCGCCGGCAATGGCCAAGGTCGAGAACTGAGTGACGAAGGCCAGCGCAAGAAACTGGATAGTCCTCATCGTTTTCTGTGTCCCCAAGGCATTCTGCGGCGACCGGCTATAAGACTGCTCTCTTTGACATTGATATTGATATTCATTCGTCGTGGACCAGATATCCGTTTGTTGCACTCCTGTCTTGTCGAATTCTTCGATGCAGGGCTGGGCTTGGATGTGGTTCGATGCAGGGATTCGGGCAGGGCCAAACTGAGATTCCCATCGTGGGTTCCGGGGGGTTGCCGCTGTATCTAAAGGGCTTTGCGGGAACAGCAGGTGTGGACCAGGCTTTTAGTGAGGCTGCGCCAAACACGAGAGGCCGAGTGATCATCTAATTGCTGCTCAGACGACTGCCCTGCATGGTGTGCGTGGGGGGAACTCTGCGCGGAGGGGATACTCTGCCGACTAAAACCACGATCGAACCTGATGCGTCCACCGAGAGCAAAGCACCGCCGGAAAACAAGCCCGAAAGGAAAAAGGCCAGCAAAAAAGTCTCGATCCGGGAGTTGCTGAAGCCGCACCTGGGCTCGCTTTCGCTGGGGCTGTTAGGAGTGATCGGCGAGGGCGTCGCCAATTTGCTTGAGCCTTGGCCACTGAAGTTAGTCCTGGACGATGTTTTGCGCGGGCGTGAATCGCACGCCGGAGTGATGCGTTGGATCCACGAAGTCGTTGGGACCGACAAGCTGGCCATGCTGAAATTTGCGTGCGCGGCAGTGATTGTGATCGCGCTGCTGGATGCCATCTGCACGTACGCCGAGAAATATCTAACTACCAGCGTCGGACAGTGGATTGCTTATGACCTGCGCGGGACGATTTACGCCCATGTACAGAAGTTGTCGCTGGCATTTCATGATCAGAAACGGATCGGAGACCTGATCAGCCGGGTCACGAGCGACATCGATGCGATCCAAAGTTTCATTACAACTGGACTGCTCAGTGTGCTGGTCAACATCATCACTCTGGTCGGCATTATTGCGGTGATGGCCTACCTGAACTGGGAGTTTACGCTGATCGCGCTTTCGGTCGCGCCGGTGCTGTTCTTCGTCGTGTTCACCTACACACGGCGCATCAAGAAAGCGGCGCGGGAGGTGCGAAAGAAAGAGGGAGAAATCACTTCGGTCGTGGAAGAAGTTTTGTCCTCAATCCGCGTGGTGAAAGCCTTTGCGCGAGAAGACTATGAGGTGCGGCGGCTGGAAGAAGAGAGTCTGGAGGGGGTGGAAATCGCGCTCCGGGCGCGGAGTTTGAAGGCGAAATTAACGCCGCTTGTGGGCCTGATCGTAGCGGTGGGCACTTGCCTGGTGCTGTGGTTTGGGGCACGACTGGTGATGGACGGCGGGCTCTCGGCAGGGTCTCTGGTGGTGTTCATCCTGTATCTGGGGAAGATGTACAAGCCGATGCAGGAGCTGTCGAAGATGACAGATACGTATTCCAAAGCGGTAGTCGGCTACGAACGAATTCGCGAAGTGCTGGATACCGACAAAGAGATCAAAGACATCCGCGGAGCGATCCGGGCACCGCGGTTCAAGGGAAAGATCGAATTTGAGCACGTCGCTTTCTCGTACGATCCGCAAACGCCCATTCTGAAGGATGTGAGTCTGAAGATTGAGCCGGGACAGGTGGCGGCGCTGGTGGGTC
>QIAJ01000218.1 GCA_003225495.1 Acidobacteriota bacterium
CACAACCCGGACCTTCGCCGGCAAGCAGCAGCGAAAGGCGAGCAACATATCCATGAGCGCTATCTTTGGCCTGACATTGTCCGTTCGATTGAAAAGGCCTACTTCAGAGTTTTGGATCGGAGCCACGCGGCCGGAGCACTGATTCCAGAGTCAGAGCAGCACTCCTCCGTGGCGTAGGCGCTACAAGTATCGTTCTAACAAACGCCATCCTCTCGTAGGCGCGGGCACGGGTCTGCCTCAATCGTGGACCTGGCGGAATATGCCGCGAGTACAGTCATCCGCCGTGGAAGAGCGGCCTTTTCAGCGCCGCGTTACAGCGTTTGGAAGGCTCCCGGCCTTAGCCCGGTCCCGCCGCACACGACTTTGCCCTCCAATTTCATTAGAATCGTGCATGCTGCCGCTGCCGCGGCACTCGGCATGGAAGACCTGATTCTCATCACGGGCGGCGCGGGCTTCATTGGCTCAAACTTCATCCTGCAATGGATGGCCGAAGAAAAGTTTCGCGTCCTGAACCTCGACAAACTTACTTACGCCGGCAATCTCCACAACCTGCAATCGGTCGAAAGCCACCCGCGATATCGATTCCAGCAAGGAGACATCGGCGACCGCGATCTGGTCCGCACCCTGCTCGAGCGGGAGCGCCCTCGCGCCATCGTCCACTTCGCCGCGGAAAGTCATGTCGACCGCTCGATCCACGGGCCCGACGATTTCATTCGTACTAATGTCAACGGAACGTTCAGCCTATTAGAAGAAGCGCGCGCTTACTGGTCCGACCTTCCAGAGAAGGATCGCCAAGCCTTCCGCTTCGTGCACGTTTCTACCGACGAAGTCTACGGATCGCTCGGCCCCAACGATCCAGCATTCTGCGAAACCACTTCTTATGCCCCCAACAGCCCATACTCGGCGTCCAAGGCGGCTTCTGATCACCTCGTGCGGGCCTACCATCACACGTACAAGTTGCCCGTACTCACCACAAATTGCTCCAACAACTACGGGCCCTACCAGTTTCCCGAGAAGCTGATTCCGCTCATGATTCTGAATGCCAGTCAGGGAAAGCCTCTTCCGGTTTATGGCGACGGCCAGAATGTGCGCGATTGGTTGTATGTAGCGGATCACTGCCGCGCCATTCGCACCGTTCTGGCAGCCGGTCGCACAGGCGAGACCTACTGCATTGGCGGCATCAAAGAAATGCCCAACCTGGAAATTGTGGAAACGCTCTGCCAGCTCCTCGATGAGTTGCGTCCAGACGATTCCGTCGTTCCTCACAAGAATCTCGTGACTTTCGTCAAAGATCGTCCCGGCCACGATCGCCGCTATGCCATGGATACGCGGAAAATTGCCCGCGAGCTGAATTGGCATCCTGTCGAAACCTTCGAGACTGGAATCCGCAAGACCGTGCGCTGGTATCTTGAGCACGAAAACTGGGTGCAGGGCGTGACCAGCGGCAGCTATCGACAATGGATGGCGAAGCAGTACGCCACCGAACTTTGAAACCATGAGCCAATCAGAGTCAGCCTACAAGGGCATCATCCTCGCCGGCGGATCAGGCACGCGTCTCTATCCCGTAACCCACGCGGTCGCCAAGAGTCTGCTGCCTGTATATGACAAGCCAATGATTTATTATCCCCTCTCAACTTTAATGCTGGCGGGGATCCGCGACATCCTGATCATCTCGACCCCCGAGGACAAGCCCCGCTTCGAGCATCTACTCGGCGACGGCGCGCGCTATGGAATTCGGCTGCAATATGCGTCGCAACCAAAACCCGAAGGCATCGCGCAGGCGTTTCTGATCGGTCGTGAATTCATCGGCTCCAGTGGCTGCGCGCTCGTGCTCGGTGACAACATTTTCTATGGGCATGACCTAGTCAAAGAGATCCGTGCTGCCACTGCCGAATCCAAAGGTGCACGCGTGTTCGCGTATCCGGTGCATGATCCCGAGCGCTATGGTGTTGTGGAATTTGACCGGAGTGGTAAAGCGCTGAGCGTGGAAGAAAAACCAAAGCAGCCCAAATCCCGGTACGCCGTCACCGGGCTTTATTTCTACGACAATCAGGTGGTAAAAATCGCTGCGAGCCTGAAGCCATCCGGGCGCGGCGAACTGGAGATTACCGATGTAAACCGCGAGTATCTCAAGCGTGGGCAACTCAACGTTTGCGTCATGGGACGTGGCATGGCGTGGCTCGACACCGGCACCCACGAGGCGCTGATGGAGGCATCCCTTTTCATCCAGACACTGGAAAAACGTCAGGGCTTGATGGTCGCGTGTCCCGAGGAGATCGCCTTTCGCTACGGATACATCTCCCGGGAACAGGTGGAAGAGCAGGCGCTGCCCATGCGCAACAACGGATACGGCGCCTACCTCCTACAAATGTTGAATGAACGAGTTTTCTAAAATGGAAACTCCAGCCGCCACCGGGTCAATCAAGAAGATTGAAACCAAACTCGCGGGCGTGTTGCTTCTCGAACCGCGCGTCTTCGGTGACGATCGCGGGTTCTTTCTGGAAAGCTACAACGAACGCACCTTCGCGGACATCGGGATTCATGACCGCTTTGTGCAAGACAATCATTCCTACTCCGAACGAAATGTGATCCGCGGCTTGCACTACCAGGTCGGCCAGCCCCAGGGAAAGCTGATCCGTGTGATTACGGGAGAAATACTCGACGTGGCCCTCGACCTTCGCCGCAGTTCTCCGACGTTCGGAAAATGGGAATCGTTCTCACTCTCCGGCGAGAACAAACTCATGGTATGGATTCCCAGCGGATTCGCCCACGGTTTTCGAGTCGCATCAAAAACCGCGCATGTACTGTATAAAGCGACGAACTTCTACGCTCCCGATGAGGAATGTACGATCGCGTGGAACGATTCGCAATTGAAGATCGATTGGAAAATGGCTGGAGAGCCGATCGTCTCGGCGAAGGATCAAGGCGGCGTTGCTTTTTCAAAAGCCCTGACCTTCGATTAACAGAGCATCAGCGCAGGCGAAAATCCACGCTGACAGTGGTCGCAACCTCGACCGCCTGTCCTCCGGAACGGTAAGGCGTATATTTCCACGACCTCACCGCATCGACGGCAGACTGCGCCAGAACCCTAGGTCCAGCTACCGGATGGAGTCGCCTGACAGTTCCATCTTGCGCAATCACAGCGTCCAGCACTACCAAGCCCTGCGTCCCCGCCTGCCGCGCCGCATCCGGATAGACCGGGTCGACCTTATAAACAATCTGCCTGTCCATCGTGTCCGGAGAGACGCGCAACGGCAAACCGTTCTGCACGTCCCTTGCCGCCGTTGAATCCATCTCCAGTTCGTTCCAGGCATTCTGCCATCGCCACCATCCAAAACCGGCAAGCATGGCAAGCAGAGCTGCCAGCGCATAAAAGCGCCGGCGGTTCACCCCAATCCTTCGCTTAAGTCTTTCCTGACCTGCAACGTTGTTAGACAATGGAGCAACCACCCGCAAACTGACCGGCGAGGTTTCAACTTTGCTGGGTCCAACCTGAGATGGGATTGGAGCAATCGCCGCAGACCAGTAGCGGATCTTTTCCCGTTGCTCAAGGGATAAACCCACAAACTGCAACCCACATCGCAACCGGTCCTGATAACGAACCTGCGCCCGCGCCTGCACCGGCAGGCCGACATTCGGAAGCCGCAGCTCAATGGCTACCGCTTGGCCAGGCAACAACTCTCCCGCCACTATTGCGCCCAATCCAGTTTCGCTCAAATCGGTACAGCGCCCCGGCATGGTGTTGGGAATTCCCGACTGCAGCGCGATCACTTCCAGGGACACTTTGATTGGGTACCGGAGAAAACGCCGGCGCGACGCCGAGTCAAGAATTGGCGCTAATGTGGGAGCTGCCATACGACTGCCTCTGCAAGACCGTACAAATCCGTCGTCTGACTAGTGTCGCGATGCGAGCGGCGCGAAAGATTGTGTGAATTATAACGGAAGTGGCAACGGGAATGGCTACGGAAGTGCGTGCGCCGATTCGGAATTTAGTGGAGCCCCGACAATGCTCCTATTCCAAATCTCGCCAATTCGCTCCCACACCGATTTCTACCAGCAACGGCACTTCCAACTCGCGAACATTTTCCATCTGCTCGCGAACCAACTTCTTCATTGCATCCACTTCGTCCTGTGGAACCTCAAATACCAGTTCGTCATGGACCTGCAATGTCATCCGCGCTTTGAACCCTCGCTTCTCAATCTCTCCATCAATCCGGATCATGGCCAGCTTGATCAAGTCCGCCGCCGTTCCCTGCAAGGGAGTATTCACGGCAGTGCGCTCGGCAAATCCGCGCTGGTTGCTGTTCTTGCTGTTGATGTCAGGAATCGGCCGGACGCGCCCGAACAGCGTTTTTACTTTCCCATCCCGTCGAGCTTGTTCAAGCGTCGCATCGATGAAGGAACGCACACCGGAATATTTCTCAAAGTACGCATCGATAAACTTCCTGGCCTCGCTCGGCTCAATTCCCAGATTCTGCGATAGCCCAAACGCCGAAAGCCCGTACACAATCCCGAAGTTTACAACTTTCGCTGCTCGCCTGTTCTCGTCCGTGACCATGAGCGGCGGCACCCCAAAGACTTGCGAAGCCGTCAGCGTATGAACGTCATCGCCGCGTCGAAATGCTTCGACCAGGAGTTTGTCCTTCGAAAAATGCGCCAGGAGCCGCAGCTCAATTTGCGAGTAATCGGCTGCAACAAGAACGTGTCCGGGCTCAGCCGTAAAAGCCGCGCGGATTTCCCGTCCCAGTTCGGTCCGGATCGGAATATTCTGCAGATTTGGATTCGTCGACGACAGCCGTCCCGTGGCTGTCCCAGTCTGCCCAAACGTGGTGTGCAGCCGTCCGCTGCTGTTGCGAATTAAGACCGGCAATGCATCTACGTACGTGGACTTCAGTTTAGTGAGCTGTCTGTAATCCAGCACCAGACGGGGGATTTCGTGCTCCTCCGCCAATCCTTCCAACACATCGACAGCGGTCGATATTTTCTTGCCCTTTCCATATTTGACTGGTACCGGCAGGCCGAGCTTGTTGAAGAGCACATCTCCAAGCTGCTTGGGAGAGTTGATGTTGAACTGTATACCGCTCCGCTGGTAAATATCCTGCGCCTTGGCCTCAATCTCACTCTCCAGCTTTGTCGACATCCGCGCCAGCGCGCCAGTGTCAATTTTCACGCCCGCTGCTTCCATGCGTGCGAGCACCGGCACCAGAGGTACATCGATATCGTCATAAACGGAGGTCAGTCCTTCATCTTCGACTTCCTTGCGAAGTGCCGCCGCCAGCTTTCCCGTCAGATCGGCCGCTTCCGCCAGGTTGCCACTCATTTTCACGTTGAATCGACGTAACACAGCCTCGGAAAGCGCATGCGACGAATACGTCGGATTGAGTAAGTACGAATACAGCATCGGATCGTGCTGCACCCCAGCAAGCGCGATCCCCTGCTGAGAAAAATGATGCAGCGCCGATTTCAGATCGTGAACCGTCTTGGCGGTCGCTTCTCCTTCCAAGAGATTTTTCACCCGCTCTGCCAACCTGTTGTCGGATAGAATGGCAATCGCTCCTGAACCTGACGCCACCGAAAAAGCAATCCTCTCCAAAGGCGCCGCGACTGCAGGTTCATCTACGGCCTGCAAGGGCAGAAATTCCGACTGCGCGGATTCCTGCTCTTCACTGATCTCTTCTTCGACGACATCGGTATGCTCAGTCGGAGTTGCAATCGCCAGGGGCATTCCAGCGGCAAGCCCGCCAAGATATTCGTCGAGTTCAGTTGCCGTCCTGATCTCCCGGTAGTCGCCTTCGTTTTCTTCCGCTACCGGGAGCAATTCTTTGAGCAACGATGAAAATTCCAGCTCCGCAAACAATGCCCGTAGGGCCTCGACATCCGGCTCACCAGCTTTCATCGCAGGGACATCCAGTTCGACGGCAACGTCAGTGTCGATCGTAACCAGCTGTTTGCTCGTCAAAATATTGTCGCGATTGTTCTGGAGTGATTCCCGGTAAGACTTCTTTTCCACTTCCGCCGCGCGCTCTAGCGCCTTCTCCACGCTGCCGAAACGACGAATGATCTCGACCGAGCCTTTGTCTCCAATCCCAGGCGCGCCGGGAATATTGTCGACCGAATCGCCGCGCAGCGCCATTACATCTACCACCCGCTCGGGAGGTACCCCCAGGATTTCCTCTACCTTCGCGGCATCGCAGATCAGATTGTCCTTCGGGGGATTGAGAACGCAAACCTTGTCGCCGACCAACTGGAGCATGTCTTTATCACTTGAGACTACAAAAACTTCATACGACTCCTTCGCGGCCTTGCGCGCCAGCGTCCCGATCACGTCATCAGCCTCGTATCTCGGAAGCTGCAAGATAGGGATGCGATATCCCTCCAGAGCTCGTCGAATGTATGGCACCTGCTGCACGAGATCCGGTGGCATCTCTTTGCGGTTGGCCTTGTATCCGCCGTATTCAACTTCTTTGAAAGTCTGGGTCTTGATGTCAAATTTTCGAATCGAGGTAATGGCCTGTGCTTGCTCGCTGCGAATCGTCGGTTGGCCCACATCGAACACTGCTGCGAGATATTCCGGCGAAAAGTCATCCCGCAACTTTCGCAGCATATTGACGAACACGAAGGTCGCCGCCGTAGGAACGCCTGTCCGCGTAGACATCGGACGCTGCCGCGCCATCGCATGATAGGCACGGAAAATGAATGACATCGCGTCAATCAGGTAAATGCGGCCCTTGCCAGCCGTGGAAACAGGCTGGGTCTTGGAAGTTTTCGCGGGCGGGACAGGGGGATTGGCGATTACAGCGGAGACGGATTTTCTTTGGGCAGGCAACACCCAAGTTTATCAGGGAGTTGGGCTGCCGTTTGAACATCCATGTCTCGCAAAGTTGATGGCCCTGAAGGATTGTTTGCCTTCAGGGCCGCCACAGGGGAGCATCTGCAACGTCGAGTTCTCAGAGAACCACAACGACTGCAAGTCGAACATCCGGGTGCAGCAGGTTAATCAAGAAATATTGCCCATCGATGTAATCGATGTAGCAGTCATCCGAATAGGACCAAGTTGCCGGCCACGTATCGATAAACTCAAACCAGTAGCCGCTGTACTGAAACCGCGGACGCCCTTCAACGACGACGGGCTGCGAAACGCGGAAGTGGTGTTCCCGTCCGAAATTCGCGCGGAACTTTTCGTCCGGAATCCGTTGAGAAGCGCGACTTTTGCTGCGCTCATCGCCACGGACTGCCGCATGATTTTGTTCCTTCTGTTCGTTCTGCTCTTTTCCCTGGGCGTTACGGGGATTTCTGTTTTCATCATTCTGTTGAGTATTGGGTTCCCGCGCAGGTTTTTCGCGGTCTTTGCCCTGTGTGTTGCGTTCCTCCCGCTTCTCTTCCTGCTTGGGCATGGGTTCCTGCGGATTTGCGGTTCCCGGCTTCGCTTCATCCTGCTGAGCGGGCTTTATACTTTCGTTCTTGTCTTCTTGCGCGTTCGCGACTACCGCAGAGTTCAGAAGCAGGAGCAAACATCCCGCAAACATCGTTCTCAAAAATTTCATGTGGTACCTCCATCGTTTGAGGCTGGCTGCAATCATCCGCAGGCGCAGCGAAGTTGATATCTGTCGAGTGCCCGATATAGAGATGGCAAGGCTGCGACTAAAGATGTAAGGCAACCTACGAAGATAGGTGCGGGATTTCCCGGCGTTGAATGTTCTCAGCCCAACCTAAGCGCTGGCCTCTACAGCAAAACCTGTAGCTTCTGGAGCAGCGGAGTTGCCCAGGCCCGTCATATCATGTCTTTTTTCAGATCATCTGTTTCCAGCACTCGAATTGACCGGTGAATCATCGATGCTTCCATTCAAACTCGTCTATAGCGACGACTACTATCTTCCAATCGGCACGCACGTTTTTCCCGCCGAAAAGTATCGCCGAATTCGCGATCGCTTGCTGGATCTCGGCATCGCTGAGACGAAAGATCTGGTTGCGCCCTCCCCTGCAAGCGATCAGGACGTGCTGCTCGTGCATACTCCCGGGTACGTCCAGAAGTTGAAGACCGGAACACTGAGCGCGCACGAGGAATTGCAACTGGAGATTCCATTCTCGCCGGAACTGGTGCGCGCTTTTTGGCTTGCAGCTGGAGGATCGATTCTGGCCGCCGACCATGCCCTGCAAGACGGCGTTGCCATCAACATCGGCGGCGGATTCCACCACGCCTTCCCCGATCACGGTGAAGGTTTCTGCATGATCCACGATGTGGCCGTAGCTATTCGCCGGATGCAGCGCGATGGAAAAATCCGTACCGCCATGACCGTCGATTGTGACGTCCACCACGGCAACGGCACAGCCGCGATTTTCGCCGCAGGCCACATTCCCAGCGACCCACTTCCATCAGCCACTCCGTCAACTCTAAATTCCGCGCCTCCTGCAACAATTCGCAATGCCCGCGCCAGCGACGTGTTTACCATCTCTCTCCACCAGGAAAATAACTACCCGCCCGTGAAGCCTCCATCTTCGATCGACGTAGATCTGCCCGATGGCATCGGTGACGACGAATATCTGGGATGGCTCGACAACGCGCTAAGTTCCGGCCTTCGCCAGTTCGTGCCCGACTTGATCTGCTACATCGCCGGAGCCGATCCCTACCGGGAAGACCAACTTGGCGGCTTGGCTCTGACGATCGAAGGACTAAAGAAGCGCGACGAACTCGTCTTCCATGTAGCCAAAGCTCGCAGCATTCCCGTGATGGTTACATTCGCGGGGGGTTATGCGCGCAAGGTGGAGGATACGGTGACCATTCACACCAACACGGTCATCGCTGCCAAAGAAATATTCGGTGCGTCAGGGAGACCTTAGTCACGTTGGCTGGAAATTCGGGCTGCCGCTGCTTGGACACTGCAGGGTATCTTCTCCAACCGACTGCTAAAATACCCACGTAGCCTATGTTTGAGAATCTCCAGGAAAAACTCCAGCGAGCCTTCAAAACTCTGCGCGGACAAGCGGTCCTCACCGAAGAAAATATCGATGAGGCGCTGAAACAGATCCGTCTCGCATTGCTCGAAGCTGACGTCAACTTCAAGGTTGTCAAAGACCTCATCGAGCGCATCCGCGCCAAGGCTGTCGGGCAGCAGGTCATGACCGCTCTTTCGCCGGGCGAGCAGGTCATCAAGATCCTGCGCGACGAACTTGTCGAAACACTCGGTAAAGATACAGCCAAGCTAAAGTTCGCCTCGCAGCCGCCGACAGTCGTCCTAATGGCGGGCTTGCAAGGTTCCGGCAAGACCACTACTTCCGGCAAGCTTGCCAACTGGATGAAGAATGGAGGACACCGCCCGCTGCTCGTCTCGGTCGACGTCTATCGCCCCGCGGCGCGCGAACAGTTGAAAGTTGTCGCGGCTGCAATCAAGGCGAACCTATACGAAGGTCAGGTCGGGGAAGCGAATACTGCGACTGTCGAGCGGCTCGCGAAAGAAGCGCGCAAGGAAGCGATCATTTCGGGCTGCGACGTGCTCATTGTCGACACGGCAGGCCGTTTGCACATCGACGACCAACTGATGGACGAGATGCAATCGCTCAAGCGGATGCTCAACCCGCAAGAGATCTTGTTCGTCGCCGATGCCATGACCGGTCAGGATGCGGTCAATTCCGCTGACGAGTTCCACAAAAAGCTGGCGCTCACCGGCATCGTCCTCACAAAAATGGACGGCGACGCCCGCGGCGGCGCGGCGCTTTCTATCCGCCAGGTCACGGGGCAGCCGATCAAATTCATCGGCGTCGGGGAAAAGTACGATGCGCTCGAGCCCTTCCACCCCGACCGTATCGTGTCGCGCATTCTCGGCATGGGCGACATCCTGTCGCTGATTGAAAAAGTCGAGTCGCAGGTCGACAAGAAAAAATCCCAGGACCTCGCGGCCAAAGCGCTCTCCGGCGACGGTTTTTCGCTCGAAGACTTCCGCGACCAACTGCGCCAAGTTAAAAAAATGGGCTCGTTGAAAAGCATTATCGGGATGCTTCCCTCAGTCGGCGCATTCTCCGGTATGCAAAAAGCCGCCGACAACGTGGACGAAAAACAGATCAACCGCGTGGAAGCCATCATCAACTCGATGACCGCCCACGAACGCGATCACCACGATGTCATCAACGGTAGCCGACGCAAACGCATCGCCCGCGGCTCCGGTACGACCGTGCAGGAAGTCAACAACCTGCTCCGCCAATACGCGCAGATGAAAAAAATGTTCAAGCAGATGGGCAAGCCGAGCTTCGCGCGCAGAATGGCGGGAATGAAGTTCCCGGGAATGTGACCTAGTATTTGGCACTTAATCAGCACTTGGCCAAAGCGCGTGATTCGCTTGGTTGGCTAAGTGCTAAATGCGTTAATTGCTGAATTTATGAAATGGCGCTCACTAGCGGAGTTGGATTCGCAGACGGATCAGCGTCCGCTGCAACAAATCTTCGCCGAACGCAAAGATCTGATTGCTAAGTACGTGCCCGCCAACGTTCAAGCCGTGCATGCCCGCACCGTCGCCGCCTTGAAGGAGCAAGAACTCGCCGCGAATGCTCTCGGCATCGGCGCACGGGCTGTAGCATTCAAACTCCCCGACCACAACGGCAAACTTATCTCGTCCACGGAATTGCTATCCAGGGGGCGCTTAGTAATTTGCTTCATCCGTGGACGCTGGTGCCCGTTCTGCGTTGGGCAAATGGAAGCCATGAGCGCGGTCGCAGCGCAGATTGACGCTGCCGGAGCCTCGCTGGTCGCCATCTCGCCACAGACCGAAAAGCAGGCCTACTTCATGCACGACCAGCACAAACTTGCCTTCCCGTTGCTGGTGGATGCAGGTAACGAAATCGCACGCCGGTTCGGGCTGGTATACCGCGCTCCGGAGGAGCAGCAGGCGATTTACCGCCGCACGTTTGTAAACCTTCCTTTTGTCAACGGAGACGATAGTTGGGAGTTGCCGATACCGGCCACATACGTGATCGATCGCGATGGCACGATCCTGTTCGCCTCAGCGAACGAGGATTACACGGAGCGGCCTGAGCCATAGGAAATCCTGGTTCGATTGGAATAGCAGACTCGCATAATTTTTCAGGCGGCGTTCTCGATCGGGCCGACACCCGCCTCGCGGATGTGTTCCGGCCGCACTCCCATGCCAACTGCCCGCGCCATCAAACGCTGCACACCCGGAATGCGTACCGCCAACTTGAGCTGCCACGGCGGTTTCGCTGGACCGGGATTTCGAAACAATCGATCGAACGCTTTATGCGCCGTTGCCTGGACGCGTTGCGTCACACGCGTAGGAAATTCGCGGCGGCTTTGCACTTGGGCAAGGAGGTCTTCCGTCACACGTCGATCGCGCAGAGCGTCGGACAGCAAGTTCGCGGTCGCGACTGCGTCCTGGATCGCAAGATTGATTCCCACACCTCCGGCCGGCGACATTGCGTGAGCAGCGTCTCCGATGCACAGTACCCCTGGCGAATGCCATTTCCGCAGACGGTTCAGCTGCACTGAGAGTAGTTTGATATGATCCCAGTCCTTTAGTTCGTCGACGCGATCATCCAGGTAGGGCGCAATCTGAAGAAGAGTCTTGCGAAAGGCATCGAGGCCAGCTGTTTTCATCCCCTCGAAAGAACCTTTCCGGATCAGCAGTCCGGCCTGAAAGTAGTCGCCGCGGTTGATCAGCACCAGAGCCCGGCCATAGTTGAAATTGCCGAGCAGTTGTTCGGGATCGTTGCCGCGGCGGCTGATACGAAACCAAAGCACATCGATGGGGACGCCGAATTCGATCAATTCCAATTGCGCCGCTTTCCTGATCACCGAGTGTCGCCCATCGCATCCCACGACTAGATCAGCGCGAATCTCGGCCGGGCCATCTGGTGTTTGCACTTTGACTCCAACGACGCGGTCACCATCGCGGACCAAGTCAACCGCTTCGTGCTGCATATGGAGATCAAAATTCGAAAACTTCCGGGCCCGGGTCGACAGGAAATCGAGAAAATCCCATTGGGGCATGAGTGCTACAAACTTGCAATGCGTCGGCAAATGCCGAAAATCCGCCACCGTGAAGGCGAAATCTCCAAAAATACCGCCGATTTTGGTTAATTCCTGATGCGGTAATCGTAGAAACTCTTCCAACAAACCGAGTTCGTACATCAACTCGAGGGTTGAGGGATGCACGGTATCGCCACGAAAATCTCGGAAGAAATCGCGGTGCTTTTCTAGCACCGTAACCGCTACGCCCTTGCGAGCAAGCAGGTAGCCGAGCATGACACCAGCGGGACCGCCGCCTACGACGCAGCAGGTTTGCAGGGTCGGATTGGCCATACAAGAACCTCCTGTTACGGAGCCAAAGTCAGTCGTATATGCGCCGGTCGATAATTCTACCGCTCACCCTCGGGGAATCAGGACAGGGAGGCCCTTGGTAACGGTGACTTGCAGCTGTTTGCGTCCGATAATTAATGTGTAACTGGACAGGTTATGCAAGCTCTCGACAACCCGAACCCCAAGGGGTTCTGGTTTTTATTTGCGCTCGCGAGCCGCCCTTGACCTCTGGAAAATGACTCCGAAGAAACCGAGAACGACAAAGAGCGACCCGAGTGACGCACCTAGCAAGAACCAGATTCCCGTTGGCCCTACGCCAATTTCCTTGCGGGAGAAAAGGCTTGTCAGGCCCACCAAAGCGAGAGGCACAGCTGAAATTCCGGCGATTGCCGTTCCAGCCCGGATAAACCACGAATTGC
The DNA here is from genome assembly GCA_003225495.1 of Acidobacteriota bacterium. Classification (GTDB taxonomy): domain Bacteria; phylum Acidobacteriota; class Terriglobia; order Terriglobales; family Acidobacteriaceae; genus Acidiflorens. Next base: position 12,724 of record QIAJ01000218.1, read on the forward strand.
GAAATCTGATCGCTTGACGCGTCACGTTTGCTCTCTCGTCCCAGTTATAGTTGATTGCGCAACTACGTCAAGACTGGCAGGCGTCCTCCGTTTGCAAATCCCCCTAACCTCCGGCATAATAATGGTTTGCCTCAACCCCTCCGGACTCTTCCGGACAAAGGATCGAAGTCTGTGTTAATGATTCGTCTGTCGCGCATTGGTAAGCCGAAGCAGCCCTACTATCGTGTGGTGGTGATCGAGAAGGAGCGGGCTCGCAATGGACGCCCGGTCGAGGTCGTGGGTACGTACAATCCGCGCACTAATCCGGCAACGTTCGATCTGAAGCGGGAGCGCATTACCTACTGGGTTTCGAAGGGCGCTCAACTGTCTGAGCGCGTTGGCAAATTGCTCGCCATGCCGGCGCCGGCTGCGACGTCGGTCGCATAGGAGCATCCCTCAGCGGCTGAAGCCGAGGATTTCAGCATTCAGGCGGCACGGCTCAAGCCGTACCCTCCCGAAAGCTTTTAGACCGTTCAGGAGCATCGAATGACCGAGCAACCTGCCAATGCGCGAGCGCTGATTGAGCACATTGCCAAGGCGCTCGTCGACGCTCCGGCAGAAGTCTTCATCGACGAGTACGAAGATGGCAATGAAACTGTCATCGAACTCGAAGTGGCCGAAGCCGATCTCGGCAAAGTGATTGGACGGTCCGGCCGCGTCGCCCGTGCTTTGCGCGGAGTGCTGAGTGCGGCGGGATCGAAGCAGGATAAGCGCTACGCGCTGGAGATTATCGAATAGCGGCACCGGAGCCGAGCGGCGACTTTATAACCCTGGCGCGAGTAGTCAAGACACAGGGACGCCGCGGAGAAGTCGCAGTCGAACTCCACACCGATATTCCGGACCGCTTCCGAGAAGGCATGCAGTTGTGGGCGCTGCTCAAGAGCCAGGCTAATGAGCGCCGCGAAGTTCAAATTGAAAGTCTGTGGCCGCACAAAGAGTGGCTGGTTCTGAAGTTTAAAGGTGTCGAGTCGATTTCCGGTGCCGAAGCGCTGGTGGGCGCGGAGCTTCAACTGCCGAGTAGCGAACGTGCCGAACTGGAGTCTGGCTGGACATATCTCAGCGACTTGGTCGGATGCACGGTGTTTGACGGCGAGCGCGAAATTGGCCCGATTGAAGATGTAACTTTCGGAGCCGGAGAGGCGCCGCTGCTGGTTGTAAAGAGTGGAGCGAAGCTCCCGTACGAGATTCCGTTCGCGGAAGCGTACCTGGAGAAGGTGGATCTGGTGCGAAAGCAGATCCGGATGCTCCTCCCGGAAAATTTGCTGGACGTGAATGCGCCGCTGAAAGAGAACAAGAAGGACCGTCGTTAGTCGCTCGTCGTTCGCAGGTTTTTCATGATCAACTCGGAGAGCTCTGTGTCTCGGCGGTGAAAAGGTTTTGTCCGCTAATGAAGATCGATATTCTCACGATCTTTCCCGACTTCTTTCGCGGACCGCTGGATTACGGCATCATCCGCCGGGCGCGCGAGACTTGCCTGGCGGAAGTGAACATTCACGATCTGCGGAATTTTACGAAAGACAAGCACCGCACCGTGGATGACCGCCCATTTGGCGGCGGCGAGGGCATGGTCCTTAAGCCGGAACCAATCTTTGAATGTTTGGAGTCCCTCGGGGATTTGGCGCCGCGGTCGGAGCGCATTAGCGAAAGCGCAAAGCAATCGGTGATCGTGCTTTCGCCGCAGGGGCGCACGCTGGATCAATCGCTCGCTGCAGAGTTTTCCGTCCTCGAGCGGATCGTGATGATCTGCGGACGTTATGAGGGCGTGGACGAGCGCGTGAGCGAACATTTGGCCGATCGCGAAGTATCGATTGGCGATTACGTTCTGAGCGGCGGTGAAATGGGAGCAGCGGTGATCCTGGATACAGTCATCCGTTTGATTCCCGGCGCCGTAGGCAACGAGGCCTCGACGCGCCAGGAGTCGTTCACCGAACCCGGTGTGGCGCGGGCACTCGTACCCGCGAACGCACCGAACTCAACGTGCCTGTCGGGCGGGTTGCTCGACTATCCGCACTACACTCGCCCCGCGGATTTTCGCGGGATGCCGGTGCCGGAAGTGCTGGTGAACGGGAACCACGAAGACATTCGCCGCTGGCGGCGGAAAACAGCTTTAACGAAAACATTGCGCAATCGCCCGGATCTGCTGAAGCGTGTCGTGCTGACCGACGAAGACCGGGAATTGTTGAACGAGATCAGGAGCCTTCAGTCGGTAATTTGATCGTCGACGCTCACAGAGAGTGGAGCCAAAGGAATCCAGTGCCAGGAGTACCGCAGGAGTCCAGGGCCGGCAGTGCCGCAGGAGTCCAGGTCGGGAATGCCGCAGGAGTTCAGGCCGGGAGGGCACGGCTTTAGCCGTGCCGATCGCGACCTAATTCAGATTCGGGGCTTCAACCCCAAGATTTAGGAAGGAAGCTATGACAAATCAGATCATCGACAAATTGCTGGCGAAGAGCCGCCGCACCGACATTCCGGACTTCGGTCCCGGAGACACCGTCAAAGTCCAAGTCAAGATTAAAGAAGGCGACAAAGAGCGCATTCAGGCGTTCGAAGGAGTCGTCATCGCGCGTAGCCGCGGGCCGCAAGCCAGCTTCACCGTCCGCAAGATCAGCTTCGGACAGGGCGTCGAGCGCATTTTCCCGATTCAATCCAAGGTCGTCGATAAGGTGGACGTGCTCCGCTCGGCAAAAGTGCGGCGCGCGAAGCTCTATTACTTGCGTGAGTTGAGAGGCAAGGCCGCGCGTCTGAAAGAAATCGACACCCGCGCTTAACTGCCGCAGCGCCACATCTCAGGGGTGGGGACGCGGCCTCTCCTGTTTCCTGCGGGTAGTATTTGCGAGTAGAGGCGGGACAAGTTCCGTCTCTACCCTTAAATTCCGCAATCTTAAGTTCCGCAACACTTGCAACCTTCCGCTTCCTCGGCGAAGATGCTGGAAGCTCTCGTGCCGTCCCGGTCCAAAGATTCGAAGCCACCCGGCCTTTCCCCGGCTGCCGCCAAACTGCGTCTACTGAAGCGACTCCGCTGCACCCTGAAATTTGAGAAGCGAGCCTGGGCCGCCGGTGCGCAAATGGTCGCCGGTGCCGATGAAGTCGGACGCGGATCGCTCTTCGGTCCTGTAGTGGCCGCCGCCGTGATCCTAGATCCTGGCTACCGCATTCGCGGCCTGCGCGATTCGAAGTTGCTGCCCGCCAAGCGCCGCGAAGAACTCGCCATCCGCATTCGCGAACACTCCATCGCCATTGCCATTGCCGCCGTCGATTCCGCTCGCATCGATCAGATCAATATTTACCAGGCTTCACGCCTGGCGATACTGCACGCGGTGCAACAACTCGCGCCGGCAGCGGACTATCTCCTGGCCGACGCCGTCCGCATCGACTGCGATCTTCCTCAGCTTCCGATCATTCACGGAGACGCGCTGTCCGCCTCCATCGCCGCGGCATCGATCATCGCGAAAGTTGAGCGCGATCGTATGATCTCCGCGTGGGATCCCGTGTTCCCCATGTACGGTCTCGCTTCCAACAAGGGATACAGCACTCCGCATCACATTGCGGCGTTGCGTGAGCACGGCCCCTCGCCGCTGCATCGTCAATCGTTTGCGCCAGTATGGAACGCTCCAGTCCCGCAGGAAGTGCTAGGGTTCATGTTCGACGAACCAGCATGCGAGCAAGCGGCCGGTGAAGAGGAAGTTGCCGCCGCATTGGCTGGATCGTAGCGACCCGCCTTCACACGCGCTCAGCCGATTCCGCTAGAATCACGCCATGTTTCGAATGCTCGCCGTTACTGCCCATCCGGACGACGAAGCCGCTGTGTTCGGTGGAACCTTGGCTCTTTATAGTGATCGCGAAGTAGACACTTCCGTGATCTGTCTTACTCCCGGCCAAGCCGCAAGCCATCGCGGCAAAGCCAAAGATGATCATGGACTCGCCGCCTTGCGCCGCAAGGAATTTGCAGCGTCCTGCAAGATCCTAAAAGTAAGGCGCAACATCGTGCTCGACTATCCGGATGGGCAGTTGCATCGAGTTGAGATGCACCAGGTCGTCTCTGATCTCGTAAAGCACATTCGCGAGTTCCGCCCCCACATTGTCTTGTCAATGGGCCCGGAGGGCGCGATCACCGGACACACGGATCACTCCCTTGCCTCGGTATTCGCGACTCTGGCGTTCCACTGGGCAGGACGCAACAACCGCTTTCCCGATCAGTTGGCCACCGCCGCGCAACCTCATTGCCCGCAGAAGCTCTACTACTCCACCGCGACGGCTGCACTGCCCAACCGACAGCCGATCTCTTTCCCCCCACCCACCGCTCGCATTGACATTGGACGCTACCTCGATGCAAAAATCGCGGCCTTTCATGCGCACGAGACACAGTCGCCAGTGTTCCCGATCTTTGACGCACATGTTGAAGAACTGGGGAATCCGGAATTGTTTCACCTCGCAGCGAACTCACGCTCCGGCGCGGTTCCAATCGAAACTGACCTTCTTACGGGTGTCACTGAAGATTAGGCGTAAACGGCAAACAAAGGACGGCAGCCTTGCCCGCCCACTAAAGCCTGCTCCCACTATTTCGCCCGGTAAATCTCGCTAAGCAAATCCGGCTTCGATTCATCTCGAACCAGGTGAGGAAATTTTTCGCCGCCGTGATAATCCAGCTTCACCGTTCGGAAGTATTCTGAGTTTTCCACGATCAACTCGATTGGAGTGGAACTAGTCTTCGCCGCCGCGATGGCATCGTGCCACGCATCTGCCGAAAACTTGTGCCCGTTGACCGCGACAATTGTCATGCCCGGCCCGATTCCAGCCTTCGCGCCGACCATCCATTCAACCGTATCGCTGACTCCGCCGTTATCTTTCAGGAACAGCCCCACCGAGTAGTGAGCGTCAATTTCCTTGCCGTTGTGCTCGTTCGCTCTCGTGAGTTGTGACGGGTTCTCATCGTAAACTACCTTCCATCCGCTTCCGCTCAATCCTGAGAGCGGCCCTCTCGGGCCATGATTGGTCAACCGCTCCGTCCAAAACCCGCGCCAGTCATAGGCTGCCACCTGGTTCAACGTGTTCATGACATCGTCGACTGTATAGGTTTTCAACATCGGCGGCCCACTCTGCCCGCCATAAAATAGTTTGCAGAAATCATCCAGCGACTTTGCTCCCTTGCTTTGTTGCCGAATGATCACATCCGCCCACAGCCAGTTCAGCACGTCTTCATCGTAGTAATCGAGTCCGCGCCGGTAGTCGGACCATCCGTGGGAAGCCCCTTGCATCGATGGAACTCCATCTGCCGTGTCCTGAAGATCGCGCCACACCCGCCCCGATCGATGATCGATGTCCGCGGCAATCAACGCCAGCGAATCGCGCGCCTGGTCGGGATTCCGCTCACCACTCCGTGCCGTCAACAGATCGCCGAGATAGGAAGTCAACCCGTCGTACACCCACAGCAGATCGGTCTGCATTGGTTTTTCATAATCGGGAGTCGACAGGTCGGCAGGACGGTGGTACTTTCCGTTCCAGCTAGCACTCGGCCTTCTTCCTCCACCAGCGACCGCTCCTCAATCCGGCTGTCATCGGACTCATGATGCTCGAGTCCGAAGTGTGCGACGTGGTCACTGAGGGTCAGCAGAAAGTGGTAGTCGCGGTAGTGGCGCGCGCCAAATAAGATTCCAGCCTGCGCAACTAATTGCCGCCAGTGCTCCCACACCTCTGAAGGAGCGGCCAGCGCTCCTGGCGTATCGGCAGCGACGTCGAGCTCCTCCGGGGGCCCGCTGCCCTCTTTGCTGAGCGGGACCACCTTTAGATATTCGCCGGTGATTACGGGACCATCGATCAGCATCGTCAGTGAAATCGGCGCGAAGTGAATCTCGCCGCCACTGTGCGCGGCCACCGGCAGTGACGTTCCGAATTTCCATCCCGAAGGAATTTTTAGGCTCGCGTCATAGGTCAGCTGATCTGAAGTCCATCCCGCCGGATACAGCAGCAACGGGTTCCAGTTGACGACATATAACTTTTCCGTCGCCGCGGAACCGGAACCGTAGCCACCTTGCAGCGTCGCGGGCGACGCATAGTCAAGGTCGGCAGTAACCCCGCTCACGCCGGCCGGAACTTCCACGTGAAACGTCCAACCGTCCAGCAGATCGCGTCGCCACTTCAGCGCCTTGCCATTGGCGGTGAACTTCAAGCCGGTCAGGTCCTGCACCGGACCTGTCGGTCCGTGCTCGCCGGGAATCCATTTCGGATAATAAAGAGTCAGCGTCCCGGCCGATGCCGGGATTCGCATTTGCGCATGGATCAGCTTCCGAGGCGCGGCCGATGCGTCCACCGAAAGCGTGACGGTTGGGGCGTTGGCAGCCATTAGCGAAGACGATGCAAGAAATACGACAGAAAGAGTTAATAAACGAACCGCCCAACCTGAGACCATCATTCCTCCCAGTGATTGCCCACAGCGCAATATATCAGGGTGAAAGTCAAGCAGTGTGCGCCCCTTCAACTCCACCTCTCCTTCCAGGAACTTGTCCTAAGCATTCGCGAGAACAGCGAGGCCCTCGCTCTGGGATGACAGTTCTTAGATTTATCTTGACGAGAGAATTGCGCCTGGCCCGGTTCGAACGCGCGTCGCGTGCCTGCTATCATTCCCGACGTGTCTCCCCGCGGAAAATTCATCACCTTTGAAGGGCTCGACGGCAGTGGCAAGAGCACGCAGATCGCAAAGCTGGCGCGCGGACTACGCGCACGCGGCATATCCGTGGTTGTCACGCGAGAACCCGGTGGCACCACGACCGGCGAGAAGATTCGCGAAGTGATTCTGCACTCCGCAACCGCCGGCCTGTCGCCTTATGCCGAAATGGCGTTGATGTTCGCCTCTCGCGCGCAACATATTCACCAGGTGATTCTGCCCGCACTCGCCGAGGGACAAATTGTTCTCTGCGACCGATTTACCGACTCCACCGAAGCCTATCAGGGCGGCGGCCGCAAACTCGGATCGAAGTCCGTTCTGCAATTGCACGAAGTTCTGTGCGGCAATCTTCAACCGGATTTGACAATCCTGCTCGATAACGACGTCAACCTCACTATCGACCGCGCTCGCCGCCGCAACCGCCAGCATAAAACCAAGCGCCCCGACAAAGATGAAAACCGCTTCGAACAGGAGAGCCGCGCTTTCTTCGGTCGCGTCCGAAACGCGTACCTGGCAATCGCTGACCGAGAGCACCAGCGCGTTCACATTGTCGATGCCCGCGGCACCCCTCGGGAGACCCATGCAGTTATCATGGAGTTGGTACGAAAGAGATTAAGACTTTAAACCGTAGCTTGGCTCTTAGCTAAGAGCCAAGATCTAAAAGCTGATCGCCTTCTATGCCCTTTTCCGATTTCCTCGGCAACCCGGAAACCGTCCATCAGATGCGCGAGATGCTCGCGCGTAAGCGCTTCGCCCATGCCGTAATCATTTCCGGCGCTCGGGGATCGGGCAAATACACGCTCGCCCTGATGCTCGCCCGCGCTCTGAATTGTCTTGAGCAGCCGATAAATGACGGTCTCCCCGACTTCTGCGGACGCTGCGCAAACTGCACCCGCATCGGCCAGGCCGAAGACCTCGACGCCCGCTTCGCGGAAGCCGTGGAAGCTCGCGATGCCCTGCGTGATGCCGATAAGAAGGACACTCGGATTCTGATACAGACCCATCCCGACGTCCTCGTCATCCCGCCCGATCCTCCGCAGATGATGATCAAGGTCGATCAGGTCCGGCACGTGATCGGCGATATTTATTTCCGTCCGGCAGAGGCTCGCGAACGGGTTTACATCTTCACAGATTCCGCATTCATGAAAGAAGCGGCCAACTCTCTGCTGAAAGTTCTGGAAGAGCCACCCGAATTCGCGACGATCTTTCTCCTCGCTGACAATCCCGGCGAACTGCTCCCCACAATCCGATCCCGCGCCGTCAACTTCGCGCTCGGCGCGGTACCCTCGACGGAAATCGAAACCGTGCTGGCAAAACGACGGCCTGATTGGAATTCGCGCGAGCAAACTCTGGTCGCCCGTTTGAGCGAAGGCGCGATCGGCCGGGCGCTATCCTTCGACTTGAAGAGTTATGTCGCCGCCCGCACTCAGGCGCTCGTTCTGCTGAACTCAGCCCTGCGCGGCGGTGAGCACACTGAACTATTCAAGATGACGGAGAGTTTCCGTGCGGGGGCTGAAGGCCGCGAGAAAATCGAGAACCTTCTGCGCACGCTCTATTCGCTTCTCGAAGATCTAATGTTTCTCGAATCCGGCGCCCCGCAACTGCTGCGCAACACCGACATACAGGGTGAACTGCAGAAACTGTCCGAGGCCGCCGACTTCGCCTGGATCAATCGCGCCGCTCAAGGCCTGGGAGCAGTCGAGCGCGGAATGCGCCGCAACCTGCTGAGGTCCCTGTCCCTTGATGCCTTCGCTACCGCGCTGGAACGGACGGCATAGATTTCAACACGCAAAGTTCGGGGCGCAGTGCCCTTCTCCGTCACATTGTCTCTTCCCCTAATCGATGTTAGAGAAGCGGCTTGACGCCCCTAAGACAGCGAGGCGGGACGAGGCAAACCTCGCCTGTACCATGGCGACGCCGACAGAGCGGAGAAATCTCTGGCCTGCCAACGGGTCGTCTTCCTTCTCGCCCAGTCTCAATTCGATCCAAGCGCCACCCTTTGTGCCCTCAGAATCATTGTCATCCTTGGTTTGCTGTGATACCGTACCGTCAAGTCACACCCAAATACCCACAGTTACAGGACGTTGTGTTGTGGCATATTCTGCCGCCCCGCGCGCAGGTGGTGCGATATGAAAGATATCCTCGACCCCATACCAGCCGAAAAAGCCTCCGACCAGGAGGGCTTTGCGAATCGCAAGCTGATTCGCCCGTCTCTCACCCGGACCGACCACAACAATAACCACAGCCACAACCATCTGCCCGCGGAACGCCGCGACCGCCCACCCGCCCCAGGCAAAAAAACCGGCGCCCCCACCGAGCAAACCAACGCCGAAAACTTCTACTACCAGAAACAGATGCAGACCAAGACCCCCATGGTCGTGGTGCTCCGCGACGGCGAAGAAGTCCACGGCTACATCGAGTGGTACGACAAGAGCTGCATCAAGCTCAACCGCACCGGCGCGCCCAATCTGATGATCTACAAGCCGGCGATCAAGTACATGTTTAAAGAGGGCGAGAACGGGCGGAGGTAGGGGTCGACAGACGACAGTTGTCCATTCACTCTGGTCGCTGCTCTCTGCCGGCTACTCCACGACAACGAAATTCTTGGGATTTAGTTTCAACTTTGGATTGATGCTGCATTTAGTGTCCGCGCACCGAACCTTGGGAGCACAGAAAACTTTCCCGGGACCTTGAACACGAAGTCTGTACATACCGGAAGCGACCTCGCCAAAATCGTACCGTCCAAGATTGTCTGTTCTTATGTCTCGAAGGACCTTTTTCCCAGAGAGCAGTTGCACTTTGATTCCGGACAGCACGGCTCCGTTGGGTCCTGAAAATTCCCTGACAGCACTTGCGGCTTCACCAACTCAAATCGCTTCGACTCGGAACAGTCTCTTGCTTGAACCGAAACCGTCATTATCACCACGGCTAGCGGGATTAATGCTCTGTTAAGAGTGCTACTCAAGGGCTGACAGTCCTCCCCTCCTTCATTAGAAACTAGCAACTGGCGGCTGCCCCTACAGCTTCGGCAGCACGATCCCCTTCTGCGACTGATACTTCCCTTTGCGATCTTTATAGCTGGTCTCGCATACCTCATCTGACTGGAAGAAGAGAATCTGGCACAGGCCTTCATTGGCATAGATCTTGGCGGGCAGCGGTGTCGTGTTCGAGATCTCAAGTGTGACGAAGCCTTCCCACTCCGGCTCGAACGGCGTCACGTTGACGATAATCCCGCAGCGCGCGTAAGTGGACTTGCCGACGCAGATCGTCAGCACGTCGCGGGGAATCTTGAAGTATTCGACGGAGCGCGCCAAGGCGAACGAATTCGGCGGAATGATAGCGACGTCAGCGTTCACGGTAACGAACGAGCGCTCGTCAAAATGCTTGGGATCAATCACTGTGCTGTTAACGTTCGTGAAAACTTTGAACTCGTCGGCTACGCGCAGGTCGTATCCGTAACTGGAGACGCCGTAGGAAATCACCCCCGCGCTCACCTGCTTCTCGGAGTAGGGGTTAATCATGTCGTGCTCTTGCGCCATCCGGCGGATCCAGCGGTCACTCTTGATCATGGAACTCCTTGGAAATCTGATAACTGGGTAATTTCGTATCAGGTAACCTGACACCCCACCTTTGCGTTCAGCTGGAACACGAATGGGGCTGCGGGAACTCAAATTGCAAAATTACCGCATTACCAATTGCAAAATCGTCGCGGCTGGTGCTGACATATTACGAGAATGGTCCCCCGGTTGACAATCTGCCGTATCCCCCTTAGCATCAATCACTTGAGACAATTTTCCACTCCCGGAGACGCCCGTGATCAAGCTCGACATCATCAATGAAGTGGTGAACCGCACCGGGATCACCAAAACCAAGGCGGAGCTCGCCGTCGAGACCGTTTTCGAGAGCATGAAAAAAGCGCTCTCCACCGGAGACCGCATCGAACTCCGCGGCTTCGGCGTGTTCAACGTGCGTCCGCGCAAGACCGGTATCGGGCGCAATCCGCGCACCGGCGCCGAAGTTTCCATTCCGCCCGGCAAGGCCGTGCGCTTCAAGCCTGGCAAAGAATTGCAGTCGATTGATTGATTAGCTAGCGCCGGGTGCCGTCGGTAAAGACTCTGAACCGAGACCGGATGTCACACGCCGTTCCGGTCTTCTGCTCCGCGCCATGCTATTCATGTCGAATCAAGTGTAGCGTCTCGATGTCCCAACCCACATATCCGGGCCCTCTTGAACTCGCCCATCCTCACGAAGTCTGGATCATCCAACCCCCGCGCCGTCGCCTCTGGATTCACATCGTATTGCTCCTCGCGACCTTCCTCAGCACGACGATGGTGGGATCCCGTATCGCTTTCAATTTCGAGCACCGGCAGCCGGCTTTTTGTATGAGCGATGGCTGTCCCCCGCTTTTCGCGCTGAGCGCGTTGAGACACCCTTCCGAGTTGCTGCCCGGCCTTCCATTCTCCTTGACGCTGATGTTCATCCTGCTGGCGCATGAGATGGGGCATTATCTCTACGCCCGACACTACCGCGTATACGCGACGCTGCCCTACTTCGTACCGTTTCTCAGCCTGATTGGAACGCTCGGCGCATTCATCCGTATTAAGAGCCCCATTCCCTCGCGCGCCGCGCTGTTCGACATTGGCATTGGGGGGCCGATCGCGGGATTTATTCCTGCCTGCATCGCATTGTTAGTGGGAGTCGCCCGCTCGCGGCCGGGACTAGTCTCGGATATTCCGCGTGCGCAGCTTGGATTTCCTCTCATATTCGGCCTCGCTGCCCGCCTATTGCGCGTCCCGGGCCCGGTTTCCGGACTATGCTTGCACCCGATCGCTGTGGCGGCTTGGGTAGGATTGTTTGCCACGGCTTTGAATCTGTTACCTGGCGGCCAACTCGACGGCGGCCATATCCTATTCTCAGTCTGGCCCCGCCAGCACCGTCTGGTGTCGGCCCTGACAGTGCTCGCATTAGTTCTGCTTGGATATTATTTCTGGAGCGGATGGCTGCTTTGGGCAGTCATTCTCGCGATGACCAGCCGACATCCGGCGGTTCCGGCGTATCCCGCAGTCTCCGGTGGCCGCCGTTGGGTAGCCTTATTCGGAGTGTTAATGCTGTTTCTCACCTTCACGCGTGATCCGATAACGCCGTACCCACGAAGCGATGGCTGGTCCGATCTTCGGCAGGAGGTTCGGCAGGATATTCAGTGGTTGAGATATGAAATTCACCACCTGCTGCAACGCAAGTAGTTGTTGCACCGCACCATCGGGAGTTTCTGAGCATGGAAAGAAATGGATTCCCGCCAACTAATCTAGAACAAGGCTCGCATCTCAGCTAACCTACATCAACCAAACCGCGTCTACGTCCACAATCACCTGCGTCCGCGGGATCTTTCGCGCCGCCGCTTCCGCAAGCATTCCCCGCAGCAGCGCATTCATCTTTTCCCGGCTCGGGGACTTCAAAATAAAGTGATAGCGGTAATCGCGCTTCAATCGCGTGATGGGCGCTGCTGCCGGACCGAGCACGCGAATGCCTTCATGCCGAGTCTTCTCGAACCATCGTCCCAGTTCGCCCGACCAGGTCAGCGCCTCATCCAGCTTTTCACTCCGGATCAGCACATTTGCAATCGCGTTGTACGGCGGATAATGCATCCACGCGCGAAACTGAAGTTCCTTGTCGTAAAAGCCCGTAAAATCGTGCCGAGCTGCAAACTGCACCGCATAGTGATCGGGAAAGTAAGTTTGCAGGATGACTTTTCCCGGTGATTGCCCGCGCCCCGCTCGCCCCGCCACCTGAGTGAGCAGCTGGAACGTTCTCTCAGCCGCCCGAAAATCCGGCAGGCTCAATGCCATGTCCGCTCCGACCACTCCGACTAGCGTGACGCCATGGATGTCATGCCCCTTAGCAATCATCTGGGTGCCCACCAGCATATCGAGTTCGCCTTCATTCAGCGCATTCAACGCCCGCTCGAAGTCTTCGCGCCCCTTCACGGTGTCACGATCCAGTCGGCCGATTCGCGCCTGCGGAAACATCCCGTGCAGAAGTTCTTCCAGTTTCTCCGAGCCGGTTCCGACGAAGTACACGAAGTCGCTGCCGCAATTCGCGCACTTATCGGGGATGCGAGCCACATGTCCGCAGTAATGACACTCCATCTTTCGTTCGCGTTTGTGATGGGTCATCGAAACCGCGCAGTTCTGGCACTGCAGCGTCTTCCCACAAGCCCGACACAGCACCACCGGAGAATATCCGCGGCGGTTGAGCAGAACCATCACCTGCTCTTTTTTCTCCAGCCGCTCACGAATCTCTTCGGCCAACTTCCGGGAAATGACCTGCTCCTGCCCAGTCTCCTGAAACTCCAGACGCATGTCTAGAATTTCGACCTCCGGCAGAGGACGCTGCTCGACGCGGTCCGGCAACTCCAGCAGCGCGTACTTATTTTTCTTGGCGTTGTAATACGACTCCAGCGACGGCGTAGCCGATCCGAGCACTACCACTGCCCCCGCCATCTTCGCCCGCATCACCGCGACGTCGCGAGCGTGATAACGTGGCGTCTCTTCCTGCTTGTAGGAAGAATCCTGCTCTTCATCCACGATGATCAACGCCAACTCGCTCACCGGTGCAAACACCGCCGACCGCGTCCCCACCACCACTCGCGCGTCTCCGCGCTTGATGCGATGCCACTGCTCCGCCCGCTCCGCATCTGTCAGCGCCGAGTGCAGGATCGCCACTTCGTCTCCAAACACCTGATGCAGATCCGCCGCAACCGCCGGAGTCAATCCAATCTCAGGCACCAACAAGATCGACGATTTCCCCCGCTCAAGAACCTGGCGCATCGCCGCAAGGTAAACCGCTGTCTTTCCCGATCCCGTGACGCCATGCAGCAGCATGCCGCTGAACTTGCCAGCTTCCACTCCCACGTGAATCTTCCGAAGCGCTTCTTGCTGCGCAGAACTGAGTTCGAAATCAACCTTGGGCCGCCGAAGTTTGATCCGCGACACCGCAAAATCCTGCGGTTCATCCTCCAGTTGCACCAGTTCCCGCCGCACCAGGGTACTTAGAGTAGTCCGCGGAACGGCGAGCCCACGCAACGCTTCCACCGGCACCTTGCCGCCCGAAGCCGCCAAAGCATCAACGAGCATCTGCTGATTTGAGTTGAGCTTGCCCATGTGGGAACGGGTCTCTGACCCGTCCAGCGGAGGCGAAGCCTCCGCCCCCAGCAGCACCGCAACCTTCACCGTCCGAGCCGCTTCCCGAGCCGCCGAGACATCCTCCCGCGCAATCCATTTCTTCCGCACCATCCCCGACAGCAATGCCTTCGAAACCCGAGTCGCCCCGCGCAGACTCTCTTCCCGAACACTCTCCCGCTCCGCCAGATAATCGAGCACCCTAAATTCAACTAACTGCTCCTCCGGCGTCCGCCGCGACCGCGCAGGAGACCCCGACGTTCCCGCGAGATGCAGAGCCATCTGCCCTTCGTCAGTGATGCGATAAGTAATCGCCCGCTTGAACTCCGCCGACAAAGGCAGCATCGTCCGAAACACCTCGCCGAGGGGCGCAAGATAATAATCCGCAATCCACTTTCCAAGTTTCAGCAGTTGTTCATCGAGAACCGGCGACACGTCGATCGCTTCGATAACTTTCTTGGTTTTGACGGTCGGCGGACGATCATGCAGTTCAAACACAATTCCCGAAAGTCGTTGCTGCCGAAACGGCACCAGCACCCGCCCACCTATTACGGGCTCGATAACGTCAGGGATGGCGTACGTAAACACCATGTCCAACGGCACGGCGAGGGCGACGTCGCAGAAGAGGGGCATGTCGTGAAACTGTTTATTTAAGAACTGTCGTCATTTAAAAACTGTCCTCCTGAACGAATCGAAGTACCTGCTTTCCCGGCAAACGAGAAGAAAGCAGTTCCTTCACTTCGCTCATGATGACAGTTTATTGGGTAGGTAGATGGGTGGAAACCAGATCACGTGGTTGCTTTCGACGCCTTCAGCCCCAACTCCCGCATCACCATCTGCAAATCCTTCCAAGCCTCGCCCTTCTGCCGGGGATCGCGTAGCAGAAATGCCGGATGATACGTGATCGCGAGCTTGCATCCTTCCCAGTCCGGATCGCGCACTCCGGGCGGCTTGAAGTCGTAGAAGCGTCCGCGCAATTGAGTCATCGGAGCACTCATGGCGAGCAGCCCTTTGGCAGCAGTAGCGCCAAGCGCCACAACTACCTTCGGCTTGATCGCCGCAATCTGCCGCATCAGGAACGGCGAACACGTTTCGCTCTCCTCGCGTTCGGGCGCGCGATTTCCAGGCGGACGGCACTTCACGATGTTCGCGATGTAGACCTGCTCTCGCGACAACCCCATCGCCTTGATCATGTTGGTGAGCAACTGTCCCGAGCGCCCCACGAACGGCTCCCCTTGCTCGTCTTCATCCGCGCCCGGCCCCTCGCCCACAAACAACAATTCCGCATTTGGATTTCCCACTCCAAACACAATCTGTTTCCGCCCCTGCTTGTGCAGCGCGCAACGCGTGCAGTCGCCCAGATCTTCGCGGATAAGCCGTAAGGCCTTAACGGGATCGCTCACGCCCAGCTCAGGCCTGGAAGGGAGAACTTCGAGGATACTTTTTTCAACCGCGTGCGCCTTGGCGACCGCGGTGGCCTTCCGTGGGCTCATCTCATCTCCCGATTCTTGCTGTTCTTCTTCAACGGTCTCAACCAATTCGCTCAAAGACGATGCCAAGCCCGACGGCTCGCGCCGGTAGAAGTCGTAAACGCCCATTTCATTGTAGAAACGGATTCGATCGGCGAGCGCTTTGCGAAGCTTAGGGTCCAGTGTGCGTGGCATTGCGGATAAGAATAACAAAGCTGAAAGATGGTGTGGCTCGGACACTCCCGTCCGAGCTTCGATCCGCAAGAAAAGTGTCGGGGGTAACTATTTCAGCTCCAACTCCACAATCTGCCCATCAGTCGTCCCGCCATTGGCCAATGTGTGCGTCATCTTGGAATCGACCCAGTGAAAGTCCCCCGCCTTCACCTCGTGCGTAGAGGACTTCCCATCGACCCCGGTCATTTTCAATTGCATGGGTGTCACCGAAATGACCAGGTAAGGACGCTCGTGTGTATGCTGGGCCGAACTCGCTCCAGGAGCCAGCGCCCAGTTGTAAATGCGCGCGCTAGGATCCTCGGCGCCAACCTTCGCCGCCTCCGCCGCGGAAGGCTGCACCGGCCGCTGCAGGAACTCGACATCAATTACCTCAAACGGACCCGGCCCCGCATTGCGAACCCGGTGCGTCAACGGATCTCCCTTGCGGGTAGACGCCGATATCTCTCCGATCTTGGCTGGCATTTGCTCGCTCTCGGACTGTCCCATCTGCTGCAACGTAATCATGTTGTTCGTCAGATGTATCGCCGCCCGATCGTACGAGTGCGTGTGATACAGAGTAGCCTCGCCCGGCGGAATCACAACGTGCGTCACCAGCACTGAATCATTCTTCAGGACAACATGATGATGCGGCTCTTGTTCCACCCGGACCGCAGCCTGCCTGGCGGCCTGTTGACACAAAGCAACGCCGGCGAGCGCCAACACGAACGCACCACAGAAATAAGTTATCAAAGGATTCTCCTACCGGGATGCAACGCCGATGCGCTTACGCAGCTTCACCACCTGGTCGAGTACGCGCTGCGCTACATCCCATTTCGAAGACTCGGGAACTTCTACGACTTCGTCATGCGAAATGATCGTAACAGCGTTGCGATCGGAATCGAAGCCGACTCCTTCGCGCGAGACATCATTCACCACGATCGCATCCAGCGACTTCGACGCCAGCTTCTTGCGCGCGTTTTCCAGCACATTCTCGGTTTCGGCTGCGAATCCCACAATAATCTGCGAACTCTTGTGCCGCGCCAGTTCCACCAGAATATCCGTCGTCGGCTCCAGTTCCAGCGTCATCGGCCCCTTGCGCTTGATCTTTTGCCCCGCCATCGCTTTCGGCCTGTAATCCGCCACGGCCGCAGTCTTGATTACGACTGTGCTTTCCGGCAGCAGTTTCAAAACTGCCGCGCGCATCTCTTCCGCCGTCTCGACACGCGTTAACTCTGCCGCTCCCGGAGGCGGAATCGCAGCCGGCCCGCTCACCAGAAACACGCGCGCTCCACGCCGCAGCGCCGCTTCCGCGATGGCATATCCCATTCGCCCACTCGAACGGTTCGTAAGATAACGCACCGGATCAATTTTCTCCCGCGTCGGCCCCGCCGTCACCAGCACCGTCTCGCCCGCCAGATCCTGCGACGCGCCCAGTACTTCCAGCACCGCAGTAACGATCGCTTCGTTCTCCGCCAATCTCCCGGGACCAAGCATCCCGCAAGCCAGGTACCCGCTCCCCGGCTCAACCACGCGCACGCCACGCTTGCGCAGGATCTCAAGATTCGCCTGGGTCGCCGGATGATTCCACATGTTGACGTTCATCGCCGGAGCTACAACCACCGGCGCCGTAGTCGCCAGATAGAGAGTCGAAAGGAAGTCGTTCGCAATACCCTGCGCAAAGCGTGCTATGACGTCCGCCGTCGCAGGCACAACCAGCAGCGCGTCAATCGCCTGTGCAACAGCAATATGCTCGATCGCCGCGTCGACGTTCGCCTGCTGATCTTCTGATCCAAACAGGTCGGTAATGACTTTTTCTCCGGAGAGCGCCGCGAAGGTAAGAGGACGAACGAACTCCTGAGCAGCGCGCGTCATAATGACCTGCACGCGTATCCCGCGGTCCTGCAGCAGGCGGACAATCTCCGCCGACTTATACGCTGCAATTCCCCCGGAGACTCCCAGAGCAATTTTCATGGCGAGATAAGGCAAGCGGCGCCTGTCTGCATCAGCCGCTGAGCCTATATAACAGATGATGCGAACCCCACGCCGGCTTCAAACGGGTGGCTTGTGGCGCAAACACGAATACCGGTCAGAACGACCGCCGAGTCACTCCCTACGCGTCCGGCAAGAACGCCTTGTCCAGGGTCTCCGTGGCCGCGTCCACCGCCGATTTCGGAATTTCCGGAATCAGCCATTTCACTTTCCCAGCGCGGATCTCATCCTGCGCGATCCGTCACGGTTTGCGCGATATGGTTTCGATCACCGGCGGGGCGCCGCCTTGCAGTTGCCTTGCCCGCCGTGCCGCCACCAGAATGTAACGATAGTTGCTGTCGAACCCGTCCATCAGTTTCATACTCTTCTCCCCCACAAGAGCTAAATCAGTTTGCGTCCAACCCGCCCAGGGCACCGAACGATTCCAGAATCGGCCGGACCCGTTCACGCGCCTGGTAAAGACAACAGGATCTCGCAATCTCCAGGAGCCGCGACTCCTCCGTCGAAGGCTTGTCTCCGGAACGCCTGATCCGTTCCGCCAGCACGATCGCCTTCAACTCATCCGTTGCCCGCTCCAGCCTCTCATTTACCAGTATATAGTCGTACTTCGAGTAATTCTCAATTTCCCGCCGGGCGGTGTCCAAACGGCGCCGGATCACGTCTTCAGAATCCAGTCCCCGATTCCGCAGTCGCCACTCGAGTTTCTCCCGATCAGGCGGAAGAATGAATATGCTAGCCGCATCCGGGATGCACTTCTTTACTTGCTGCGCGCCCTGAACATCGATGTCCAGCAGCAGATCGTTTCCCCTAGCTTCGGCGTCACGCAGGAACCGCTTCGCTGTGCCGTAGTAGTACCCAAATACGTTAGCGTATTCCAGGAACTCCTCAGCTTCGATCATGGCCTCGAACTGCTCTTTGGTAACAAAGAAATATTCTTTGCCGTTCTGCTCGCTGCCCCGCGGATGCCGCGTCGTGTAGGAGATCGAGAAGTCCAAATGCTTTACGACTTTGAACAGTTCATTGACCAGCGTGGATTTGCCAGAACCCGACGGAGCCGAAACGATATAAACGATGCTCATTCCAGGTTCTGCACCTGCTCGCGAGATTTTTCAATCTCGGCTTTCATGAGCAGACCCATCTCCGTGATCTTCAACGCTTCGCCCGCCAGCCCCGACGTCTTCGACAGCAATGTGTTGGCCTCGCGGTTCATCTCCTGCAGCAAAAAGTCCAGCTTCTTGCCGACCTCGCCGCCCTGATCGAGCAGTCCAAGAAAATGTTTCACATGAGTATTCAGGCGGACGAGTTCTTCCTGAATATCGCTGCGATCCACCAACACGGCGGCCTCCTGAAGGATGCGTTCCTTTTCGATCTGCCCGCCCAGCATCTCCTGCATGCGTGCCTGCAAGCGCTCGGTATAACTGCGTTGGATCGCCATGCGCTCTCGTAATTCCGTCTCGGCGCCCTGCCCTTCTTCCTCGCGCATCTGGTTGAGCTTTCCCATCGCCTCTTCAACCCGCGCCAGCACCGCCCCTTCCAGTTCCTCCCCGGACTTTTCTGCAGCCGACTCCATCGCCCCGGGCATGCGTAGAACCACATTCAAATCCGGCTCTCCACCAACCCCGAATTCATCGGCCGCCGCGCGGAAGGCTTGAACGTAGCTGCCCACTAACTGGCGATTGAGCGCAACGCCGTTATTGCCCGCGTACTCCAT
>QIAJ01000038.1 GCA_003225495.1 Acidobacteriota bacterium
GTACCCTGTGCAGCGGCAGGTATTTCCGGCGATTGCTTTGCGAATCTCTTTTTCGTCGGGATCAGGATTGTCCGCCAGCAACTGGTGAGTCGAGAGCAGCAGGCCGGGAGTGCAGTAGCCGCACTGCAATCCGTAGGAATCGCCGAATGCTTTTTGAATGGGATGAAGCTGGCCGTCTTTCTCCAGACCTTCAACCGTGACGATATCCGATCCATCGGCTTGCACGGCAAACATCGTGCAGGACTTGACGGCCAGCCCATTCATGAGCACCGTGCAGGCGCCGCAATAGGTTGTGTCGCAGCCCACGTGCGTCCCCGTCAAGTCACATGTTTCGCGGAGGAATTCGACCAGCAGCATGCGCGGTTCAACCTGAGAAGCGCAAGCTTTGCCATTTACCTTGATCTGGACTGCGACCCTTTGTATGGCCGCGACTTCAGGCATAGAGATGGACTCCTCCGACTTGTTCTCCGCGTGCCCGGCGCAGGGCGATCTGGATCGCTTGCCTCACCAGTGCGGCTACGAGTTCACGTTTGTAGTCGGCCGATCCTCGCATGTCAGGATGAGGATCGGCGGCGGCCCGGGCAGCTTCGCCTGCGGTAGCAATGGTTTTTTCATCGAGACTCTTGCCGCGCAAGGCTGCCTCGGCTTCGGCGGCGCGTATTGCGGTGAGGCCGACACAGCCCAAGGCAATCGCGGCATCTTTGCAGACATCGCCTTCCATCGTGAGTTGCACCGCCGCACTCGCTGTCGGATACACCGGAGCAGCGCGCTTGAATGCCATATAGGCGCCGCCGCTTCCCTGGGGCGGAGCTTTTACTTCGACTTCGGTAACTAGTTCGTCGCGCGCAAGCGCGGTGGTGTAGGCGTCCAGGATGAAATCTTTCAATGCAATTTTGCGCGCGCCCTTCGGCCCGAGACAGTGAACGGTGGTGTCGAGCGTGATAAGAGCGTTCGCCCAATCGCCGCTGGGATCGGCTTCAGCGAGCGAGCCGCCGATGGTCCCGCGATTCCTGATCTGAACGTCGGCGATACCGGCGGCGCAGTCGTGCAATACGGGGATCTTCTTCACGTGCTCGGAGCGTTCGATCTCGGCGTGGCGGGTCATGGCGCCGAGGTGGAGAGAGCCGTGCTCTTCCCGGATGAACGAAGTGCCGACGATGAAATTCAAATCGACGAGGTGCTCGGGATTGGCAAAGCGCAGCTTCAGGAGCGGGATGAGACTCTGTCCACCAGCGAGCGGCTTTGCGCCTTCGCCGAGTTGTCCGAGCATGTCGACCGCTTCTTTCAGCGAGCCTGCGCGGTGATAGTGAAATGATCGCGGATACATTTGCTTCTCGTTCTAATTCAGTTTGGCCGAAGTCGCGCAAATCCCCACGCCGTGGCTGCCATCGCCAGGATGACCAATCCTGAACTTGCCACTGCCAGAGCTTTCAAAATCGTCGCGCCGTGATGGTACGTTTGCAGAATTACTGACAGTGGAAATACAGCGCTGCCTACCAACAAAGATAATGCAATCGCCTGCCGAAAGCTTTCGCTGAAGTTGACGCGGCCAAATAAAACGCCGAGGACGATCATGATCATCGCCAGACCGATCCAGTGGGAGTGCGCGTCTACCTGCCGGACATAATCGTATTTGGCCTCAGCATAAGAGTAGAGCGCCGCGTGCGCTTGCTCAGGATGTCGACCGGCGGCGCTCTGGAATGCCTGCGCCAGCGAGCCGCCCATCTGATCAAGAGTCTGGTGCTCGACGAACACGGCATAGTGCAAGCCGTACAACATGCCAAAGGCCGCGAGGGCGAGTCCGCCGATGATCAACAACCTCGACGAACCGGTCATGCCGCGCCTCCCGCCGGAGCGTCGAGCCGTCCGGTGTAGCGGAAAATCCCTACCAGCATGGCAACCAGCGCGACGATGATCATGAGGCCGCCGATGTCAGCAATCCCGCCCGCGAGAAGACCGAATTGCAATTCGAGAAAAACAAACACCGGGAGGATCAGAAATCCGGCGAGTAAAACCTGCGTCCAGCGGCGCTTCCACCGGGTACTGAGGAATACGTACGGCTGCACGAATGAGAGAAGCATCGCGAGTAATCCGAACTCGATGATATGCGAGTGGGCGGCGATGTTGACGGCGCGGGCGCCCGCGAGATTGCCAAAGTTGGCGACTTGAGCGGTGGCGGTGTTGAGATCGTTCGCTGACGCGGTGCTGATCATGCTCTGCAGAATGGCGGTTTCCATCCGTTCGTGCTGGTACAGATACTCTCCGGCATACCACGCGCCGTGAAGGAATCCGAGCAGGATGAGCAGCGCGCCACCAGAAAGCAGAGCGCGGCGTTCCCAACTATTGTCGTCGGGGAGCGCAGGCTCAGCGAGCTCGCGAGTGCGGAGATATCGGCGAAACCCCCAGGCCTCAGCGATCAAAACAATGATGAGCAGCGCTCCGGCGGAATCGGCGAGAATGCTGGCCCATCCAATCGCCGCGAATGGACTGCGCGCGAGGCCGACATAATGAATCAGGAAGATGCCGACCGGCAGCAGCGTGCCGCCGGTAATAAAAAGCGCGGCCAGAGTTTTTTTTGTTTTTATGCTCAGGACAACGAAGGGCTGGACCAGCGCCAGCATCAGCGCGAGGTATCCGGCGCCGATCATGTGGACGTGGGCGTCGACCTTGGTGCCGCGATCTTCGAGGATGCTGCCGAGCGAACCGAAGATTTTGCTCACCGCTGTTTCATCGCCGGCGGCGACCGCCTGATTGGCGGCGATCAGGGCTGCGCCTTGTCCGCCGGCATTCTGGTGCAGGATGAATACCGCAAAGATGTCGCCAAAGAACATACCGGCCGCCACCAGCGCAATGCCGCCGAAGACCAGCAGGCGGCGGGCGCTCATGGGAGCGAAGGTGGAATGGATCGACGATGGTTTGGCAACGGCGCTCATGATTCAGTAGATCCTGCGACCTGTGAAATCTTTACAGGTTCTGGAAAAGTTTTCGTGCCTTCAAAACGGCGCAGCGGCTGAAGCCGGCAGTGATATTGCCGCTTCCGGCATCGCTAAAGCGATGCCCTGACACGAATCGTGAGAACACTTTCAGTCGGCTGCTTTTGCGACTGAGGTCTTCTTCCGGAATTTCGGCATTACGTGTTCGGCAAACATGTGCTGCGTCTTGATACTCTTCCAGTGCTCGATCCCGCCAAAGTTCGAGACGATCGCTAATTCTCCGATCCCGCCTTTAGCTTGCAGGTTCTTCACCTGCTGGATCACTTTCTCGGGAGTGCCGATGAAAGCGATTTCCTGGTCGACAATCTCGTCGTATGTGAGTTTCGTGAGCGACTCGAGCGCGCCGCTTGCGTAGAAGCCATAGCCCTTCGCACGTAACTCGGCTTTCTTCTCTTCGCTCTGAATCGACTCCGCGGGCGACGCATTGAATGCCAGAAAGTTGAGGAGTGACTGTTCAACCTCTCGGCGGATCGCGCTCTCGTCTTCGTCGATGTAGACCGGGCGAATGTAAACGATGTCGGATTCATGTCCGTGCTCGCCACAGGCTTTCTTGTAGATGTTCAACGGTCCTTCCAAAACCTTCCAGGGCAGGAGCGGCGGCACGAAGATGCCCCAGCCTTTCTCTCCTGCAGTCTGATAGGTGATGTCGCTGGTCCCGCCGGTGTAAAACTTGGGATAGGGCTTCTGGATCGGTCGCGGAACCACGCTGACATTGTCCACGTTGTAATACTGACCGTGGTACGAAAACTTATCCTTCGTGAAAGCCAATTCAAGGATGTCGACCGCTTCGTTGTAGCGCGGGCGACTCTCTTCGAGTGGCAGACTGGAAGGCCCGAACAGCCAGGCGTGACCGCGTCCTAAGCCGCATTCCAAGCGTCCATTCGTGAGGATGTCGGTTTCGGCGATCATGCCGGCGAGGCGCATCGGGTTTTCGAGCGGCAAGGTGTGCAGCGCGGTGCGGAAGCGGATGCGGTTCGTGCGTTGGGCTGCGGCCGCGAACATCGCGAGGGGATTCGCAGAGCCGGATTCGTCGGCATGCTCGATCTGACGCATGATCTCCCAGGTTTGGTCGTAGTGCGACTTGCCCGGCGGAGTCTGCATCTCGCAGTAGATTCCAAAACGCATTGCTTCTCCCTAAATGCGCGTTTCCAGGTTCGGCCAGAGCCCGGCGGCTACAGGCGCCTAGGTTTTTCGGTGCTCATGGCGACGGCTGAGGCCGCGTCCCTTCACAGCAACAATCAAGCCACATCTTCTTCGGCATCGCTGAAGCGATGTCCTGACACGAAACTTTCTCGGCAGCCGGCGAGGCGACGCCCTGAACGAAACTTTTCCCTTCGGCGGTGAGGCGATGCCCTATCCAAAATTTCCCCTTCGGCCGGTGAGGCGCTGCACTCTTACAAACATCGAGGTATCAAGTCTGCTCACTCGCTGCCTTTGAACGCGGAGGCCGGTGATCCGGGTTGCGCTTCCGACGTCTTTCGATAGTGGCCGCGGAAAAACAGCAGCGGCTCACCTTCCCGCACTACTACATCTTCGACTTCGCCAATGAAGATGGTGTGATCTCCGGCGGCTTGCGTCGAATGCAAACGGCATTCGAGATAAGCGAGTCCGCCTTGCAATACCGGAGTGCCGTGCGCGGTGCGCTGGAAGCTCGCTCCGGCAGCTTCGGCTTGCTCATGATTCTCGACAGAGCTCGCATAGTATTCAGAAATCGCCTGCTGATCGCTCCGCAGAACGTTTATGCCGAAGCGTTTCCGGCTGTGCAAATGTGCGTGCGTTCGAGCGCGATGATCCACGCAAATCAGAACCAGCACGGGATCGAGCGACACCGAACAAAACGCATTCGCTGTCATGCCATGAACCTCGCCGTCCTGATCCACCGTGATGACGGTGACGCCGGTCGCGAAACATCCCATGGCATTACGAAAATCATTTTGGGCGACGCTCATACGGCGGAAGACCTTTGCTAAAAATACGCCGGGCTACGGGAGGCGGCCCGCCCGGCAATTGCGTCTAACTACCATGTAAGACGTAGCGCAAACTGGATCTGACGCGGGTTGAAGACGGCTCGCGGCGTGCCATAGCTCGGATTCGGAGATCCTTCCCGGAAAAATTGAGTGACACCGGCGCAGCCGGGTGCCGTTGCATTGAACGGACAAAAATCTGCCGCTCCATACACGGTGTTATAGAAACGCACATTCACAGTGTTGAGCAGATTGAATGCTTCCGCAATTCCCTGGATGTGGAAGCGCTCCGTGATTGGAAACTCGCGGCTCACACGCAGGTCCACAGTTTGATAACTATCGCCCTTGAATGTGTTCCGCGGTTCGAGGCCGACGCGGTCGTTGTTACCGAAGACGTCGCCATTCACGTCAGAGCCTGCGAACTTGGTGAAGTAGTGGGGAGCTTCAAGGCTGACGATCGTGGAGAGTTCCCAGTCGTTGATTAGAAACTGCCTCTTTGTCGGACCAGTCAGGATCGCATTCGCCACAAAGCGATGCGGCGTGTGATCGGCAGAGACTGCGCGCTCGCGATCGAAATGCAGGCTGTCCTGCGGAATCAGCACGAAGCTGGGATTAGGCCCATTGTCGATGCCCTTGGACCAGGTATAGCTGAGTCCAAAGCCAACATGGTGGCTCACGCGCTTGTTAAGGTTGACCAACAGACCGTCGTAGACCGAATCCCACTTTGAGTCCGCCTCGAAGTACACGGCCACTGTTGGTTGGCCCGTTCCGGGGAAACCCGAAACCGTTGTGCAATCTCCAGGAACAAACACTGCGTGATAGTCATCCTTTAGTCCTGCCTGACCTCTGGAATTGTGGTCGGTCACGGGGCAGCCGTTCGGCGGGGGCTGGTTCACGTTGTAGAAGCTGCCAAGGTGAATGCCGCGGACATGCAAATAGGTGATATCGAGAACGGTGTCCTTAAAGGGTTGGAATTCCATGCCCAGCGAGGCTTGCACTCCGTAGGGTGGCTTGTGATCTTTGGCAAAGCGAACGATGACCGAGTCACCGAAGAATCCGCAGCCTGAGAGCAGGCCGTTTGCCGACGGAAAACCCTCGGGGCAGAGGCCGCCTTCCAGCGGAATCGCGTCTGGATACGTGCCATTATTCAGCAGCGTCGTTAATGCTTGATTCATGCTGAACGGTCCGGCTGCGAAGGCGAATAGACGAGTACGGGCATCGAGGGAATTTTCTTTATTTTCACGACCTGGATAAGGTCCGATTGTTCCGCCACAACTGGGCTCCTGGCACATCAGCAGTGGAGATGGAATTGTGCCGTGGAAGAGGCCGGCCCCGCCGCGAACAATAAAGTTGCGGCTGCCTCCCAGTCCGTAGGAAAAGCCGACACGCGGATCGAAATTTTTCGTGACGTTGTTCAGGGCGCGG
This sequence comes from Acidobacteriota bacterium, assembly GCA_003225495.1. GTDB lineage: Bacteria > Acidobacteriota > Terriglobia > Terriglobales > Acidobacteriaceae > Acidiflorens. The sequence goes on from QIAJ01000038.1 coordinate 6,383, forward strand.
CTGGGCCACGTTTCCGATTCCCAGCGCAATCCGTAATTCAGGGTCAAGTTATCGGTGGCACGCCATTTGTCCTGCAGAAACAAACCGTTGTAGGTGTGGTCGAGGGTACCCTTCGCCTGATTGCGGATGTTGCTCGCGATATGACCACCCTGATAGACCGCGGGATCGAGGGCTGGCTCCAGAAAGTCGCTGGCCGCGTCGAAACGCTCGAAAAAGATCACGTTTGGCGCACCCTGCAATCCAGGAATCACACTGTTTCCGAAGGAGAAAACGCAGTTCTCGATGCAACCAAAATCAGCCTCGAACGGGTAGAAAAGCGGAAACGACTCTGTGGTGGAAACGAAGTTCGTGTTTCCTCCAAACTGGATGGTGTGACGGCCCTTTACCCAAGTTAGATTGTCCACGACTTCGGTTCGGTGCTCTTCATACATGTCGGGATTGCCGCGATTCACTCCAACTGTGAAGATGTTGGTAACTTCCAGATGCGGTTGCGTTGTGTTGGTCGGGAAATCAAAGAACCGATGTGCATACTGCACGCGCAATTCGTTCACGAGAGAGTTTTTGAAGAGAGAGTTCAGGCTGCCGGTAATAGTCTGGTCGCGAAAGTTGTTCTGCTTGAAACCAGAGGGCACGTCGAAACCGTCATTCAGCGGTGAAACCTGATTCAGCCGTTCGTCGTTAAAGAAGTAGCGCAGGAAAAACGAGTGATGCGCGTTAATGGTGTGGTCAAGGCGCACCAGGAAGTTGTCGTAGTTTGAAATGCGGCTGATGTTCAGATTTTCTTGCGGGAGGCTACCGGGAGCTCCGCACTCGGCATTCGGGTCGAAGTTGGTGCATTTCAACTGATTAATCAGTGCGATATTGCTCAGAATCGCCGAGTTGTAGAAGGGTGACTCACTCCGCCGTTGGCCTTCGTAGTTGCCAAAGAGGAACGTCTGACTCTTCTTGATCGGCCCACCGAGTGTGAAGCCGTACTGGTTCTGGTGCAGTTTTTTGAGGAACCGGCAGCCGCCTGAGTTCGGATCGCCAGGTGTGTTGCAAGTGGGCAGATCGGGAGACGCGAGAATGCTTTGAGCGTCCATGGCGTCGTTTCGGAAATAGTCGTACACAGATCCGTGGAACTGGTTGGTGCCGCTCTTGGTGATGATGTTAACGATACCGCCAACGGCCCGTCCGAATTCGGTCGAGTAGCTGCTGTTGATGACTCTGAATTCGCGCACCGCCTCTTGCGAGGGAGTTGTTTTTTGAATGCCGGAAGCGGTCGACATGTTATCGGTGCCATCGATCGCGACAAAATTGTAGTGAATGTTCTGGCCGGCGAAGGAGAGCTTGGTGACCGGCTCGATGATCACGTCGGTTGAACCTGAGGTCGTGTCGCCGATGGTGACGCCCGGTGCGAGCAGCGCGAAGTCGATAAACTGCCGTCCATTCACGGGCAGACTCTTGATCTTCTGCTCATCAATGACCGAGCTCACCATGGTGCGCGTGGGCTCCGCGACTTCTCCTACATCTTGCACCGAGACTTGTTCGGTCACCTGGCCGACCGGGAGATTGAAATCGACTGTGCCCACCGCTCCCACATCCAGGTGCACCTTCTTCGCTGACTTCTGGAAGCCGGTCTTCTGGGCGGTCACGGTGTAGTCGCCGGGTGGCAAGAGCGTGATCTGGTAGTCGCCGATGGCGGTTCCGTCGGTGGTTCTTGAAACGCCGGTGTCGGCATTGACGGCAGTGACTGAGGCTCCAGTGATGGTAGCGCCGGTGGCGTCATAGACGCGTCCTTGAATAGAGCTGGTGACGGTTTGCGCTCCCAGCGGGTTCGCTGTCGCTGTGGCTAGTAGCAGGCACAAGCCGGCCGTCAATGCTAACCGCGACAACGAGAAATAATGTGAGCTGGAGGTTCCTGCCGATCGCCTCGCAAGATATTGAATTGTCATCGGACCTCTCCTCATAAAAGGATTGCGTTTGCCCGAATGCTATTGTGCTGTTGCTGCTCTCGGTGCTGTTTGCGCGGTCATGACTCTTGTCAGCCTGGATTCGGAATCGTCCAGATGCTGTTCAAGAATCGCCGCACATCGCTTCAGTTTTCCTGCACTCAATAACTCATACATCTCCCGGTGGACCGGGATAAGCGCGCTGGGATCGTCATGGCTGCGGTCTACCAGCACCATGCCTACCCGCAATTCTCCGAGAGTGTTCCGGTAAAAAGAATCCAACCGCTTGCTGCCGTGGAAGCGGATCAGGAGGGTATGGAAGTGCAGGTCGTGACTGACGGCGCGCGGCCAGTCCTGAGTTTCGATTGCTTCTTCATACTGTTCGACCGCCTGGCGAAGCTCTTTCAGAAGATCGGCATCGGGACGGCGAGCGGCGAGTACGGCGGGCAGTTCCAGCATTCGCCGGAGCTGGTAGATTTCATGCACGTCGCGCAGTGCCAGTTGAGAAACTGCGACTCCGCGGTGAAGATTGCGACGGAGCAGGCCCTCGATCGAGAGGATGCGGATCGCCTCGCGCATAGTGTTGCGCGAAACGCCCAGCGATGATGCTAGCGGCAGTTCCTGCAGCGGAGTTCCGGGGCGGAATTCGCCGTCCAGGATGCGCTGGCGAAGTACCGTCGCCACCTGGTCGGCGACACTCACGCGATTGATCTGCGTCCGATCCATGCCTGGGGAAATCTGAATGATTTGAGCGGCGGAATTTTCGCCTGCAATGTTCACGTTGTCAAGTGTTGAAATGTTCAACAGTTTGGCGGTAAGGTCAAGTATGCCGGTTTGCTTGGCGAAGGTTGCGGCATGCTGCCTTTGTGGCCAAAAGCTTTTGAACGCCAAGCTCGCCAAGAAAATCACCAGAAGACCCAAAGAAAAGCTTGCCTCGGCTATGATCGTTGCCAATGTGCCGGCGGATGTCCGGATGCGGTTTGAAGATAATGGTTAGGCTCTCCCAGGACGCGATCGACACGGCGGGGTTGGAGTCGGCGGAAAAGGGAGCGCTCGAACGCGAAGTCGCATGCCAATTGCTACGGTCTAGCGATGAAGTGCTGCCGGCGCTGCTCGCATCGGCGCAACGCGTTCGAACTCGCTTCAAGCCCGGAGTCGTGACGTACTCCCGCAAGGTTTTCATTCCCCTGACGACTCTGTGCCGCGACTATTGCGGCTACTGCACATTTCGGAAGGACCCTGGCGAGCCCGGGGCGCATACCATGACACCCGACGAGGTCATTGAGGTCGTCCGTGCGGGAGAGCGGCTGGGTTGCACGGAGGCGCTTTTCAGCCTGGGCGACAGACCGGAGTTGCTCTTCCCAGAAATGCGCGGAACCCTGCAGCATCTCGGATACAAGTCGACGCTACAGTATCTGGAGGCGATGTGCTCGCTAGTGCTGCGCGAGTCAAGTTTGCTGCCACATCCGAATCCGGGATTGATGAGCTGGGAGTGGCTGAGGCGGCTCGCTCGCGTCTCGCCGAGCATGGGACTGATGCTCGAGACAACTAGTTCGCGATTGCTCGCACGCGGCGCTGCTCACGATAATGCTCCGGACAAAGACCCTGCTAAGCGACTCCGCGTAATTGAAGATGCCGGACGGCACAAAATTCCATTTACAACCGGAATCCTGATCGGCATTGGAGAGACGATCGAAGAACGAATCGATACCCTGGTAGCGATCCGTGGTCTGCATGAGAAGTATGGTCATATACAGGAAGTGATCATCCAGAATTTTCGCGCGAAGACAGGGACGCCGATGGCGAACTGTCCAGAACCGGATCGTGCCGACATGCTGCGTACGCTCGCTGTGGCGCGGCTGATGATGCCGGAGATGAATATCCAGGCGCCGCCCAATCTTTCGGATGCGCATTATGCGGATCTGCTCGACGGTGGAATCAACGACTGGGGCGGGGTGTCGCCGCTCACGCCTGACTTCATCAATCCGGAAAAGCCATGGCCGCATGTCGATGAGTTGCGAAAGCGTACCGAGGCAAAGGGATTCCAATTGAAGCAGCGGTTGCCGGTGTATCCAGAATTCGTGGAGCAGGCGGCTGCTCATAGTGCCCAACTGTCGCAGCGATTGGAGACGGCTCGCGATCCTGAAGGTTATGCACAGAGGGCCGCGTGATCACAGTCCTTACGGGCGGCACTGGCGGCGCGAAGTTCGTGGATGGATTGCGCCAGATAGTGGCGCCGGAAGAATTAACCGTCATCGTAAACACCGGGGACGACCTGCTGTGGTGGGGACTCTACGTTTCGCCGGACCTCGATTCCATCACCTACATGCTGGCCGGCAAACTGAGCCAGGAGCGCGGATGGGGAGTGAAGGGCGACACCTTTTATTGCCTGCAGGCGATGGGGCAACTGGGACAGCCGATCTGGTTTCATACTGGCGATCGCGACGTCGCGACCCACATATTACGTTCGAAGTTGCTGTCCGATGGGAAGACGCTCAGTGAAGTAACAGCCGAGATCGCGGGCCGTCTGGGCATCAAGACACGTATCC
>QIAJ01000219.1:0-3969 GCA_003225495.1 Acidobacteriota bacterium
CTTGTGCAAGTTGATGTGACAAACGTCCGCACCAACGTCTCCCGGGCGGCAGAGTCCGACCTGCGCGTTCATGTTCGCGCCATCCATGTAAACCTGGCCGCCGTTCTCATGAACGATTTTGCAAATCTCCTTGATCGTCTCCTCGAACACGCCGTGCGTCGAGGGATACGTCACCATGAGCGCGGCGAGTTGCGCGCGATGTTCCGTCGCTTTGGCTTTGAGGTCCTCGACGTTGATGTTGCCTTTCTGGTCACAGGCGACCGGCACCACCTTCAAGCCGGCCATCACCGCGCTGGCGGGATTCGTGCCGTGCGCGGATGTGGGGATAAGGCAGATGCCGCGTTTCGTTTCGCCGCGACTGGCGTGGAATTGGCGGATGACGAGCAGCCCCGCGTACTCGCCTTGCGAGCCGGCGTTCGGCTGCAGCGAGACTGCCGCGAACCCAGAGATTTCCGCGAGCCAATTTTCGAGGTCACGAAACAACGATTGATAGCCTTGTGTCTGCGTCGGCGGTGCGAACGGATGCAGTCGGCCGAACTCCGGCCATGTGACGGGCAGCATCTCGGCCGTCGCGTTAAGTTTCATCGTGCACGAGCCGAGCGGGATCATCGACGTCGTGAGCGAGAGGTCGCGCGATTCAAGACGCCGGATGTAGCGCAGCATCTCCGTCTCGGAATGATAGCGGTTGAAGACAGGATGCGCGAGAAACGCAGTCTTACGCGCGGGAGGCTCAATATCGGAAACAGGCAAATCCTCGATGCGGAAATTCAGCGGTCGATCCGCATTGAATATCCGCAGCAACGTGTCTAAATCTTCCGCCGACGTCGCCTCGTCCAGCGACACACCAATGCTTTCTGAATCGTAGACGCGCACATTGACGTGATGCGCTTCGGCGGCGCGAAGGATGTCATTGATCGAACGATTGCCGACCGAGATGCGAAGCGTGTCGAAAAAATTCTCGTTCGCAACGTCGAAGCCCAATCGCTGCAAGCCGGACGCCAAAATTCCGGTCAGGCGATGCACGCGCTGCGCGATCTTCTTCAGACCGTCAGGCCCATGATAAACGGCATACATCGAAGCCATGATCGCCAAGAGCACTTGCGCGGTGCAGATGTTACTCGTGGCTTTCTCGCGCCGGATATGTTGCTCGCGGGTTTGCAGCGCGAGCCGCAGCGCGGGCCGCCCCTGTGCATCCTTCGATACGCCGACGATGCGACCCGGCAAATGCCGCTTGTGTTCGTCGCGCGTGGCGATGAAGGCGGCGTGCGGTCCACCGTAGCCCATCGGCACGCCAAAGCGTTGTGCGCTGCCAACGGCGACGTCCGCGCCGAATTCACCAGGCGCGGGCAGAAGAGCGAGGCTCAACAAGTCCGCCGCGACGATGAACAGTGCATCGTGCTTGTGAACGCGTTCGGCAAAGGCGCGGCAATCGTAAATCGTTCCATCGGTCGCAGGATATTGTACGAGCGCGGCGAACACCTGATCTGAAAACGTGAACGTATTGTGACTTCCAACCACGATGGAAATCCCGAGCGCTTCCGCGCGGGTGCGCACCACCGCGATCGTCTGCGGATGGCACGATTCGGCGACAAAGAACGTGTTCTTGCCTTCCTTCCCTTTCAGCGCGTGGCACATGGTCATCGCTTCGGCCGCGGCGGTGGCTTCATCGAGCAGTGACGCGTTCGCAATTTCCAGGCCGGTGAGATCGGCAATCATGGTCTGAAAATTCAGGCCGGATTTTCCAGAATGTTCCGCTGGATCACAGCCGGAGTGATGCACTCGTGATAACCCATGCCGATGAACGAACGGAAAACCTGGTTCTGCCCGGCGATCTTGCGAAGCTCAGCCAGCAAGCCGTGTTCGCTGCGGGAGGGCGGGAGATTCAGAGGCTTGCCGCTGCGAATCTGCGCCGGGACGGTCGCATCGACCAGCGCGTCGAGGCTCTTGAAGCCGCACTCGCGCAGCATCGCCTCCACTTCCGCCGGCCGGGGCCCGATATGCCGCGCGACGAAACGGTCGGACCAGCCGAAGGCGTTCTGGGCGGCGTTGCTCTTTTGCGACATGCAGGCAAGCTAAGGGCGCTTCGAACCAAATCAAGCGAGTTTTGGCTGTCCGCGACGTGGCTGGACTCGACTGGCGTGCTCGGTTTGCGCAACTTGAGCCGAATGAAAGCGGGTGCGGACAAATGCATTCTGGTCGTCAATTCCGGATCGAGCAGCCTTAAACTGAGTTTGTTTGACCGCGAAGCGGATCAGCTTCTTCGCACCGGCAAAGAGCTGCGGGAGTTCGCCGAGGAAAGTATCGCGACGGTGGGACACCGGTTTGTGCATGGCGGAGCGGATTTCAGCAAACCTGTATTGATTGACAAACGCGTTTGGTCCGCCTTGCAGAACATCGCCGAGTTGGCGCCGCTCCATAATCCGCGCGCGATGAAAACGTATGAAGAAGCGCGCGCGCTGTTTCCCAATGCGGCTCATATCGCAGTATTCGACACAGGATTTTTCCACGATCTGCCAGACCGCGCGAAAATTTATCCGACGCCCTATCAGTGGTACAGCGAGTGGGGAATTCGGCGGTACGGCTTTCACGGAATCAGTCACGAATACTGCGCGGGACAGGCGCGCTTTGCGCGGCGGCTGGTGATTTGTCATTTGGGGAGCGGTTGCTCGGCGAGCGCGATTCTCGATGGCAAGCCAATCGCCACGAGCATGGGCTTCACGCCTCTGGAAGGGTTGATGATGGCAACGCGCTGCGGATCGATTGATCCCGCGATTCTGTTGCATGTGGCGAGACATCGCGGTTTGTCGCTGGATGAGATCGAGCAGGCGCTGAACAAATCGTCGGGGCTCGCGGGTGTTTCGGGAGTTTCCTCTGATTATCGCGAAGTGGTGAAAGCGGCGGATGCTGGCAACGCGCGGGCGAAACTCGCGCTCGAGATTTACCGTGATTCGATTGTGGCGATGGTTGGCGCTTACGCTGCGCTGCTCGGCGGCTTGGATGCGGTAGTCTTCACGGGTGGCGTAGGAGAGAATCAGGCCGCGCTGCGCGCGTTCGTGTGCGAGCGGTTGGCTTGGATGGGCTTGGATTTGGACGCAGCCGCCAACCAAACCTGCGCGGCCGATCAGGACATCGTGACAGCGCAGTCGCGCGTGCGTGTTTTGGTGATTCATACGCGCGAAGATCTGCTGATTGCGCGTGCAGCCAAGGCCGTCTTGCCTTGATAATCGCGAGCGGCTGCGGGATAGTGTTGGCCGTGAGCAAGTCGATTACCCAGCTTGCCGACCAATTGCTGGTGAGCTACGCCAAGATGGGCGGAATCAATCACCTCGACGGCAAGAATCTCCCGTCGAAGACTGCGATCACGACGATCACGATCGATTTGCTGCGACTGTTGTTCCCGGGCTTCTTCGACGAACACACGATCCATTCGTCCGAGTTGAAGATGGAAGTTGTGGCCCTGATGGATTCGGTTTCGGGGCGGCTCGAAGACGAGATTTACAAGAGCCTCGATTACGCGACGCCGGAAGGATTGGCGAAGAAAGACCTGCGACCACACGCGCGAGAAGTGACGCTGAAGTTCCTGAGCGACCTTCCACATGTCCGCGAGTTACTGCGGACAGATGTGGACGCGGCATACAGAGGCGATCCGGCTGCGCTGAGCCAGGAGGAAGTGATCGTTGCGTATCCGTTTGTCGAAGCGGTCGCGGTGCAGCGGCTGGCGCATCAACTTTACGAGACGAAGGTGCCGCTGATCCCGCGCATCATGACCGAATGGGCGCATGCGCGCACCGGCATGGATTTGCATCCGGGCGCGAAGATCGGCACGCACTTCTTTGTGGACCATTGTACTGGAACAGTCGTTGGCGAGACGTGCGAGATCGGGAATCACGTGAAGATGTATCAAGGCGTTGGCCTTGTGGCGCGGTCGTTGTCGGGCGGGCAACAACTGCGCGGGACGAAACGGCATCC
>QIAJ01000219.1:3976-4569 GCA_003225495.1 Acidobacteriota bacterium
ACACTGTGATTGGCGCGGGAAGTACGATCGGCGCGAATGTGTTTTTGACTCATAGCGTGCCACCGGATTCGCTGGTTGTGTTTGAGGGGCTGACGATGAAGGTCTTGAATAAGCAAGATCGGCCGAAGAAGAGCGACTTTCAGATCTGAATTATTTTCCGGCGCGGACTTTTTCCTTCTTCTCTTCCATTTCGGCGTTCAGGGCTTTGCGTTCGTTCACGAGCTGCTTTTCGAGTTGTTCCGTGGCTTCGTAATCGCCTTTGTGTAACGCCTTGGTGATTTCGCCTTTCAGGAAGATTTCGCGATCGGCAATTTTCGCCTTGTAGCGCGAGTCGATTTCGGCGAGCTCTTTCTTTTGAGCGTCGTTGATCTTTGTGATCGGCCCGGATTTGTTGAGCCGTTCCATTGCGAGTTCGTAAGAGCTTTTCATACTTTCTTTTTCTTCCAAGGCATGTCGGGAAATTTGGTTGGGAGTTTCACAGGCGCAGGTTTGTTCTCGGCCATTTTCAATTCGGACTCGGCGGTGTCACCCGGTTTCGGTGCATCCATGTTTTCGCGCCAGCCAGCGATGCGCGCCTGAAGGCCGTGATGTTC
>QIAJ01000219.1:4620-4864 GCA_003225495.1 Acidobacteriota bacterium
TTCCGCTTTGTGGCCTTCGGCGATGGCGGCGGGGTAGTCGCCCAGACGGTAATAGGCCATGCCGAGCGCGAGTTGCGCGTCGAAGTGCCCGGGCTCGCGCGCGAGCAGCGCCTTCAGCTTGGCGATGGATGACTCGTAGTTTCCCTGCGAGTAATCGAACATCGCATCGTCGTATTCCGCCTGCACGGTCTCAGCATAATCAGTTTACCACAATTTTCAAACTTTCAGAATGGCTGTTGAATTC
>QIAJ01000220.1 GCA_003225495.1 Acidobacteriota bacterium
CGTTCCTGGCAACACATGTTGACCGACCTGCAAGGGAAGATCGACGAGAACGCCGGTGATCCCTGCGCGAACTTTCAAGGCGTCCAGTTGTTTTTGTTTGAGCTGCGCCAGCACGCGCATTTGGTCGACTTTGGCCTGCTGCTGCGCCATCTGCGACTCAATCGCCTTCTGATTGGCGCTGAGCCGCTGCGTTTCCAGGTCGTTCCGAGTGGTGAATTCGTCCGCTTTACCCTTGGAACCCTTATAGGCTAGACCGGAAATAACACCCAGGTCGTAGAGCGCTTTGTCTGTATCGGCCTGGCGCTGCGCCTGCGCATGATCGGCACTCACAGTGGCGGCGCCAGCTTTCTGATTCATCAAATCGCTTTCAAGCTTGACTCGCAGGCTCTTATACTCGGCTTCAGCCGCCTTCAATTGCAGCTGCGCGTCGACGGCCGCTTGTTCGGTCTGCGGGTTACTCATCTCCAGCAGGATTGTGTTGGCTTCCACTTGCGAACCGGGCAGCATGCGAATTCGGACGACCGTTGCCTCGGTCTCAGCCGGAATCTGGCGAACGGATTCCTGCGTTGGGACTAGTGAGCCGATCCCGCGGACCTGGCGAACCATCGGACCGCGTTTCACGGTATCGGTCCACACAGTGCCGCGTTCGACGGTCGGAGCAGCGGGTTTGAGTCGCGTAACTCCGACCGTGACCGCGGCTACAGCTACAACCGCGATGGCCGCCAACAACATCTGACGGCGGCGTTTTTGTGTCTTGAACTCCGGACGAGCGATATCCACGCATCACCCAGAGGCAAGTAACGGACCACAGGCGAAAAAGTTCCAAGCGTTCAAGAATAAAGCCGCTAGCATTCGTCAGCGATCCCGCATGGTCGCGGTACTGTCCCGAAGTGGACTGGACTGTTCGGTAGTGGACACCTTAGGAGGGACAACAAAACACTTAGATCTGCTTAGATCCGTGTAGAGGTTGAGCCGATAACGCAGACTCACTGAGTTGCCAACGAATAGCGATGAACGATGTCGATTCTAAGTTCGCTGATCCGTATACAAGGTTGTGGAAGTGGGCGTGCTTCACATGGCTTGGAAAAACCCTGTGCTGCGTGGACTTGCTCCTTTAATTGCCTGGCCGCTTTGTTGGAAAAATGCTGGTCGAATGAACATGTTTTCAGCGCCATTCGTATAGGACATGGGAGGCCGCATGCAGTTTTCGGAAGACATCCGCTATGCATTGAGGCAGTTCGCGCACGCTCCTGGGTTCACAGCTACGGCAGTGCTGACTCTGGCGCTAGGAATTGGCGCGACCACCGCAATCTTCACGCTGGTACATGCCGTATTGCTGAAATCCTTGCCGGTGGCGAAACCGAGTGAACTTTACCGCGTTGGCGATAACGAGAATTGCTGCGTGAATGGCGGACTGCAAGATAACTGGTCGCTCTTCTCCTACGACAAATACAAGACTTTCCGCGACAACACAACCGGATTTACTGAACTCGCCGCCTTTCAGGCGGGACGTGGTCTCAAAGGAATCAGGCGCGCTGGCAGCAATCAACCGGCTGAGTCGCAACGCACACAATATGTTTCGGGAAACTATTTTTCCATGCTCGGCATCGGTGCCTATGCCGGTCGCGGATTCACCATGCAGGATGACCGAAACGGAGCAACTCCCGTTGCAGTGATGAGCTATTCGGCATGGCAGCAGAAGTATGGCCGCGATCCATCGGTGATCGGAGGCGCTTTTACGTTCAACGGTCAGCCGGTAACTGTGGTGGGAATCATGCCGCCGGGATTCAACGGTGACCGGATGGAAAGCGTGCCTGTCTTTTGGATCCCGATCGAGGCCGCTAGAACGATTGACGGTGCGGCGCACATGTTGGATTTTCCAGACTCGGATTGGCTCGACATAACTGGTCGGCTGGCTCCGGGCGCCGATCCGAAGAGCATCGAAACTCATCTACAGCTGGAGCTGAAACAATGGCTCTTGAGTCCCATCGCCAAACTTGATGCAGGAGAGCGATCCCTTGTCCCGAAGCAAACACTCCACTTGTCATCTGGCGGCGCCGGAATCCAGATGATGCGCGATGAGTATCAATCTGGGCTGCACTTGCTGATGTGGATTTCTGGCTTTGTCTTGCTGATCGCGTGCGCCAACGTGGCGAACCTGATGTTGGTTCGAGCAACGAGCCGGCGCCAACAAACGTCCGTGCGGACGGCCCACGGCGCACCCCGATGGCGGCAAATCATTCAAGTGCTCACTGAGAGTACTGCGCTGGCATTCCTCGGCGGGATCATTGGTGTTGCCTTGGCCTTCTGGGGTACTCGCCTCATCCTCCGTCTCGCATTTCCAAACGAGATGGTCGCGATCGATCCAACGCCATCCTTGCCGGTTCTGGGTTTTACATTTGCAGTTTCGCTGCTGACGGGAATCCTCTTTGGAGTTGCCCCCGCATGGCTTACGGCACAAGCCGATCCAGCCGACGCTTTGCGAGGAGCTCATCGTTCTACTTCGCGAGGAGGCGGCTGGACGCAAAAAACACTGGTCGTCGCCCAAGCCGCTTTGTCTCTAGTGTTGTTGTGCGCCTCCGGATTGCTGATCCAGAGTTTGCGAAACATGCAAGGCCAGCGTTTTGGATTCGAAACCGCGAACCGCTACATCCTGCATATTGAACCGCACATGGCCAGCTACCCAGCTGAGAAACTGCCGGGCCTTTATCGACAGCTTCACGACACCCTAGCGGCGATCCCCGGAGTAAGCCGGGTGGGATTTGCGATGTACAGTCCGATGGAGGGTGACAACTGGAGTGAACAGGTCTATATAGAAGGACAGGCGCCGCCACCGCCCGGCAGCAATCAATATCAAGCCTCTTGGGTGCGTGTCAGCGATGCCTACTTCGAAGCCGTTGGCACCAAGATTGTGAGAGGCCGCGGCATTTCGGAACAAGACACCGCGAGCTCGCGGATCGTCGCGGTAGTTAACCAGACATTTGCCAAGAAGTTTTTCAAGGATGAGGACCCGATCGGAAAACACTTCGGAGACTTGGATCAGAAATATTCCGGAGCCTTCGAGATCGTCGGCATCACCGAAGATACCCAGTACCGGCGTCCTACCAGCAAGATTCCACCAATGTTCTTCCTGGCGGCCACCCAGCAAATGGCCTACGACACGCCGCGTTTGAAGGCATTTGAGGATGCCTCCCATTACCTGAATGCCATCGTGCTGAAGACGGATGGAAACCTGCCGGGATTGGAACCGCAGATCCGCGGAGCTCTCGCTCAGGTGAATCGCGATCTGGCGGTAATCGACTTAGGGACCTTTGCCGCCCAGGTGAAAGCTAATTTCAGCCAACAGGAGATGCTGACAAAACTGACGTCGTTGTTCGGAGTGCTGGCCCTTACGCTCGCGTCGGTAGGCCTTTATGGCGTTACCGCGTATTCAGTCGAGAACCGCACCAGCGAAATCGGAATCCGGATGGCGCTCGGCGCCGATCGGCTGAATGTCTTAAGGCTTGTGCTGCGCGGAGCGTTTCTACAAATTGCAATCGGGTTGGCAATCGGAACTCCGGCAACTCTCCTGGCCGGCCGTGCGATGACGACCCAATTGTTCGGAGTGAAGCCCTACGCCCCGGACATTTTGCTGCTCACAACTCTGGTATTGAGTCTTGCAGGCCTTGTTGCCACTCTTCTGCCAGCTCGCAGAGCAGCCGCCCTGGAGCCGATTCGTGCATTGCGCACGGAGTGAATCCAAAACTCTCTTAATCCAGTCGAGCCCGTGAGAAGTCTGAGGTAGCGGGCTCGTGGCGTCACACTAGGTTTTGCTCCGTTGTGTTTGCCCCAGCGCAGACTTCGCTGTAACTCTAATGGTACCCGGAATCTGACGGCCAGATACTGGCTGCGCTTGTTTCCGTTAACGAATTCAGTCGGCGGAGGCTGCGGTCGCCGCCG
>QIAJ01000221.1 GCA_003225495.1 Acidobacteriota bacterium
CGAAGGTTACGGGCGCGTCCATGATCGTCTCGTCGGGGCTGCCGCCCTGGTCGATCACAGCCGTGTAGACGTAAGGCTTGAAAGAAGATCCAACCTGCCGCAGGGCTTGGGTCGCGCGATTGAACTTGGAGAAATTGTAGTCGCGTCCACCGACCATCGCCTTGATCTCACCGGTGGCGTTGTCAATCGCGACCAACGCGCCTTGTGCGCCGGAGTCCTGTTCGAGGGTGACCTTCGATTTTCCGCCGGCATCCAAAGACAGCACTTTGACATAGACGATATCTCCCGATGCGAGCAGTGCCGGCAGTTTGCGTTGCGTCCACGCAACGTCAGATTGCGAGATCGTTGCCGTGTGTTGTCCGTAGCGAATTTGAGCGGCGGCTGGTGACACTGAGGTGACGAGAGCGTGGATATAGCCATTAACCTCGGGTTCCTGGTCCCAATCGGGATCTTCATAACGGTCGACTCTCTGTCCCTGGGCGACAACATTGGCGAGGTTGCCGCGCCACTTCTGACGATGCTCATAGGCTGCGAGCCCATCCAGGATGGCGTGATTGGCGGCGTGTTGCATGTCCATGTCCAGTGAGGTGTAGACGCGCAGGCCGCCTTCGTGCACCTGATCGCTTCCGTACTTAGCTTCGAGATAGCGGCGGATCTCTTCCACAAAATTGGGCGCCAGCGAGTTCGGATCCTTCTGGACGTTGAGTTGAATCGGTTTGGTTTTGGCCTCAGCGGCTTGGACGGAAGTGATACGGCCATCTTCCAGCATGGCATTGATTACGAGATTGCGCCTTTTCTGGGCGCGATCCGGGTGCGCGATCGGCGAATAGTATTGTGGAGCCTTGGGCAAGCCCGCCAGCAAAGCTGCTTCTTCCAGCTTTAATTGTTTCGCCGGCTTGCCGAAGTAGTATTCCGAGGCGGCTTCGAAGCCATAGGCGCCATGTCCAAGAAAAATCTGGTTCGCATAAAGCGTGAAAATCTGCGGCTTGGTAAAGCGACGCTCCATCTGGATGGCCAGCAGGGCTTCTTGAATCTTGCGATGGAAAGAGCGGTCCGGAGACAGAAACAGGTTGCGCGCCAGTTGCATGGTAAGCGTGGAAGCCCCCTGCACCTTGCCGCCGGATTCGATATCGCGGTAGGCCGCCCCGGCAATGCGCCAGAAGTTGATTCCGGAGTGCGCGTAGAAGTCTTTGTCCTCGATGGAAACCAGCGCGTTGCGCAGAACCTCTGGATAGTCGTCGTAGGTGGCCACGACGCGACGTTGCAGTGCGAAGGTGCCGATCACGCGGCTCTGGTCGTCGTAAAGCTCCGTTACGGTGCTGGGACGATAGTGTTCAAGCTGCTCGACCTGCGGAAGGTCGGTCGAGTAGACGAGCAGCAGACCCGCGCCCGCGCCCACTGCGGCCGCGAGCAGGACGAGTAGAGCGAAAACAACGTATTCAACTAGACTCCGTTCGCCAGACTCTACCGACGGAGCATTCTGGGCGAGTAGATCCATAGATAATTCGGCAACTGGTACTCAGTTTACTCAGTGGCCGCGCGCGCGAGTGACAAATCTAAGCACTAAAAAGAAATCGCCCGCCGGAGCGGGCGACATGTACGACCTGACAACTGAGTACAGACTTAGGCTTTGGATTCCCGATTCTTCAGAACTTCGAGAGCTTTTTTCAGCTGTTCGTCAGTTTGATTTTTCGGCTTCTGATTTTGCTCGTCGGGAGCCGCCTGCTGATCTTCGTCGGGCAGCGCGCTGTCGTCTTCAGCACTGTCGGCGATCACAAAATTGGGCGTCACAGCGGCATCCTGAATCGCCTTGCCATTTGGCGTGTAGTACTTGGCGATAGACAAGATCAGCGCTGCGCCATCTGGCATGTCAATTAGCTTCTGGACCGATCCGTCGCCGAAAGTCTTGTCTCCCACTACGTCACCACGGGCGTTTTCCAGAATTGCTGAGGCGATGATCTCCGCCGGGCCGGCTGTTCCGCGATTCACGAGCACTGCCACGGGCAGCTTGGTGATGTCCTTGGCCGGATCGGCGTTAAAAGCCTGGCGAGGATATTTCTGTCCCTGGAGGTAAGTGATGGTGCCATGGTCGAGGAAAAGATTGGCGGTCGCGATGCCTTCAGCTTCGTCGCCACTGGCGGCGTTGCGCAGGTCAAGAACCAGTTTCTTCGCGCCCTGCTTCTGTAGATTGCGAATTTTGTTGGCGATCTCCTGCGATTTTCCTTGCGGGAAAGCATCTACTTTCACGTAGCCGACGTTCTCGGGCAGCATCTTGTCAGCCACCGCCGGGATCGTTACGGCATCGCGCGTGATTACCACTTTCTGCGGCTCCGCGCGCCGAGGCCTTACGACCGCCACAGTGAGCGTAGAGCCCGGCTCGCCTACGAGCAGGCTGTGAATCTCCGCGAGAGACATGTCGCGAGTGCTTCGGCCCTCGATGGATTCGAAGATGTCGGAGTTTTCAATCCCAGCCTTTTCGGCCGGTCCCCCGGGGATTACCGCGATCACGGCGGCATATCCGAAACGCTTGGAAACGGCAGCGCCGATCTCAGCTTTACCATCGGTTTTGATGGCGCGGTAATGCTTGTACTCGG
This sequence comes from Acidobacteriota bacterium, assembly GCA_003225495.1. GTDB lineage: Bacteria > Acidobacteriota > Terriglobia > Terriglobales > Acidobacteriaceae > Acidiflorens. The sequence continues at coordinate 2,595 of QIAJ01000221.1, forward strand.
CGGCGGTCAGATAACTGGAGTTCGCGTCCAGAGATTCCAGCAGTCCATGCAGCGCGCCCTCAGTCACCATCGGGATGTTGGGCTCTTCGACGTATTCGCTACGAACGCGGGAGAGCACTTCGCTGTACACCGATAACTGACGGTAAGCTCCATCATTCGAAGATGCCCGGACGTTAACGAAACCGCCCACAATTGTGAATGCAAGAATGGCCAGCGAACTGGCGAGAATCGTAACTTTCAACTTCGTAGACATGAATTTTGATCTTCCGAGAGGGACAGGTACTTCCCTGTGCGCTGCCTCACATTATAGACGTTTTGATGCCCGGTTCAGGCGCGAAGTTACAGAAGCGGCAATCGCTGGTACTTGTCCCTGACAATCGCGCGGCTGAGGAGGCAACGGAGTCGATTACCAGTGTCGGCAAACACTGTAAATTGCTCTTTCGTTTCAGCGCTTTGCAGTATGACGGCGCAAAAATCTTAGCCACAGAGGGCACCAAGGTTCCAGAGGGAATCAACGGTTCCTCGTGATCTCTATGTCCCTTGTGACCAGGATTTTGATTTGGCGGTTTCCAGGGCTGCGGCGATCCCGGAGTGCCCCTTTTCTCTCGCAATCATGGCTGGCGTTTTGCCATCGTCGTTTGCGATGTCAGCGTCCGCGGCATGGGCTAGCAGCAACTTGATCATGTCCGTATCGCCATTCTGGGCGGCAGCGTGGATGGGGGCCCATCCTGCCTGCTGGCGCGCATTGACCGGCGCTCCGTGTTCCACGAGAGAACGCGCCGCCTCCAGGTTGCGCGAGGAGGCCGCCGAATGCAACGGCATCACCTGAGTCGGATTGTTGGCGACGATGTCGATCTTCGCGCCACTTTCAATCAGTAGACGCGCAGACGCAGGTTGTCCGAAGTAGCAGGCGAAGTGCAAGGCGGTGAAGCCGTCTTTCGAGAATGAGTCGATGGCCGAGGCATCACTCAAACACTTCTCGAGTCGATCCAGACTACCCAGAGCCGAGGCTTCGAAGATGTCGAGTTCCTGCTTCTTGCCGGCGATGATTTCAGCCAGATCCCGTTGGCCGCGATAAAGGGCATGCATCAGGAGACTTACACCGGAGGCGTCTTTGAATTCGGCTGCGGTCGGAGTTTGGTCCAGAAGGCGGCGGATGCCATCATAGTCGCCGGCTCGAAGGAGCTCAAAGCAGCGCTGGGATTCATCCATGGGATCCTTTCCTAGAAATATACTTAGCATTGCTAACGAAATATAGTAGTCGGGTTCGATGGCTGTCAAGAAGATTGTTAGCAGTGCTAAACTTTTCCTGATGTTGCGAAAAAACAATAAAGAGCGGGTGGGAGTCGCCGACCGGTTACATTCTGCGGCGATTCATTTATTGCGCTATGCGCGAAAAGAGGACGTGCTGTCGGGAGAAGGGCCGGCGCGACTCTCGGCACTTTCGGTGCTTGTGTTTGGCGGTCCGATGACGCTCGGGCAGTTGGCATCAGCAGAGCAGGTGAAGCCCCCAACCATGAGCCGGATCGTGGCGGGAATGGAGCGCTCCGGCCTGGCAAAAATTGACCCGGACGCGGGCGATGCGCGGCGGATTCGCGTGAGCGTAACCTCGAAGGGGACACGGCTATTGCAACAAGCGCGGGAACGGCGGATCCGGTTGCTGGCCGAGGTTCTTGATCAGGCGAGTGGCGCGGAGGTGGAAGTTCTGCGCGAGGCGGCGGAAATTGTCGAAAGAGCGGTGCGAGCGGCAGTCCAAAAATAGTAGCGGATTCCCAACGCCGTTCAGCCGTCTTTGCGAGAGTTCCATTGGCGTTCTGGCGTACCCAGCGCCAACAGCGCGGGCTGCTGGCGAGTCGCTTGTTCGGGTCTCATCGTCGCGAAGATGTTTGCCTCAGACTGGCGGTCACGCTTCATCGGCTACCGGGTTCCGCAATACGCCGACACCGTCAATCGCGACCTCCACCACATCACCCGCGACTACCGGTCCCACGCCTTTTGGCGTACCGGTAGCGATCAGGTCGCCGGGTTCGAGGGTCATGATCTGCGAGATGTAGCGCAGGACGATTCCGAGCGAGAAGATGAAGTCTTTAGTATTGCCGGACTGCCGGACTTCGCCGTTGACGCGGGTTTCCACCTGAATGCCAGTCCATGGATCAAGGCTCTCTGTGACTACAGGTCCGACGGGATAAAACGTGTCGAAGCCTTTGGCGCGCGTCCATTGGCCGTCTTTGTTTTGGAGGTCACGGGCGGTGAAGTCATTTACGCAGGTGTATCCGAGAATGTACGGTCGGGTATCTTCGTCGTCGGGGAGGCGGTGACAGCGCTTTGCGATCACGATGCCCAATTCACCTTCGTAGTCGGTACGCTCGGCAATCCTTGGACGGAGAATGGTCCCGCCTGGCGCAAGAAGGGAAGAAGCGGGCTTAAAAAACAGCAAGGGTTCGGTCGGAACCTCGTTGCCTAGTTCGGCGGCGTGCTCACGGTAGTTGCGTCCGACGCATACGATTTTCGAAGGCCGTACCGGCGCTAGCAGGGTGGCTTCATCGAGCGCGATCGGCTCGATACGCCTGGTGCGCAGGCTTTCCATGTCGCCTCCTGCTTCTTCCGGGGAAGTGAGCAGAATCCTTACAATCGCCTCGCGTCCCGCGACGGATTCGACCAGGCCATAGTGCGTCTGACTGTTTTGTTGAAAGCGGCAATATTTCATCGGAGTCTATCTAAACACGAGCGGTGTGAATGCAGTGAAAATTTTCGGATGAGACTGTCGATATTCCGCATGTTGTTCGACTAACCATTAGACGGCCAAGGAGGCCAGACCCATGCAATATCTTCTGCTGATCTATGGAAACGATGAGGCATTCGGCAAGATGAGCAAAGCTGAGCAGGAAGGAATTCTTCAGGAATACATGGAATTTTCAAAGAGCATCGCGCAAAGCGGACACTACCGCGGCGCTAATGAGCTAGCCCCTGTTACTACCGCAACGACGGTGCGGGTACGAGACAAGAAGCGACTGGTCACCGACGGTCCGTTTGCGGAAACCAAGGAGCAACTGGGTGGCTACTACCTGGTCGACGCCAAGGATCTGGATGAAGCCATCGGATTGGCGGCGCGGCTGCCGAACGCGCGTTGGGGATCGATCGAGATTCGTCCGATTGTTCCGCATGACATGCCCTAGTCTCGCGCCTGCGAATCCGGCTACTCTGTGTGCGGGTAGCCGGATGGACGTCGAACGCATTTACCGGGAGGAGTCGGGGAGAATTCTGGCGACCCTGATTCGCCTGCTCGGCAGCTTCGATCTGGCCGAAGAGGTAATGCAGGAAGCCTTCGCGATTGCGATCGAACAGTGGCCGAAGCAGGGCCCTCCCGATAATCCGCGAGCGTGGCTGGTTTCCACCGCGCACCACAAGGCTGTAGACCTGCTGCGGCGGAGGACGCGCTTCGATTCCAAGCGCGACGAACTCCAGAGGCTTGCCGAGGTAGAACAACACTTCTCCGAAGCGGAAGAGAGCATGCTGCGCCAGGATGAAGTCGGTGACGACCGGTTGCGATTGATTTTTACCTGCTGCCATCCAGCTTTGTCTCTTGAGGCTCAAGTCGCCCTGACGTTGCGCACGCTGTGTGGTTTGAGTACGGAAGAGATCGCGCACGCGTTTCTGGTCCCGCTGGCCACGATGGCGCAACGCCTGGTTCGGGCGAAACAGAAGATACGGGACGCTGGAATTCCGTACCAGGTTCCAGCCAGGCCGGACCTGAAAGAGCGGCTGGAAGCTGTGATGCTGGTGGTGTATCTCGTTTTCAACGAGGGATACAGCGCCAGTTCGGGGGATGCGGTGATCCGGCGGGAATTGTGTGCGGAAGCGATCCGCCTTGCTCGGCTTATCTGCGAAATGCTTCCTGCAGAAAGCGACGCGCGAGCGCTGCTGGCTCTGATGCTGCTGCATGACTCACGGAAAGTGGCGCGGGTTGACGGGGACGGAGATGCGGTCCTGCTCGAGGATCAGAATCGCAGCTTGTGGAATCAGAACGAGATTCGCGAAGGACTGACTCTGCTGGATTCCGCGCTTCGCGGTGGAGCGGCGGGGGCCTACGCTCTACAGGCCGCGATTGCCGCTCATCACGCGCGCGCGTCGCGCCCCCAGGACACCGATTGGAAGCAGATTGCAGCGCTCTATGAAGCATTGTTGCGCGTACAGCCATCCCCTGTGGTCGAGTTGAATCATGCGGCAGCCGTGGCGATGGCCGAGGGTCCGGGAGCCGGTTTGCGTTTGCTTGACGCTCTCGAACGAAAAGCGGAGTTATGCGATTACTAATTGCTGCCCGCCGCACGCGGGGATTTTCTCCGGCGCCTACAGCAGTGGTCAGAGGCGGCGTTATCCTATCGTCGGGCATTGGCGCAGGCGGGCAATGAGACAGCGCGGGCGTTTTTGTCGCGGAGATTGGCGGAGATGGAAAAGAAGGCCGAGGAGGCACCGTCCCGGAAAGGCGATCGATAAATAGCCTTCCTAGGGCACGGTTTCGCTGGTTTCCTCTGGGCGCGCGCTTTCGTTTCCTCGGACATCGACCGAGGATACCGAATAGTAGTAGGTTTTGCCTGGCGCGACTGAATCATCGCGATAGGCCGGGGCTTTGATTAGATGGGAATTCAGTTTTACTGCGGCGCTATCGGCTTCGTGACGATAGACGTTGTATCCCGCGAGATCGGCATCGGTTGCGGGAGCCCAGATCAAATCGACAAAGGCCTTCTGTCCCTCGCCCGAGAACACGGCCTGCAAACCTGCCGGCACGGCTGGGGGAAAGGTGTCGTGCGCGACGATCCGGATGGCGGGGCTATCGTCTCCTTCAACTTGCACCTCGCCACCCGGCTTGCTCAGGACACTGACCGACGTTATGCGGTAAAGATAGGTCTTTTCCCATTCGAGGGTTAAATCCTGAGCGCGCATCGGGCCGGCCTCGGCGATCGGGACCTCAGCCGCAACCGCGTCTTTGCCGGTGCTTTCATCACGCCGGTAAATCCGATAGCGATGCTGGACTCCAGGCGCCAGACTTGCGCCAGTGGTTGTCCACGCGAACTCGACGCCGCTGGCGGTTAACTCAGCATGAAAATCCGAGGGTGGTGGAAGCGTAGGCACGGCGGCGACTTGCACTCGATTGGAGAGCCCCGCGCTCCGGCCATCGCGGTTGAGAACTTCGACGGCGTAGGTGAGATCGTTCGGAATCTGTTGCAAGATCTCGGGCGGCAGCCTGTCAACGAAGACGAGAAGTTGCGGCTGCGCCGAAGCGGCCGCCTGAGAGGATTGCGGAGGAGTGGGCAGCTGTCCGACCGGGTTTCCGCAGTCTTTCATTTCTGCTTCAATGCTTCGACAAATGCGAGTCGGGCCGAGGTAGCGCACGCTCTTGCGATCGGTGGTTCGCGTGGGTTCAGTCCAAGTCAGCGTGACCTCATTTCCTTTGCGGCCGGCACGGAGATCCGAAGGCGGCTTCGGAAGTTCGAGAGATGGCGGCAAGGGGGGACCGGTCTGGGCGCATCCGGTCAAAAAGATGCTGAGAGCGATCCCCAGACTGATTTTGCGTGGCAAACAGTTCATCGGAAGGAAAAGAGTATCAGAGGAGCCTCTCATACCCTCCACAACCCAAGGTGCGCCCTAACCCATTAACTCCCGCACCGCTTCTCGAAATACCTTGCTGTGTGCATCGACATCGTCAAGCGAAGTCGCGGGCGACATAAGAGCCATGTTGTGGAAGGGCGTGAGAAGAATTCCGCGGTTCATGGCATACAGATGCATGAAACGCTCGAGTTCGAAGTCCATCGCATCGTGCGCTTCGCTGCCGTTCTTGGGTTGATTCGGTCCAAAGAGATATTCGGCCCGGCAGCCCAGACGCGTTACGCTCCAAGGAATGCCGAAGTCGTCGATTACTTTTTGGACGCCGGCGGTCCATCGTTCGGCGATCGGGATCATGCGATCGAAGGCCTCTTTCGTCAGAACTTTCGTAAGGGTGGCGCGCATGGCCGCCAGAGAAAGCGCGTTGCCCGCGAGGGTTCCGCCGATTCCTCCCGTGTCGCAATCTTCGAGGCTGTGGCGATCCATGATCGTGTCGGCGATTTGCTGCGTGAAGCCATAGGCGGCGCCAGGAACTCCTGCGCCGATCGGTTTCCCGAAGACCAGAAAATCAGGTTCGAGATTTTCCGCTCGCGTGTAGCCGCCGGGGCCGGCACAGATCGTGTGCGTCTCGTCGATGATGAGAAGCGCGCCGTATTTCCGCGTCAGGTCGTGGAGGGCGTGGTGGTACCCGGGAATGGGATGCACGATGCCGACATTGGTAAGGGCAGGCTCGGCCAGTACGCACGCGACGTCGCCCTGAGCCAAGGCCCGTTCGAGTCCGGGAACGTCGTTGAATTCAACCACGCGCGTTGTGACCGAAGGATCAACCGGCGGGCCGATATTGCCGCGGCGCGCCTTGGCGGTACCGTCGGGATGAAGCGTGATGAAAGTTTCGTCGACTGAACCGTGATAGCACCAGTTGAAGACGAGAATCCTGGGACGGCCAGTGATCTGGCGCGCGAGGCGAATGGAAAAGCGATTCGCGTCGGTCGCGGTCAGGGCGAACTGCCAGTAGGCAAGTCCGAAACGTAGCTGTAATTCTTCTGCGACAAAAACCGCATCTTCGGACGGCAGCATCAGCGTGATGCCGCGCCGGGACTGCTCCTCGATCGCCTTGACGGCGGCAGAGGGCGAATGCCCCGTCATTGCGCCAGTGTCACCGAGACAGAAGTCGACGTAACGATGTCCGTCGACGTCGTAAAAGTGCGCGCCCTGGGCCTCGCGGACGAATGGGGGGAATGCTCCGGCCCACTTCACCATCCAGTTCATGGGCACGCCCGAGAGCAGAGACTTCTTGCCGCGTTCGAAAAGAGCTTTCGATTTCGGACGCTCATTGACGAAGCGCTTCTGCTCGCGTTGCATGAGGGGCTGAAGGCGGGTGCGGTCTGGGAAGGACATGGGTTTCCGGGAAAGCGGAAGACTAGCAGAAAGTCGTTTCGACCGCGAGGAGAGCGAAAGCCTTACCAAGGGGAACAGAGGGCACGGAGGAAACCCTGCAGCGTGCCTCCGTGAACTCTGTGGTTAAGATTTCTACAGGATGTAGCGGGACAAATCCTGGTCCTTCACGATCTCGCTCAACATTTTTTGTACATACGCCGCGTCGACCGTGAACTGCTGGCCTTTTCTTTCCGGCGCCTCGAAACTGATCTCGTCGAGCACGCGCTCCATGATCGTATGCAGTCGCCGCGCGCCGATGTTTTCCGTGCCTTCATTTACGCGGAAAGCAAAGCGGGCGATTTCGTCGAGCGCGTCCGGCGTGAATTCCAGCTTGACGCCTTCGGTTTCGAGCAACGCCGTGTATTGCTTGGTTAGCGACGATTTCGGCTCAGTCAGAATCCGGATGAAATCTTCCATGGTGAGCGATTGCAATTCCACACGGATGGGGAAGCGGCCTTGCAACTCGGGAATAAGGTCGCTGGGCTTCGAGACGTGGAACGCGCCTGCCGCCACGAACAGAATGTGATCGGTTCGGACCATCCCGTAGCGCGTGTTAACGGTAGTGCCTTCGACGATCGGCAGAATGTCGCGCTGCACGCCTTCCCGTGAAACGTCTGGTCCATGGCCACTTTCACGGCCGGCGATCTTGTCGATCTCGTCGAGAAAGATGATGCCGGAATTTTCCACACGATCGATGGCGGTGCGCGTGACCTGCTCCATATCGATCAGGCGTTGCTCTTCTTCCTGGATCAGATATTCGAACGCTTCGTTCACCTTCATCTTCCGCTTCTTGGTGCGCTGTCCGAAGATGTTGGGGAGCATGTCCTTGAGGTTGACATCCATCTCTTCAACGCCCTGGTTGGAGATGATTTCGAACGATGGGAAATTGCGCTCGCGGGTTTCGATCTCGACCTGACGATCGTCGAGTTTACCTTCTCGCAGTTGCTGGCGAAGTTTTTCGCGAGTGCGCGACTGCGATTCGCTTGTCGGCGTGTTTCCTTCGAGCACAAATCCCGGCTGCGGAGCTTCGGCCGGCCGCGGCGGAGTAGTCGGAGGCAGCAAAAGGTCCAGCAACCGCTCCTCGGCATTCAGTTCCGCCTTATCGGCGACGTCCTCGAGCTTTTCCTCGCGAATCATTTCGATTGCGATCTCGACAAGGTCTCGAATCATCGATTCGACGTCGCGCCCCACATACCCGACTTCGGTGAACTTGGACGCTTCTACTTTCAGAAACGGAGAGTTGGCGAGTTTTGCCAGACGCCGCGCGATCTCGGTTTTGCCGACGCCAGTCGGGCCGATCATGATGATGTTTTTGGGAATAACTTCTTCCGCCAGTTCCGGCGCGAGCTTCTGGCGACGCATGCGATTCCGCAGCGCGATCGCAACGGCACGCTTCGCGTCTTTCTGGCCGACGACGTACTTGTCGAGCTCAGCGACGATCTCGCGCGGAGTCAACTCATCGAGCGTGATCTGTTCTTCTTCAGCGGTTCCGGGTAGATAAATGGCCATAAAATCAGGTGGCAGGTCGCAGATCGCAGATGGCAGCAAAACCCAAGCTAGTCATTCCTGGCATCTGCCACCTGCGATCTGCCACCTTCCTCACAATTCCTCAATCGTAATCTTGTCATTCGTAAAGATGCACATGCGGCCGGCGATTTTCATCGCTTCTTCGGCGATCTGCCGGGCTTCGAGCTTGGTGTGATCGGCGAGGGCCTGTGCGGCTGCCTGGGCAAACGGGCCTCCGGAGCCGATGGCGGCGATGCCGGTGTCGGGCTCGATTACGTCACCGTTGCCACTCAAGAGGAAGGTCTGCTCTTTGTCGGAGACGAGCAACAAGGCTTCCAGGTGGCGCAGAAACTTGTCGGTCCGCCAATCCTTGGCAAGTTCGACGGCGGCGCGCCCGAGGTTGCCATGATATTGATCCAGCTTGCCTTCGAAACGGCTGAACAAAGAAAAGGCATCGGCAGTCGAGCCCGCGAATCCTGCGAGAATCTTTTCCTGATAAAGACGGCGAATCTTCTTGGCGCCGTGTTTGATAACCGACTCGCCGAGCGTCACTTGGCCGTCTCCGGCCATGACGACGCTGCCATTGCGGCGGACGCAGAGGACGGTGGTGGAGCGGATTCTGGGCGCGGTTTCACGATCAGGCGCCGACGGTACTGATTTGGATTTCTTCATGAGTGCAATTCTTAATTATACAGCGGGACTTATGGCATGATTTCGATCCATGAAGGTAAAGGAGCCGTTCCTTCTCTGCTTTTCACTGCTGTGGATCGCCGGAGCGCTCTTACCCCGCACGCTTTATCGTGGAAAGGGCGGCAGGCGCTTTGAAAACCAGTTGCTGGCGCGGTTAGCCTTCGTCGCTATCGGGGTCGCGATGCTGGTGCTGTGGTACTCCCTTCCCGCACATTGACTCTGTTCCGAGGTCGAAATTCGGGCTTCATCCTTCCTGTAAAATTGATTCAGCGCACTCGGAGCCATTCTTTTTGTCGTTTCTGGACGATTTAAACCCTCAACAACGCGAAGCGGTCGAGACTACCGACGGTCCCGTGCTCATTCTGGCTGGCGCCGGGAGCGGAAAGACGCGCGTCATCACCTACCGGATTGCCTATCTCATCGAGCAGATGGGGGTGATGCCGGAGTCGATACTGGCGGTGACGTTTACCAACAAGGCCGCGGCGGAGATGGCGGAGCGCGTCGAAAAGCTGGTTGGACGATTGACGGTTGCCAAGCCTGTTATCTCAACGTTTCATTCGTTCTGTGTGCGCGTTCTGCGGAGGGACATTGAGGCGCTTCGCATTCCGTCGGCGGTGCCGGGACAACCGCCGATCGGGCTTACCAAAAATTTCGTCATCTACGACGAGTCTGATCAGCAGCAGGTGGTGAAGGGCATTATGCGACGCGTGGGGTTGGACGACAAGCAACTCACGCCCCGTACCGTTCTGTCGCGAATTTCGTGGGCCAAAAACCACATGCTGGATCCGCAGGAAATTTATCTGCAATCGGCGGATCCCAAGACCGAACGCATTGCGCACATTTACGAGGAGTATCGAAAGGAATTGCGCAAGGCGAACGCTATGGACTTCGACGACTTGCTGCTCGAAGCCATGCGTCTGCTGAAAGTGGCCGCGCCTGTGCGTGAATATTACAACCGGAGATTTCAGTATCTGCTGGTGGACGAATATCAGGACACGAATCGTCCGCAGTATGAATTGATGCGGTTGCTGGCTGGTGCAGGACACAACGTATGCGCGGTGGGGGACGAAGACCAGTCGATCTATTCCTGGCGCGGGGCAGACATCCGCAACATACTTGAGTTCGAACGCGACTTTCCGGAAGCGAAGATCGTGCGCCTGGAGCAAAACTATCGTTCTACGCAGAACATTCTGGAGGCGGCATCGGCAGTGGTTGCTAATAACGTCCGGCGCAAGGGGAAGAATCTTTGGACCTCGCGGCAGGGCGGCGCGAAGATTGGCTACTACGAAGCGCCCGACGGCGAAAACGAAGCGCTGTTCGCCGCTGACGCTATCAATCGTTATGTGCGAGAGGCTTCCGACGGCGGCGAGAATGCGCGCGCGGCGGTGCTCTATCGCACGAATTCGCAGTCGCGTCTGTTTGAAGAAGCGATGCGGCGTTACGGACTGAAATACCACGTTGTCGGCGGTTTTTCATTCTACGAACGCGCCGAGATCAAGGACATGATCTCGTATCTGAAAGTCATCCTGAACCCCGATGACTCAGTTTCTTTGCTGCGCGTGATCAACACGCCGGCGCGCGGGATCGGCAAGACAACCATCGAGACTATTGAAAGACTGGCGCTGGAAACGGGTCTGTCATTGTGGGGCGCGATCGGCGAGGCGATTGCGAGAGAATTGCTTCCCGCGCGGGCGCTAAGCGCCATGAAATCGTTTCGGGAGTTGATCGAAGACGGCTCGGCCATGCTGGCAGGAAAGTATGAAGAACGGCTGGTGGAGAGTGGGGCCGTCGAGAGAAATGCCGCTGAGTCGCCGGCTGTGGATCCCCCGCCCGCTCCGGCAATCGACGACAGTCCTGCGAGTGCTCCGGACACCGACTTCGATCCCAGCAACTTCAGCTTTGACTTCGGAGAAAGCGCGATTGGCGAGGAGCAGGAAAGCAGCAGCATCGCCTTCCCAGAATCTGTCGGGCAGACGCCCAGCTTATCAATCGAAGGTCAACAGGACGCCGCGACTATCGATGAGCCCGTCGCGGGCTTCCGCACGCCGGGCGAGGTTGCGACCACTGCCGAGCTGCTCAAGTTCCTCATCGATCGCACCGGCTACATCAAACAGCTCGAGGCGGAAGACACTCCCGAAGCCTACTCGCGCATAGAAAATCTCCGCGAACTCGTGAATGCTGCCATGGACTCCCGCGACCGCGGGGAGACCCTCGACCAGTTCCTCGACCATGCCGCGCTCGTAAGCGATGCCGACCAGTACGATGAGCGAGCGCAGATCACGCTCATGACCTTGCATGCGGCCAAGGGTTTGGAATTCCCGCTGGTAGTACTGGCTGGGATGGAAGAAGGCTTGTTTCCACATTCGCGCACGTTGATCGAGCCGGACCAGATTGAGGAAGAACGGCGCCTTTGCTACGTGGGCATGACGCGCGCCATGGATACGCTTGTGCTGTCGAGGGCAGTGTATCGGCGGCGATATGGGACAGACATGCCGGAGGCCAGTGTGCCGTCGCGTTTTCTGGATGAGGTGCCGGTACAGCTAGTGGAGGAGATGGGTGGATCCCGGAAACGAGCCTCCAGTGCCGGTATTTCACGGACGGGGACGTCGGGATCAAGTTTCCGCTCGCAGCCTCAGCGGAGCGAATCGACCCACTATTCCTACGAAGACGAGGATCAGAGTGCGAGTTGGAGTCCGGAACGGGTGAAGGCGAAGACTGCCGCTCCGGTGCGGAACTACAATTCCATCGATAACATTGCCGAGTTTTTTGCCTCGCGCGGGAAGAAATTCAAGCTCCCCAAGGTGCCGGTGGAAGAGCCGTCAGGCAAGCGAGGATTTCGTCCGGGACAGAAGGTTCGGCACCCAAAATACGGCGAAGGGACGGTCTATCAGCGCGAGGGGGATGGGGAAGACGCGAAGATTACGGTACAATTCCCTCGCTTCGGTT
>QIAJ01000222.1 GCA_003225495.1 Acidobacteriota bacterium
AGCAGCGATGACATCGCTATTTCGCCACAATCCCGCGCCCTTTCGTTGATAACTCTTGCTTAACCCACTCACGCGCAGCACTGGCTGAAGAGGCGGCTTCATTGACTTGTGGTCCGCTCTCATGAGTGCGCGACCTCGCTTGCAGCGGTTTCAAATCGTATTCGCGTTCCGATGTTCGACAAGTGTCGCGCCGAGAGCCGCACTAGGGCTTTCGTGTACGGATGTACCGGCCGCCGAAAGATGTCGGTAGTGCGCCCTTCTTCAACGATACGGCCCGCCTGCATCACGACAATGCGTTCCGCAAAGCCCGCGAGGACGGTGGGATCGTGGCTGATGACAACAAACGCCATGCCGTAACGCCGGCTGATCTGCAGCATCAGATTCATGATCTCCGCCTGAAGCGAGGCATCGAGCTTGCTGGTCGCTTCGTCGGCAATCACCAGTTGCGGTTTGCATGCTATTGCCTGCGCGATCACGATCCGTTGCCGCTGCCCCCCGCTCAACTGATGCGGATAGGCGGTATAGATTGACTGCGGCTGATCAAAGCCAACCTCAGTCAGTAATTCTTCAATGCGCGCCTTGCGGTCCCGCCGCGACATCGGCAAGTGTGCTCGCAGCACTTCCGAAATCTGATCGCCGGCGCGAATGACAGGGTTTAAAGCCAATGCCGGCTCTTGCGGGATGAGAGCGATCGCCGCGCCGCGAATCTGGCGCAATGCAGACTCCGAAAGCGTGAGCACATCTTGATCCCTAAAGCGGATCGTCCCGCTGTCGTAACGCGCATCACCCGGCAACAGCCGCAATATGGCGGCGGCCAAGGTGCTTTTACCCGATCCGGACTCGCCAAGAATGCCGATCCGTTCGCCCGGGCGGATTTCTAAGCTGACGCTATCCAGCGCGCGAATCGGCTGATCGCTGTCCGGCAAATAGGTCACCGACAACTGCTCAACCCGAACCAGAAGCTCCGCGACAGCGTTTTCGGAAAAGCGCATGTCCACTGCACCAGTTCACCATAAAGGAAGACAATGCGAGCCATGATGAGGTTACTGAAGTACCTGTAGCAGAGTTGCGTAGTGGGCTCTTAGGAGTGGAGGACTTCCAGCAGGGCGCGTCTTGTAGTATTGCGTCAGAATCGAAGGCGATTCAATCCCACCTGAGATGCTCGATGAAGCCCAGGGCGGGGAGCGGAGTACGGGCGGGGACATGGGGACGCAGGGAATCAATACCATGGCGCAAGCAAATCACAGTGGCCGGTTGACCTGGATTCACCTGCTGTTTTTTTGTTCGGGATTTCCTGCCTTGATATACCAAATCGTCTGGCAAAGAGCACTGTTTGCCATTTACGGACTCAACATTGAGTCGGTCACGATTGTGGTGAGCGGTTTCATGTTGGGCCTGGGGCTCGGAGGTTTACTGGGTGGAAAGCTTTCCACGATCAGACGATTGACGCCAGTGAAGGCGTTTGCAATCGCTGAGTTGCTCACCGGAGCCTTTGGCCTCGTCTCGCTGAGAGCCTTTCATCGGATAGCCGATTTGACGGCTGGAATGCCACCTCTGGAAACAAGGCCGATCGGTTTCTTCACAATTGTTCTCTCGACACTACTGATGGGTGCAACCCTACCGCTCCTCGTCGAATACTCGGTGCGTTCATCCCGAAATGTCGGGTCTTCGGTTGGGGGCCTTTACTACGCAAATTGTCTGGGCTCAGGATTGGCATGCTTTCTGGCAGCATGGTGGTTGATGCGATATCTGGGGCAAACGGGTTCAGTTCAGTTCGCCGCGACTGTAAATATCCTGGTGGCGGTCGGCGCTTTGATCCACGAGTCTCAATGGCAGGAGTCGAAAAGCGATTTTCCTCGGCTAGTGTCAAATGATAGTAACGCCCCTGACACGAGATTGCCGTATTTTCTCGCTCTTGGATGTGTGGCCTTCTCGGGTTTCGCGGCCCTCTCGTATGAAATTATCTGGTACCGCGTACTGGCCTTCGGCCTGGGCGACACCGCAACAGCATTCGCATCGTTGCTGGGGTCATATCTCTTCGGGTTGGCGCTGGGGTCCAGGTTCGTCGAGCGATATTCGCGGAATCACGACCGCATAAGCGCGATGCGACGCCTTAGTGGTGTGATATTTGCGTCGGCGGTGTTTGCATTCGCGGTGGGTCCACTTTCGGCATTGGCGTTCAGTTTCACTTCACCCAACGCAGAAAATCGAGGACCTGGCTTAATCATCTTGTTTCTGGTTTGTTCCGGAGCGAGCTTCTTCGGTGCAATATTTCCGCTGGTCGCACATGTATCAGTGAATCCTCAAGGACCGGTAGGAGCTTCACTCAGCTATTTGTATGGAGCGAATATCGTTGGTTCGACGTTGGGAACGCTTGTGGTGGGCTACGTCCTGTTGGACTACTGGAGCGTATACAAGATTTCGATCGCCCTCCTCATTGGAGGGAGTATCTTCTCTCTCTCGGCGTTGGTTGTTGCCGCCCGCCCATTCAATTTGCAGCCGCGCATTGCGCTCGCTGCCGCAGCGATGTTCCTGATGATTATTGTTACGCGGCCCGTTTTCAGCACGCTGTATGAGCGCTTGCTCTTCAAAAATCAGTATCCGCGCTTACACTTCCAGGAAGTTGTTGAGACTCGCAGCGGCACGATTGCAGTGACTCCCGAAGGAACCCTGTTCGGAGGTGGAGTTAATGATGGCCGATTCAACATCGACCTGTTCCATGACGTCAACATCATAGTTCGTCCTTTTGCGCTGAGCGCGTTTCATCCTTCACCCCGTCAGGTCTTGATGATCGGGCTCGGTTCCGGTTCATGGGCGCAGGTTCTTGCCAATCATCCGCAGGTGGAACGCTTGACTGTCGTCGAGATCAATCCAGGGTACCTGAAACTAGTTTCGGAGTATCCAGCCGTGAGAACCCTTCTTCAGAATCCGAAAGTACACGTCGTCATCGATGATGGCCGCAGATGGCTACTATCGAACCCCACAGTGAAGTTTGACGCGATCGTGATAAATACGACTTTTTACTGGCGCAACCATGCCATCAACTTGCTCTCAATTGAATTCTTGCAGACTGCGCGCGCACATCTGCAGCACGGAGGCGTTCTTTTCTATAACACCACGGGTTCGGAAGACGCGATTGCAACCGGACTGGCCGTCTATCCTTACGCTTTCCGTCTTGTAAATGCTTTGGCGGTGAGCGATTCTCCTCTGTTATTCGATCGCGTGAGATGGAAGTCCATCCTCCTGACCTACGTGATCGATGGAAAGCCTGTGATCGATATCAACGATCCGAAACAATTGCAGAAGGTGGAAAAGATTACAGCCATTCCGGAAGATCCGACTGGTCGAACCCTCATTTCCGTTGAAAGCAACGATCAGCTTCGAAGCAGGCTGCGGAAACGCTTGATTATCACCGATGACAATATGGGACTGGAGTGGCGATAACCCCTGCCCGCCAACGTGGAATATTCGCGCGAAATCCTCCGCTGCTATTCGATGGGGTTACTCCCTCGCCGCGCGCCGCACGCGATTCTGGACCGGCTTCACCGTCCGCAGATACGCGAAGACGGCCTTCAAATCATCGTCATTCATGTGCCGGTAGCCGTCCCACGGCATGAGCGGATTCAGCTGGCGGCCCATGACAGAGCCTGTCCGCATGGCTTCGATGAAGCGACTTTCGTCGTAGTACGAGATGCCTGTCTGGTCGGGAGTGATGTTTGCGCTCTGCACCGTTCCCCACGGACCTTTGAATTCCGTTCCTCCGGCAAATTCTTTGTCATGTTCCGGCTGGCCGTTCACCATCGGAGTATGGCAGTCCGCGCAGCTGGCGAGCCTGACGAGATATGCGCCCCGTAGTTCCGGCGTGGAAAGATCGGGTGGCGTTACCGGCCGAGTCAACGGTTGCGGCGCGCCGCGAATCAAGTACTTTACGGGTGATGCAATTTCGGTCGCTGGCAGCGGATTTCGCACCGGCGGCAGGGAACGAATAAAAACGATCACCGAGGCCAGATCTTCGTCCGCCAGGTAGCGGAAATTTGGATAAGGCATGAGAGGGAACAGCGCGCGCCCGTCATGTCCAATGCCTTCGCGAATGGCCCGCGCCAGTTGATCATCGGTCCACTTGCCAACGCCTGTCTCTGGATCGGGCGTGAGATTCTGCGCGACGATGCGGCCCGGAAATCCCTCTCCGGGAAAAATTTGTCCTGCTCCCTCGCGGCCTGCCACCAAAGCAGCGCCTGGCGCCTTCCAATCGTGCTCGGAGTGACAATCGAGACATCCCAGAACGCCGCGTACTAGATACTCTCCACGGTTTAAGCGCGCTGGTGTCGGATCAAAATGCCGGTCCGTGAGGGCCCGAGAACGAGCGCCGAGGATGGGTCGCCATCCAATGGTGAATGTAACCGCGCAGGCGAACAGCAAAAGCAAAAAGCCAACCACATACAGGAAAAGTTTTAGTGGTCTTCTCATAAGTCATAAGGCGAACGCCTTTGTCAGCGTTACCGAGGTTCTCTGAAATTGTAAACAGGTCAATTGAGTCGCAGGATCTGAAGGGTGATATTGTCGGGCCCGCCTCGCTCTCGCGCCAGTTCAATGAGCTCGCGGCCCGCTGCGTCGGGGGTCTTTTTCTCTACTGACTTCAGGATCTCCGGATCATGCACCTGTCCCCAGAGGCCGTCGGTACAGATCACCAGTACATCCTTCGATTGCAGCAATTCGGGCCGCTCCGGGGCCTCCATGATCAGATCGGCGCTTGTGCCCAGGGCAGCGGTAAGAATGTTGCGCTGCGGATGCTTCTCCGCTTCTTCGCGGCTGATGACTCCCGATTCCACTAGGCGGCCGACATAGGAATGATCACGCGTCATCTGCCGGATCTGACCGTCGCGAATAAGGTAAAGCCGCGTGTCGCCCACGTGGACGTAACACAACGAGTGTCCCACCAGCGCGATGGCAGTGCAGGTTGTTCCCATGCCGCGAAGCCGCGGATGCGCGAATCCGTGCTGGCGGACGCGCTCGTGGGCCGTCTGTAAAGCTTCGTTTAGAAGCAGCTGGGGATTGGCGCCGTCCTGATCGCGATAGAACCCGGTGACCGTCTCCACCGCCAGGTGGCTGGCCTCTTGGCCCCCTTCATAGCCTCCCATGCCATCAGCTACGATCGCCAGGCGGCCTTTGCGGAGAAATTGCTGATCATCATCCGGCTCCCAATAGCCGAAGGAATCTTCGTTATTCTCGCGCTGGCAGCCGATATCGGACTGGCCAGAGATTTCGACTCCGGGGCGAACTTTCATCAAGGTTTCAGAGATGCCGGACGGGTTCATGGGACAGGGAAACCCGCGTGCAGGTAGAACATTTGATTATAAAGGCTGAAGTGACAGCGCTCAAATGAGGCGAGGCGAGAGGGTGCTAAAAAGTACAAAGGGACGGCGGCTTAGCCGCCGTCCCCGGAACATCAAATCAAATCGCACTTCGAGAGATTAGGACGGGCCGCAAGCTCCGGTTCCCGGACCGGCTGCCGATGCAACTCCCACAAAAACGGGTTGCGATGTAACGCCGCCGAAACTGGCCGTAACTTTGTAGGAACCGGTGAGCGCCCACGAGGGATCTTTCGTGGGGTCCGGTTGCAGATTTTCCCAAGTGCAGACGGCGGGGTCAACCGCGGTCAATAAGCCCGTCGGGCTCATGGTGACTGTCAGTGGCGGAGCAGACAGGGCAACGCCATTAGAGTCAACGCCATCCGGAACCACAGACCAGGTCACTACGTTCGTAAGGTCCTTGGTCTTGGTGCTGCCATACTCACCCGTTGCTTTCAACTGGAGCGTCCCGCCGATGCCAACCAAGTTGAAGAAGCCATTAGTACCGCCAATGGAGAGCGTGATCGACTGTAAATGGTTAGAGCCACCGCAGCCCAAAAGGCTGATGGCCAGAAGGCCGCATCCCAGCGCGGTAATCAAACTTTTGCGTTTCACCGCAGGTTACCTCCAAAAGAAATCTGCTGCATCGTGGCAGCAACCGTCACCCTAGGCAAGGTAACCAAAGTCATGGGGTCAAGAGCAGGCCTCCCGAACGCACGTTGAAAACATGGGAGCCGCTCCGAGTGCAGCGACATCTGGCTCATTCCTACGAGTACAATTGAGCAGTCTTCTTATGGCTGACACCCCCTCGATTCCGCCTGCAGCGCCGCCACCTGGGCCACCTCCAAAAGCACAAAGCGATTTTCAGATTGGAGAAGAATTCGGTACCGCGCGTCGTACCTTGCCCCCAGCGGGGATTGTCCTGTTGTGCATTGTGGCCGTGGCCGTGATCCTCGGGGCGCTCGCCTATTCTTATCGTCCGAAGCCGCAGGCAGCCGGCTCAATTGATTTCATCACGGCGGCAGAAGTGCCCGGCCAGAACTCGACTATGGTTGCTGTGACTCTGACTTTGCGCAACAACGGAGATAGATCGCTCTGGATTCACACTCTGAAAGCCCAGCTCACCGATGCCGATGGCAAGACCTTCGACGACGAAGCGGCTTCCGCGGTAGATTTCGATCGTTATTTCCAGGCCTTTCCCGCTCTCAAGGAACAGAGTCAGCCGGCCCTGTCGCCGGAGACCAAGCTCCCGCCTGGAGCGGAGCAGCGAGGAACGATTATTGTGAGCTTTCCAATGACTAAGGACGCGTTTGACAAGCGCAAGTCAGTAACCGTGACCGTGCAGCCCTATGATCGGCAGTTGCCGGTAGTGCTGACGAAGTAGAACGTAACTTACCGCACGGCTCGGGAGCACGCCGAGGGAAATTACGATTTCGTCATTTCTCGCGATAGATGTCTTTCACTCTGACGTCAATCGTTTTCGCGCCGCTTCCAGTTCGGCTTTCTGCTGGCCATCAATCTTTGGATAGCTCAGCTTCAGAGACTTAAGTTCGTCTACGATCGCAGCGGCAACGACCAGCCTTGTGAACCATTTGTTGTCGGCGGGAACCACGTACCAGGGGGCGTTTTCGGTCGCCGTGTTCTGGATCATGTCCTCGTATGCTTTCTGATAGTCGTCCCAGCGCTCGCGCTCTGCAACGTCAGCGGTTGAAAACTTCCAGTTCTTGTCGGGACGATCGATCCTTTCCAAGAAGCGGCGCTTTTGTTCTTTCTTCGAAACGTTCAGAAAAAATTTTACGACCGCAACCCCATTGCGCCTCAGGTAGCGCTCTACAGCATTGATGTCTTCAAAACGCTCACTCCAGATGTGCTTCGTGAACAAGGAAGAGGGCAGCTTTACTTTTTGCAGCAACTCGCGATGGACCCGCACGATCAGAACTTCCTCGTAATAGGAGCGGTTGAAGATCCCTATGTGGCCGCGCTCGGGCAGATGCTTCATTGTCCGCCATAGGAAGTCATGGTCCTGTTCTTCGCTGGAGGGCGCTTTGAACGATGTGACCTGGACGCCTTGGGGATTCACGCCTGACATTACGTGCTAGATTGTTCCATCCTTACCGGCCGCGTCCATGGCCTGCAAGATGAGCAACACCGCCCATCGGTCCTGTGCGGCAAGAATGTCCTGTAAGCGCGCAAGTTCCTGCACGCCCTTACTGAGCAACTCCTGCGCCTCGCTTTTGTTCCCGGATTTCAGACCGTGCGTGTCGCCGGGATCATGATCCTTCAGTCGAAAATGCTTTCCATCTTCGAGCCGGTAACGCTTCAATACCTTTTCAATCTTCATATAGGGTTGCGGCAATCAAGGCTGCTGATGATAGACGGGATTTTCGGGTGTGGGAGGATCGTATTCGCGGCCGTACTTGTTCTTGTGAGCCAGACTCCGGCCGTTGATTGTAGGCACACGAATCACGCCCAGCGACGTAGAGTTTTCGGCAATGGTGATGTCGTGGGACGACGGCAGCGCATTCTCTGGTCCGGTACCTTCCGTCCAGACGTGCATTACGTAGCGTCCATAAGGAACGTTGGGAATGCGCAGTTGGCCTTCGCCGTTCGCCACCGCGTAGAACGGCGTCGACAGAGTGATCACGACCGCGCTCATCTCGGGATGGATATTGCAGAAAATGTAGCTGATCCCGGGACGGTCAAAGTGCACGATTCTCGAACTTCCCGCTTCGTACAGTCCGAGATCGAACCGTTTCCCTTCGAAGAGTGAAAACACATTGTGGAAGAACGGATCACGGTTCGGGAACTCCACAGGAGTGCCGGCGGGAACAACCAGAACGTGTGGCTCAAAGCTCTTGTTCTTCTGCGTAAGGCGAGCCGGTGCTGACGGATCGACCGTGGCGCGCGGTGGATCAGTCGGAATTCCGGCCGCGGGAGTGAGCCATATTACGGTATTGGGAAAAGGCGTGCGCCCGCCCTTGCTCGAACCTTCCAGCTCGACACGGGCGTGGACGGTCGCGAGTTGCGCGTGCATGCTGGTGCACAGCAGCAAAACAGCGACCCATGTTCGCGCCAGCGTCATGCGCAACTTCCTCGAGAGCGGTTAGAACAACACGCCCATCATTAGATTGACGTGGTCCGCATTATAGGTCCCATTGTCAGTCGTAAACGTCTTCAGATGGCGGAATTCGGCGGAAAATAACAGATCAGATCGTGGCCGGTAGATCACATTCACCAGGCCGCTCTGGTTCTTCGTCAGCGTCGGATCGCCGTACGTCTGCGGGTTGGAGAAGGCATGTATGTCCGCAGAATAAGGAGCATCTTCTCCGAACGCTCCATTGAACTCTATCTTGGACGCCGGCCGGTATTTCAACTGAGCCCAGCCGCCAGCAGAGTTCAGGCCTCTCACTTGGGTGTAGAGCGATGCGGGGTCGCCGCTGAAAAACACGCTGCGGCCAATGCCTCCGCCAAGCCCGCCAAGTCCTTTGCCGCGATAAAATTTTCCGCTCAGAGAGAACTGCCGTCCGAATGGGAGATCCCAGTCCGTCATCCCGGACCAGGCATCGACGTTCCGGCCGAATCCGTAACTCTGACGTCCGTAGTAACCGGCGGCGCCGATTCGAAGTGGCTGTCCGAACACAGTGTGCGACCAGGCCACCCGCGTTGCATATGCGGGCTGGCGCGATCTCTCCCCGGCCTGCGGTGTTCGGTAGAAGTCGAAGACCGGCGGTTCGCCGCTCTGGGAATCGATGATTCCTCCCTGCAGCAGCAGATTCGAATTTTCCCCCAGCGTAATTCTGTGCTCGATCCGCAGCTGCGGAACCCAGCTCCATAAGTTACCGGCGTAGGAAAGTGCCGGGATCGCAAGCGACGCGAAAGATGTTGGTGAATTTGGCGAGAAGAACAAGCCATCCTGTCCGGCCACGATGGAAGTGTGCGCCCAGTCCATGCGGACGGTGCCGGTGCGCAGACGCAAGAGTCCGAAATTTACTCCGTTCAGCGAGCGTGGAAATCCACCGCCAAAGTCCATCTGCAAATCGGCTTTTGTATGCGCCCCGGCAAACTCGGGACCGAAAACTTCCAGTCCGATCTGCGACTGGCGCAATGATCCTCCGAAGGCCCCGCCCGAAGCGCCGAGCGGACGATCGTATGCGATCGACGGGATGTCCGCGTTGTCCACGGTTCCCACGTTGCTGAACAGATTCAGAAGCACGATTCCCGACAAGCGCATGCGGTATTTAGACGCGCTCTCGACTTTGGTCTGATATTACTCATCGACTTTACCGCTCAGCAGTTGGTACTCCTCGTCAAGCGTGGCGGCATGACGCATTTTCTGGTCGTCGCGGCCTTCCTCGGTGGTGGCTGGCGGCAAGGCGGATGCTGCATAAGCAGGCGTTTCGACCGCCGGTCCGGCTGCTGGGGGATTGGTGGATATGCCAGCGCTGCGCACGGACTGGAGTTCCTTGCGCAGTTCGGTTGTCTCAGCGCGGTATTGCTGGGCTTCCGAGCGGATCTCTGTCACGGCCGCCTGCAACTCGCGAATCTGCTCGCGCAATTCGCGGACCGAGTCGTCCAGAGAAGCGGAGGATGTTTCCGTTGCGCGCGCCGGCTCCTGCGCGACGCCAACGGTTGACCAGAGAAGTAGACCCGCCAACATTGCGGATCCCAAAACATCGTACGTATGCCTCGTACTCATGTTCCCTCCTGCCACATGATTGCCCAGGGAGTTGCGCGCTAAACTTTCTTGCCCGGTTAGGTCACATTCTTGACTGCGAGCGCATGCTCGGACGACGGATTCAGCGGCACGCTGACTCTGAACGTCGTGCCCTCTGGCGAAGTCTGTTCTACCACCACGTCGCCGCCGTGGTCCTGCAGAATCTTTTGCACGACCGTCAGTCCCATGCCGGTTCCATTCTCTTTACCGTAGCTGACAAAAGGTTCGAACAGCTTGCCCCGTACGGCATCCGCGATCCCAGGCCCGTTGTCGCTGATCCGTATTTCCAGGCTCTGCCCGTTGCGGCGCAAGGCGACATCGACCTCCCCGCGTGCGGTAGGCACGACTTCGCAAGCGTTGAGCAGTAGATTCATGAGAGCCCGTTCGAGCTTCTTGAAATCAAACCAACCTTCGGTTGCACCTTCCCATGAAACGCGAATCGGCACGCGCTGAAACTCCGGATGCGCCTTGAGCGACTTGATCGCCGAATCCACCGCTTCGCGCACGTCGCCGTGGGACGGATGCAGTGATTCGCGAGTTCGGGAAAACTCCAGCAAGGACTCGATCAGATCCGTCATCTGTTTCACTGCAATGCGGATCTCCGCGTATAAATCTTCGCGCTGTCCGGATGAAAGATTACTCTCGCACAGGAATTCCGCATTCGCCATTACCGCGGCGAGAGAATGCCGCAGATCATGAGAAATCGAACTCGCCATTCGCCCAATCGTTGCCAGCCGCTCTGCGTCCAACAGTTCGCGTTGGGTGGTTTGCAAACTGGTGCGCATACGGTCGAAGGCGCCCGTGACCTCGGCAACTTCGTCCCCGCCCTTGGGCGACAACGGATAAGCGTAGTCTCCATGGCCCAGAGCGCGCACGCCGGCAACCAGCGTACCCAACGGACGAGTAAAAGTGTGCGAAATCAGAAATACGAGCAGGCTTCCTGTCAGCACCGCCGCCAGGCCGAGCCCGAGTAGCAATTCATTCAGGCTGCTCAAGAATGCTGTCGCCTGATCGAACGACTTTAGTACCCACAACCGCAATCCGGGCGTAGTCGGCGACGCTAGATCGACGGTCGTGGCGAGAAAACGTTCATCGCCGAGGCGAAGGTGATCGGGAGCAGTCTCGTTTGCGGATGTTTTCTGCGCGACTCGCAGCAATTCCTCTTCCTGAGACGGCTTCAGCGTGCTTCTCACAATCGAGTTTCCGTACCCAAACGCCACTTCGCTGGCAGCAACCTGGCTCAACTCGCGAGCGACGCGGTCATCGATTTCATATCCCAGCACCAGATATCCCAGTACCTGTCGCCCGCTGGCGGGACCAAAATAAATGTCCTGCAGAAATACTTCATAAAGATGTCCTTCGACGTACCACCAGTGCCGGGTCTCCGCGCGCGATACAACTTTAGGAAAGAACTCCTGCGCCCGTGGGACGGTAATTTCCGGCGGGCTCGCCTGAAGCGCCATCACTTTGCCCGACGGATCGGCGAGCAGAAGCAAGTCGCTGCCGGCCAGATTCCACAGATCGCGGGAGGCATCCTGGATAGTAGCCGCGTCGTGAGTGGTCATCAGCGCGCGGACATTGGGCAGGTCGGCCAGCAGCGCCGCGGAGCGTTCGAGCGTTTCTTCCCTTTGCTTCTGGAAGTTATGGAAAGCGGAAACCGAATTCTGCAGGTCGCGCTGGATCTCCACACGCACCTGCTGTTGCACAGTGTGCCTTACCACGAAAAGAGTAGTGAATGTGAGAGCCGCCGAAACTGCCACCATGGAGAGCAGAAACTTGGTCCGCAACCGAAGGCCACCCATGGTCCCCCTCCCCCTGACGATGCGGCTTAACATCGCTAGGGCACGAACTTGTAGCCGGCGCTGTGGACGGTGCGGAAGTACACAGGATTAGCGGGATCCCGTTCCAGTTTTTGGCGCAGCTTCAGGATGTGATTATCCACGGTACGCGTGCTGGGATAATTTTTGTAGCCCCAGACATGATTCAGCAACTCTTCGCGCGAGAGCACGCGTTCCGAGTTCTGGATCATGAACTTCAGCACCTTGAATTCCTGCGCCGTCAACTGGACCGGCGCACCGTTGCGGTGCAGTTCCATTTTCGAGAAATCGATCTTCACTTCACCAAAAGTAAATGTTTCCGCAGTCGGAGTTCGGGTAGAGCGCCGCATCGCGGTCCGGACGCGGGCCAATAGTTCTCTAGGACTGAAGGGCTTGGTTACGTAATCGTGCGCGCCCAGTTCGAGCAGCAGAACCTTGTCCATGACATCGGTGCGCGCGCTGAGAATGATGATCGGCAGGGAAGGCGCGGCTGCGCTGATCTCGCGGCACACATCCTGACCCAGCATTCCTGGAAGACGCAGATCGAGCACGACTACCGACGGCGCGGAGGCGCGAAACATTTCCAATCCCTCGACGCCGTTGCCCGCGACGTCTACCGGAAACCCTTCACCCTCGAACAGTCTGCGTAAAGCTTTCTGGACAGCGCGGTCATCCTCGATCACCAGCACGCGTTCGCCGCTGGCAGGTGCCTCCACCGTCTCAATCGCCGACAAGCTGTTGTTCTCCGCAGTTCTCATGCCGAATGGAATGATACCGCGAAAAACATGCAATTTTAGGGGATTCGCAGCAAACACGCCTCCGAATTGACAGGAATTTGACAATTCCTCTCAAGATCGTGAACTGGAAGCGACACAAAACAATTTCGCTCTGGATTTCGATAGCCTTCACGATTACTTGCGAGCGTTCTGGAAGAATGCGGGTTCCGGATGATCACCTCACTTCAGACCTCAGGCGGATCATTGGATTGTGGAAAGCCTTGCCGAAATTCTTCAACCTGCCTTCGCACGTTCGCCGAGTGTTCAGCCAACGCGGTCCGCAGTTCCCGCATGGCGATCCTCAATTCTTCGGACTCGTCAGGGGCCGCGATCACTTTGGCACATAGGGCATCGATTCGCTGCTTCAGATCTTTCATTCGGGGGAGTACCTGACAGTAGGATGCCGAACCATCCCTTCTGCCGGAATACCGCAGAACATTCACCACGATCGGGGAGTGCCGACTACACTTCCGTGGGATTGATCTTTTCGAACGGTTCGCTAGCGTTGGCGCGGGCCCCTTGTGGAACACAAAGAGATCCGATGGAGTCCTGACTCTCAGGAATGGTTCTGCACAGTCTGTGGGCGAACCTCGGATCACACCTCTGAGCAAGATGCGCGCGTGAAATTGGAATACTTCGAATGCAGGGGGCCGGGGCACCAAGCAGACAAAGGCGAGCGGACAAAAATGTAGGCTATGACGAGGGACGTTGCATAACGATCACCCTGCCGGCCTTGTTTCCGTTGTCGGCTTCCACCCGATCGATTGCCTCGAGCATTTGCTCGGCAAGCGGAAGGAGTTTCTGTGGATCGGTTTCCTGCGTGAATGTTTTAGCTAGTTGAAAAAGCTGTTCGCGGCTTGAGGACATGTCACTTCCAACGGGAGAAACCAACAAAAAATTCTAGGATTTCTTGCGGGGCTGTGCAAGAAGTTTCTCAGGTCTTTACTGTAGGGAAAACTACGACGCCATCGCATACTATGAATGCGCGCCGCTGCATCTAAAACTCGCTTTCAGCAGCCGCGCCATGCGTCGTCGAATGGAAGATCGAATAGAAAAGCTCTGTCGGGAATTCATCGCTGAGACTGATCCCGAAAAGGCCAGCGAGTTCAGCGGACAACTTCGCACTGAACTTCATCACTTCATCCAGGCACTTCGTGCGCGGGTTGCTCATTACCCGGTTGTCGCCGATCGCCGAGCCCAAACCGGCGTTCCCATACCAGCTTTGGCCGTCCCGGAAACATCCTCACCAATAGCATCCCTTGAAGTGGCGCCGGAAGTAGCCGGCAGTTCTAAGTAGTCAACCAGCTGAAACATCATTCGCTGTGCGCTTGCCAAACCATTTTCCGATTCTCTTTAAGCAGCGTTCACGTTTCTCGGCGCAACTGTAGTCGAAGCGCGAATCGTTGGGGATGCTGGAAAGTCGAAGAAAGGCTCAACTCCCAGAGATGATTGAGTTACTCGAAGTTGCAGTCATTTAGAGACTGAGTTATCCGGTGCGGAGTCCGGAAAGGCTTTCTGCTTCAGAGCAGCGATTTTATTTCGTGCGGACGTCGCGTTCTCATTGAGCGCCTCGCGCAATTCTTTCATCGCGACGCTGAATTCCTCTGAATCACCCGGTGCAGCAGCCACCTTCATAGACAACGCGCGTATTCGTTCTTCAGAGTTCATCGGATTCTTAACAATAAAGGGGGACCAGCGTACCAGAAAATATAGGCGAGCCGAAATAAAAGTGCCGGGACCAGGTGCGTCGGGGAAGTTGTCCGAAAACCAGCCACCCGAGGAGTTCACCTCAACCGGACAGTTTCTATTTACGGGGCTTCTCTATCATGCCTTCGTACTCGGCATGCCCTTGGTGCGCGCACTCGATGCGCTGCTCCGGAGTGATCGCAGTCGGCGTTTCGCCTGCCGCCACGGAATTGCATCGCATCGTATCCTCGAATCCAGGCGCTGAAAAAATGAACGTCAGGCCGATCGGCTCCGTCCCATTGTTCTTCAAACTGATCCAGGTATGAGACGGGATAAATACCATTCCCCCCGCATGAACATCGCGTTCCTGATCCCCCAGCCAAACGTGAGCCATTCCGGACTGGAGCAACAGTATTTCATCCTGCCCCAGGTGCCGGTGCTTTGGTATGGACGCTCCCGGCGCTAGTTCCTCCGTACCTAACACGAGATGCTCAGAACCATTGTTTTTCGGGCTGACCTTCAGCATGAATTGCGGCGCCGCGACGGCCTTGTTGTCCGTTCGAGGCCGCCGAGTCCGCAGCTCGCCTTCATTCTTTTCCAAGAGCAAGGGCTTGGCGCTGATCTCTGCACCGGGAGCGCTCGTCTGGCTCGACTGCGCCCGCGCACTGGAAAGCCCAATCAGCCCAATAAAAAGCCCAACAAAAAAAATGATTGCACTCGCTGTCACCACGCGCCTGACTCCTCTTGCCTTCATGTTGATCCTCGGCGAGTAGTCTACGCTACGCTTCGACGGCGTACTGACTCACATCGAAGGTCCGGTGCCGTCGAATGCCTAGTTCTTTTCCGCTTCCCAGTCCTTAAGCTGTCGCTGCACAATCCCGTAGCAAGCGCACGCGGCCCCTTCGAGTTTCTGCAGGTCTAAAACCCTGACCGACCCTCTTGTGTACGAGATTAAGCCCGCCTTTTGCAACGTGCCAGCCGCCACAGTCACACTTGACCGGCGCGTCCCCAGCATGTTCGACAGAAATTCTTGGGTCAGAGGAAGAGTATCCGAGCCCATTCGGTCCCGGCTCATGAGTATCCACCTCGCCAGTCTCTCCTCGACGTCATGCAGCCGGTTGCAAGCAGCGATTTGCATCGACTGCATGGCTAGTTGTTGGGCGAAGCGATGCAACTGCCGTTCTAGCTCTGGACATCGTTCCATGAGCAACCTGAGCGCTTCCCCATCGCACCGGTACGCCGCGCCCTCACCCTGCACCACGATTCTTGTAGGACTCGTGTGGTACCCCACAAGCAGTGGCAGACCGACGAAACCTTCGCTCCCGATCAGACCCACCTCAACGCTCTTTCCGTCCGGTTGTACTGCTAGGACCGAAGCCAGACCGGAATTTATGAAGAAGCCTGACTTCACCTTCTCTCCAGCCTCGTGAATCACCTGGTGAAGTACCAGGCGAACAAATTCAAGCCTCGGCAATACTTCCTTGCTTTCCTTGGTCGGTAGACTGGCCAAAATCTTGTTCGCAATAGCGTTACCATCCCCGTCGGAATTTGTGGGCCTGGTAGGGACACGAATGGAAGGTCTCGTCGACATGACGGCTCCTTGCACAGCGAGATGCTGTCTGATTTTTGCAGGGAACCGTCGCCCAGAGGGCGCGGCGGAAAGATGCTAGAAGAGACCGTCCAAGCATACTCTCTTTTAAGTCTTGCAGCGAACGTACAAGTGTGCCAAAAGGTGCATACAACTGCCCTCAAACGAGAGTAGCTTTGACTCCTCCTCCCCCCTTTGAGGTTAGTTCGTGACGACTGAAGGCGTTCCCCGTCCTTTTTATTGGAAAGAGCTCTACGCCCAGGCCATGCTGGAAATGGACCCCGGCAAGTTGCCATCGGCCATCACAAGGGCCAACGACGCAATCCTTGACCGGATCGAACGGATGGATCGCAACTCTCTTGGACATGAACTCTCCGCGCTCAACGACGCTTTGAACAACCTGCGCCTGCTTCGACGCGAGTACGAACGCGGAATGAAAGAGTACAGGGAACAGGACCGGCGGAGACTAGGCTAAGCGGAACGCGGAATAGACCAAGAATGCGCTGGGATGCCCGCCGAGGCAGGTAGCACATAGACGGCTGCGCCTCCGTCCCCGATTGAGCGTAGCGAAGAAAATTTGTCCTGCCCAAGATTCGCGGCGTTTGGTGAAGACTTACCTAGAACTTACAACAACGTTCGTCTGAACAGCGCCATCGGCTACGTCACGCCAGAGGACTTGCTCGCCGGGCATCATCAGGAGATTCAAGCCGATCCCAATCGGAAGTTGGAGGCGGCGAGAAACAGCGGAAGAATCGCCGCCAGTGGGCTGCTTGACCGATGAAACGGATTGCTTCCGGATTGCCAACAATGCATTCGGAACGCGAACCAACGCTGCTCGATGAGCGTGGCGGTTGGCAAAAGTTGACGAGAAGAGAGGACGATTCTTTTCCAAAACTCTGACGATTCAGGCGGCGCTCATCTTACCGAGTTTCCCCTCTTGGAGAGCTTTGATGTCACGCATCGGCGGCTGGCCGAAGTAGCGACTGTATTCACGATTGAACTGGCTAACGCTTTCGTATCCCACCTCAAAGGCTACTGTGGAAGCGTCGAGACGATCGACGAGCATTCGTCCTCGGGCTGCTTGCAGTCGCAACTGCTTCTGATATTGCAACGGGCTCATACGGGTCAGCACCCGGAAATGATGATGCAACGTCGAAACGGCCATGCCCGCGATCTGCGCTAGGTCATCGACGCGGACCGGTTTCGCGTAGTTGTCCTTAATCCAGGAAATCGCTCTCGCTGTGCGATGGCTCTGATCTCCTGACGTTGCGATCGCTCGAAGGCGAGCCCCCTTTGGTCCGGATAGAATCCGGTAAATGATCTCGCGTTGAATATGGCCACCCAGAAACGGAATATCTTGTGGAGTCGCCAGAAGATCGACAAGTCGGCAGCAGGCGCTCAGCAATTCGCTCGTAATCTCACCAGTCACCATGGCCGGGGTGTCAGGCGACGCATCACGCACTTGGACTTCGTCGCGGCTGATAAGCTCGCGCACCAGGGGCATTTCCAGCTTGAGCGCCAAAGCCAGAAGGGGCTTCGCTTCGCTTGCCTCGACAACCTGGCTGACGATTGGCAGGTCGACCGATGTCAAAAGAAATCGAGACCGGTCGTAGGTGAAAGTCGTCTGGCCGAGGTCGACGCGCTTGCTGCCCTGAGCAACAACGATCACGCCCGGCGTGTAAGTTCCTGAGCAGGGCGCAGAAGGTGCAGTCCTGCGCACAAGCAGCAAGCCCGGCACTTTTGTGATCAGCCTCTCTGAAGAGCCGATGAACCGGGCAATTTTCTTCGCCAGCTCGGCTCTCAAATCGTGTATCGACTCGGGTGCTAGAGAAGCGCCGGAGAGCTTGCCATTCTTGTTCATTCTGTTTGCCCTTCTATCCCCAGCATAGCTGTTGCGGTGTTCACGATTCCAGCTCAAAGGCTGGCCCTCAAGAGAATTAGGCAAAAGATCGGCAGGATCGGGATAACGGCCCGCGTTCGCTCCTCCCTAAACTGCAGGTGGAGAAGAAATGATGCACTTGCGAAAACTGGGAAAGTCAGGCCTTGAAGTCTCGGCTCTTGGCCTCGGCTGCATGAGTATGAGCTCGGGCTATGGCCCGGCAGCCAACAGGGGCGAGATGATCAAGTTGATTCGCACTGCTCACGACGCTGGCGTGACCCATTTCGACACGGCTGAAGCCTATGGGCCGTTCGCAAACGAAGAGTTGGTCGGCGAGGCTCTCCAGCCGATCCGCGACAAGGTTGTCATTGCCACAAAATTCGGCTTCGATATCGATCTTGTGACTGGCAAGCGCGGCGGTGAGACGAATAGCCGGCCCGAGCACATAAAACTTGTGGCCGAGGCTTGCCTGAAGCGTTTGCGCACCGATCACATCGATCTCTTCTATCAGCACCGCGTCGATCCCAAAGTACCGATCGAAGACGTGGCAGGAGCGGTTAAGGAGTTGATTGCCGAAGGCAAGGTCAAGCACTTCGGTTTGTCGGAGGCCGGGGCTCAGACGATTCGCCGGGCGCACGCGGTCCAACCCATCACAGCAGTGCAGAGCGAGTACTCGCTGTTCTGGCGTGGTCCGGAGGCCGAGCTTCTGCCGGCCCTCCAGGAGCTAGGTATTGGGTTCGTACCGTTCAGCCCGCTCGGCGCTGGCTTCCTCACCGGCAAGATCGACGAAAACACAAAATTCGATGCCACCGACTTCCGGAACCTCGTGCCTCGTTTTTCGCCCGAGGCGCGCAAGGCCAATATGGTTCTGGTCGACTTGGTCAAAGGCGTCGCGGAACGCAAGAGCGCGACGCCAGCACAAGTCGCACTCGCGTGGCTGCTGGCACAGAAGTCGTGGATTGTGCCCATCCCGGGAACCACCAAGCTCCATCGACTCGAGGAAAACCTCGGTGCAGTGAATGTCGAGCTGACCGAGAATGACCTCAAGCAGATCGGCGAAGCGTCTTCCAGGCTAAAACTTGAGGGCGCCCGCCTTCCTGAAACTGCACTACAGATGACCGGACGCTGACCACTTTTTGCCGTGGGAATGCGCAAATGGCCGGAAGCTCTGACGGCGCCGCACAAATAAACGGATCCGAAACCTGCAGCAACACTATCAGTGATATTGCATTGGCTGCACGGATCGAATAGATGACGAGAGAAGAGGATAACAATGAGAACAACATTTCAAATTATTGTTTACGCGGTGAGCCTCGTATTCAGCTTCCAGTCCCAGGCGCAAACAGGAGACGCAATTTTTCCAAAAGGTGAACTATCCACCGTTAAGAATCACACGGGAAATATTTGGCTTAAAGAACTAATCGTAGAAGACAGCACGTTCGACCCCGGTATCGCTGTAGCGACCTATGATGCCCGTGCCAAGCTGGATTGGCATATTCATCCAGGTGGTCAAGTGCTACTTATCACGGAAGGCACCGGCTATTACCAGGAGCGCGGAAAGCCCCTCCACATAGTTCACAAGGGAGATGTAATCAAATGTGCTTCGGGCGTAGAGCATTGGCACGGTGCATCACCGAAAAGTGGCTTTACGTATATCGCCGTTACACCGACTCAAAAGGGAAAAACAATCTGGTTGGAACCGGTTAGCGATAAAGACTATGACAGCTCGAAATAGGAGTCTTCCCGGGTAATGAAGCCGCCAATTCACCCTATCGAGCTCATTGCTCTGTGATTCGCCGTTCTGGGCGGATGACGAGCGAACCGGAAGTAAAGGCAGATGGGCATAGTGGAGCTACAATCATCTTGCCGGGCGAAACGGAAGCAGGTTCTACGGGGAGCGCAATGACGCTGCTGAGGGATAGCTTGATGGTCGTATCGATGCCTTGAAAATCCCCGCCTGAAGAGTGGAATACTCACTGACGGGGAGCGCCCACTTTCCATTTTCAGGCTGACTCTCCCAGCGCAGATTGACATCTCGACTATGGCGAAAATTTCTCGTGTCGTGATTGATATGGCATGCCTTCACTGTGGCGCCCACCTGACAATTGACATTTTGCTGGCGCGACGTTCCTGTCCGAAGTGCGGGACAGAATTCTTAGGTGACAACGATCTATCAAAGAAGTCCATCAATGAAGTGAACAATAGGTGACGAGGATAGGGGATCATCGCATCGACGACTTGATCAACTTGCGAACCTGACTCGGTCCCTTATGGCCGAGTACGCGATATTCTTTTCCTGACAGCTTGTGGTAGTTCACAAAAAATTCTTCCAGTTCCTTGCAGAATTGCTCGCCTAAATCATCGATGGTCTTGATGTCGGCCCAACTGTGTGCGTCTTTTTGCACGGCTACGATGCGATCGTTCCGCTCTCGCCCTTTCTTGTCTCCCTGTTCGCCTTGTTCGCCCTCGATTACGCCGATTGGGCGGCACTTAAGCACGCAGCCCGGAAATGCGGGTTCATCCATCAATACCAGCACGTCTACTGGATCTCCATCATCGGCTTCGGTTGAGGGAACAAACCCAAAGTCGTAAGGAAAGGCCATGCCAGTTGGCAAGACCTTCTTGAGTTCGAAGACGTGATCATCGGGGTTGTAGGCGAATTTATTGCGGCTTCCTTTCGGCGTTTCCACAACCACTCGAAGCATTTGCTTGTCATCGGCCTCCCTGGGATTTAGGCGCGAAGGGTCTGCCATTCCATTCTGCTTAGCCATTGTTTCTCCCTTGTTTGCCGAGATGTGAGTGCCGCGATATGTGTGCCCCGATATACAGCCCCTGCCTAGTTCTGCACATCGGGGTGTAATTGATGCTTCATGACACGAGCCAATTCCGCGACAAGTCTGTCGAGTTCGCTTGGATCGGTCTCAACCATGAGCTGCGCAACTATCTCGCGAAGAGCTTGCGCCTTCTGTCCCGCGACTGGGTCCGGCCAGGCGATCATCACGCCTTTAGCCTACTCATATCGAGTATCGCGATCCAATACTCCACATCATCGAATCGCTCGAAAGCTATCGGGTAGAAATGTGTTCTTGGTCTGCGAATTCGTCCTCGGCAACCCCAGAGGTGGGTCGCCCGACATGCCGGACTAAGAGCTAATGCCGCGGTTGCGGAAACACACTCCCCGCCGATTTCGAAGGGCGGTGGTCCGCGGGCTCAGGTTTGGACGCTTCAAGAAGTTGCTCAACGAGCTCAAGCAGCTTTTTAGGGTCTTGCTCTTTACTGGCTTTTTCGGCGATGGCTCGCCATTTTTCTTCGGAGTGATCGAGAGTGTTCATGGGGAAATACCTTTTCTTTTTTGTGTTTCTACAGTATTACCTGTATGAAGATTCTCCCTCTGCCCCGGGGTCACGTCGGTCCGCTAGCGCACTTTATTCCAAAAAAATTCAATAAACGCAAGGTGGGGAAACCTACATTGCCGCCAGTGGTTCAAACCTACATTGCTCTCCTAATAGCCATTGGGTGAGCGACCCGCTAGCATGCAACACCAGGTCCCCGCTTGACGCCCCGTCGCCGCTTAGAAGACCGGATAAGAGAGCTCTCGAAAAAGGTCTGCGAGACTCATAGCCCTGATGAGACGCACCGGCTTCTGGTAGAGCTACGTGAAGCTCTTCAAGAGCACATCCGGAGAATGCGTAGGTTGCCAGCCGATCAATCGACAAACCGAAGAGTTGGCAATGAGTGCGGCTTAGAGCCGAGCCGGGCGGGATTACATGACAAAGGAACAAACTCCCAGGTAACTCCGATTTTGGAGACGCCCAGGCAAGGTTTAGAAAGACCGCGATGTCCGAACACGTGAGGCGCCATATTGAGGCCGCTTTGCGAAGGCCCCTTCCATCCAACAGTTCCGCTAACTTCTGCTCGCTATAACTATTAGATAATAACAGCAGCCGTAACTCCTTAATTCCATTCCAAATGCTTTCCTTGACAAAAATCTAATTAACTAACTAAGATCACCAAACACCCGACAAGTCTCTTAGTAAGGTTGCGCTTCCGCCCGCGATCCGCCTCCGAAGTGGAGAAGTCCGCCTCGGACGCTAAGTCGTGTGCGCTCTATATTATAGCCATAAGCTCTTTGATATCAATATTTTGGATCGAAACCATACCCCAACCCAATGATTCCAAAAGACCACCGGGGGAGGGGAGAGGAGTGAAGGCAGCGGAAGAAACTACCGTCAGCGCGTCTCGTTGCCGAGACCCAGGAGTTGTAACCCATGACATACTAATGAGAAGCCAACAGTTAGAAGTCGTAGCTAAAAGCTATGAGCTAAGAGCTAACAGCTACAAGCTAAAAGCTAAAAGCCAAGTGCAAGGAGAAACACAGTGTCCCTATATCCAGAAAGCATCGCCCGTTGCCAGCATCTCAAAGTCAACGGCACCCAGTGCGGATCGCCCGCGCTGCGCAAGCAACGTTTCTGTTACTTCCACAAGGATTGGCGCCAGAAGCGCCTCCAGATCAACGTCAATATCCGGCGCGAGCAAGGAGCAGTCACCCTACCGGTCCTCGAGGACGCCAACTCCATTCAGGTTGCACTCATGCAAGTCATGCGCCTTCTTCTTACCGCTCAGATCGAGCACCGTACCGCCGGCCTTCTTCTATACGCCCTGCAGACCGCATCCGCGAGCCTCGCCCGCACCACCTTCGAGCCCGCACTGCCCACCCGGGTAGTAATCGACCGCACCGCGGTAGCCAGGCGTCCCATCGGGGCCACCGCCTGGACCACCGCCAAAGACCGCGAATACGACGATCAGGACGAGAACAAACCAGACAATCAGCCCGAATCGCTGGCCAAGATCCTTCTCGAAAGGATGGGCCTCGCCAACGTCAAGCCCATATTGCATAGGGAATACGAAGGGGACGACGAAGTGTTGGACGATCCCGATTTGGAGGAGGGTATACCCGGCAAAATCTGAAGCTTGCACCCCAACCGGTGAGGCTGGTTGCCCATTTGACATCCCCCGCTGGGGTGCGACAATAGTAGTAGTTCTTTGAAGGCCAATCCCACCAAGTTGGGGGCGTCACGGTTTCGACGGAGATGCTTGCGGCCAAGAGGCATGCCGGGGTCCACACACCCGTAATCGCGTGGAAAATGATAATTGCCAATCAACAGATGGCATACGCAGCCTAACTAGTTTAGGCAGCCGTCCCAGGAGGTTTTGCCCGTGGGCCTCCGACGGACGTCGCACAGCGGGCTGGTCTTCTCCGCCACGTCTGAGTGGAGAGGACGAGATCATCAGGCTAGCGGTAACCGTTTCTTGTCCGTTCTGAGCGGCGACCGCGAACGTCCCAGGGTAATGCCTGGGGCATGAACGCGAATAAGCATGTAGTCTCTTGACCAGTAACGTTTTCGGACGCGGGTTCGACTCCCGCCGCCTCCACCACTATAAACCGATGATAATAAGGTAGTTATAAAACAGTAGAACAATCGTACAATAAACGTACAATGGATTCGGCAAAGGTGCCGATTCCATGCTCTCGGTTTATTCCCGCCACTATCCTCCCTGCCCCGACGACATTAACTACAAACGTTGCCGGTGCCCAAAGTGGATCAATGGCATTCTTGGATCGGATGGCGCCTTCATCCGTCGCAGCGCCAAAACCCGCAGTTGGGAAAAGGCTGACGATTTTAAACGCAAACTGGAAGAGGAATATGAGGCGAATCAGCAAGGACTTGAAGAGGCCTCCCGGCCGAAGCCTGTTCCCGTAACCGTCAAAGAGGCTGTATCACGTTTTCTGAACAGCAAGCGCAATGAGAATCTGGCCGACTCGACTCTCGATAAGCTGACCACGATCTTCGAGAAGCAGTTCCTCTCGTGGGCCACGTCCTACCGACTCGTACACATCACTGAGATCGCGACTGCCGACCTGGAAGGCTTCCGTGACACTTGGACCGATGGCCCCCTCGCGAAGAAAAAAAAGCAGGAGCGTTGATCGGCCTCTTTTACTACTGCCTGCGACTCGGCTGGATCAAGTCCAATCCCGCTGTTCTGCTGGGTCGAATCAGAGCAGATGGGCCTCCGACGGATTACTTCCCTGCGCCCGAGTTCGACAAGATCATGGACGCAACCTATATCTATCAGCCCAAAGGCTGGGTGGAATGCCGGAACCAAGCAACACGACTACGGATTCTGACGTTGCTCATGCGCTGGAGTGGACTGGCGATCAGGGACGCCGTCACCCTGGAACGGCGTCGGCTAAATGAACATGGCGAATTGTTTCTCTATCGAGCAAAAACCGGCAGTCCTGTTTACGTTCCGCTGCCTCCAGATGTGGCGGCGGCCCTGAGAAACATTCCGCCCGGCCCCAGTCCAAATCCGCGGTACTTCTTTTGGTCCGGCAACGGCTCGCCTAAGTCCGTGGTTGGCAATTGGCAGAGAAGTTTTCGGCGACTGTTCAAGATTGCAAACTTAAGGAGCGATGATGGTTTGCCAAAGCGTTGTCATCCTCACATGTTTCGCGACACATTTGCGGTCGAGATGCTCCTAGCCGGTGTTCCACTCGAACAGGTTTCAATCCTGCTTGGCCACAAGAGTGTCAAGATCACCGAGAAGCACTACGCTCCGTGGGTCAAGGCTCGCCAGGAACAGCTTGCAGCCAACGTTCGCAAAGCCTGGCACGTACTTGAGACGGGTAAGAATGCCGTAAGCCGTAAATCACTGAAGCGCGCGAAAAGCGCCTGACGAGTGGTGACTGCATCTTGTCATTACGGGCAGGCTTAGCTTCAACTTGCTCTGCGCAACTTTCGATGGACGCGGTGAAGAACGGTTTCGGGCACACGCAGTGTCCGGTATCCGCGCTTGTGGAGCTTTTCTTCTGTACTCCAGTGAATCACGTCTGGCTCGCGTTCGAAGATTCTGCGAACGGTCTTCTCGCTCAGTGCCCAAAGCTTTGCAATCTCGATCACCGAATAGTGCTTCTC
>QIAJ01000039.1 GCA_003225495.1 Acidobacteriota bacterium
CGCAGAGGCCGCCTACGGCGGTGGCCGCTACCATCCATCCCGTTTGCCGGAAAAAGGCGTACCGGCTCATTCCAGGGACTGCAGGAAGCGAACCAGGAAGCCTTTGGCTTGCTCGAGTTGAGAAAGCTCGATCCACTCGTCGCGCGTATGAGCTTGCGCGATGTCGCCGGGGCCAAAGAGAACACTTGGAATTCCACCGGCGGCGAGTACCGCGGCGTCGCTGAAAAAATTAACCGCGCCGGGCGTGCGCCGGCGGGTGAAAGTCATGAATTGGCGCACGAGTGGGTTGGCGGGATCGGTTTCCAAGGCAGGGCAAGGGTATGGATGGATTTTTGAAAATGCCGCTGAGAGCCCATGCGCGCCGAAGAGTGTGCGCAATTCGCGGATAATGCTGGCGTTCGTTTCGCCAGGCAGCGTACGGCGATCGATCAACGCGGTGCAGCGGTCCGGGACAATGTTGGGCTGCTGGCCGGCGTGAATCGCTCCGACGTTGATCGTGCCGTGGCCGAGCAAGGGATGTTTGGTGCGTCCGAGCCGCGACGTGTATTCGGTTTCAAGGAGTGTGCAGATGCGCGCCATCTCGTAGGCAGCGTTAACACCAAGCTCGGGCCGGGCGGCATGAGCGGCTTTGCCTTGAGTTTCAAGCTTCAGCCAGACAGCGCCTTTGTGCGCGGTAACGACTTTGCAGCGCGTCGGCTCACCTACAATTGCGAGGTCTGCTTTGAACTTGCTCGCAGCCAGCGCGCGCGAGCCGGCTTGGAGCGATTCTTCGTCGATCAATCCCGCAAAAACGACTTCAGTTTGTCTGGGGCGGTCGCGCGAAGCGATCACCTCGATCAAAGCGGAAAGCATGGCCGCGACGCTGCCTTTGGTGTCGCAAGCGCCACGGCCATAAAGACGATTGCCCTTAAGCTGAGGCGTGAACACCGCGCCAGGCGCGCCAACGGTATCCATGTGCGGCGCCAGAATGATTCTACGCTTCGCCTTCGTCGTAGGCCGATAACTTGCAATGAGATTGGCGCGCGTTGGCTGCACCTGCCTGAACTCGGCATCCAGACCGCTGCGCGCCGCTATGGCGGCCAGGAATTCCGCCACGCGCTTCTCGCCCGAGTTCGGGTCATTGGCAGGAAGGAACGCAGGGTTAACGCTCGGCAGCGCGATCAGTTCCCGCAACAGCTTTTCCGTTTTCGTCATTTTGCGGTTGTTAGAGCGGCGTCTTTCCCCGTTTCACCATGTAAATCCTGTAACTATTTAACTGTTTGTTGGAACCACTCGATAAAGAGCGAGATGCCCGCCTCGATCTTGATCCCCGGCGTGTAACCAAGCAACGAGCGCGCCTTGCCGATGTTTGCGTAGGTGATCGGCACATCGCCCGGTTGCGGCGGCTGGCGGTCGATCACAGCTTTTTTGCCCATCGCCTTTTCGAGAACTTCGATCAAATAGCTCAGCCGAACGGTCTGCGATTCGCCGAGGTTAAAGATCTGATAACCGAATTCCTTTTTCGTCACGGCGACAACGCCGTCAACGATATCGGAAATGTAAGTGTAATCGCGTGCAGTGCTGCCATCGCCGAAAACCGGAATCGGTTTTCCGAAATGGATGAGACGCGCGAATTTATGGATCGCCAGATCAGGGCGCTGACGTGGCCCGTAGACGGTGAAAAAGCGTAGCATCACCACATCCATCCCATACACATGGTGGTAAACATGGCCCAGCGCCTCGCACGCGAGTTTGCTGGCCGCGTACGGAGAAATGCACGAAAAGATCGGATCGTCCTCGGAGAACGGCACTTTGGAATTAATTCCGTAGACGGAGGACGACGAAGCGATTGTAACCTTCTTCACTTTATGTGCGCGAGCCGTCTCCAAAAGCTGCGTCGTTCCCTCCACATTCACGCGCTGATATAAGGCGGGTTCCTGAAGGCTAGGGCGAACGCCGGCGCGGGCGGCCAAATGGACGACCTGGTCGAAGCGTACGCTGCCGAACAGTTCCTTGAGCGTGCCGAGGTCCAGGAGGTCGCCTTGAACGAACTCGAACGGCTTACCCTTGCTCTGGATGTCGCGGATATTCTGCTGCTTGATCGCGGGATCGTAGAAGGAGTTGAGATCGTCGAGCGTCCAGACGGAATGGCCAAGGTCCAGCAAACGTTCGCATACATGCGATCCAATGAAACCCGCCCCGCCTGCGACCAGAAAATTCATGCGCGAACGCTAACAGAAGGATGCCCGCATTGGCAAATTCGGCACGATTTCGGCATTTTAGTGGGGTAACCCTCTCGAAAGACTCTGAAACCTGCGCCAAAAAGGCATAGTTGCTGCTCCCAACTCTTCAAGTACGAGCCTGAGCATCCGATTACTGAGGTAAGATCGAGCTTTGAATAACAAGCCGTTCAAATGCAAAGTCCCTGCCTTGGCCCCACTGTTTATCATGTGGGGCATGCTCGCGGCTTTGGCGGCGGCCGGGCAATGGTGGCTGGCGCGGCTGGGCCTTAGCCTGTCGGAAGTTGCGACGTTCAACGGCGTGGTCGGGGCGTGCTCGGTTTCCCTCTTCGGACTTTCCTTTCTGGTGTGGTACCGATTGTGCCAGAATCGGCTGAAAGAAATGCTGATGTATTGGGAAACCGATACTCGGAAGGTGATGGAGGTCACACAGACCCTGCAACAGAGCCAGGTGGAGCGGCACAATCTTTCGGAACAGCTTCGCAAACTCACTACCGAGTTCGAGCACAAGGTGCAGGATCGTACGAAAGAGTTGAACGTTGCTTGCGAAAAGTTGCGCGCCGAGTTGAATGAACGCAAGCAGGCGGAGAAAGCGCTCGCGCAACAAGCGCAGGAGTTGGGGCGGTCGAAGGACGTGCTTGAATTGCACGTGCAGGCGCGCACGCAGGAATTGCAGAAGCTCCAGAAGCGTAACGAATCGATTTTGAATTCGGCCGGCGAAGGCATCTACGGATTGGATTTGCAGGGACGGACGACCTTTGTAAATCCGGCCGCGGCGAAGATGACCGGCTGGCGCGTCGAGGAAATGATCGGCAAGCCTGAATCGGAGGTGTTCTGCAAGGCTTCGGGCGAATCGCCGGTGCAAGGCCAGTCCAGCAACCCGGGTGAACAAGTGTTCTTTCGCAAGGATGGCTCGACCTTCCCCGTGGAATATGTGCGGTCACCGATCATGGAAAGGGAACGCCTAGTCGGCGCAGTGGTGATGTTCAAGGACATTACCGAACGCAAGCGCACGCATGATGCCCTCGCGCGCAAGGCCGCCGAGTTGGCGCGCTCGAACGCCGAACTGGAGCAGTTCGCGTATGTCGCGTCGCATGACTTGCAGGAGCCGCTGCGGAAAATCCAGGCATTTGGCGATCGGTTGAAGGCAAAGCTCGATTCGCTGGGGATCCAGGAGGGTCGCGAATTTCTGGAACGCATGCAGAGTGCCGCAGCGCGTATGCAGCGGCTCATTAATGACCTGCTCACCTTCTCGCGCGTGATCAGCAAATCGCAGCCGCTCGTGCCGGTCGATTTGAACCAAGTGACCAAAGAAGTGTTGAGCGACCTCGAGGTGCGCATCGAGCAGACCAAGGCGCACATCGATGTGAGCCATCTGCCTACGCTCCAGGCCGACCCGATGCAGATGCGGCAGTTATTGCAGAACCTCATCGGGAATGCGTTGAAGTTCCAGGCGCCGAATAGCAAACCGCAAATCCAGATCCAGGCGCAAAGCGTGCGAAAGCCTTTCAACGGCGCCGCGGCCGGGGGGAGCGAGCAGGAAGTTTGCGAATTGAGCATCAAAGATAACGGAATCGGGTTCGACGAAAAATATTCGGAGACAGCGGTTGCACGGGCGCAATGAATATGAGGGCACAGGCGTAGGATTGGCTGTGTGCCGGCGCATCGCCGACCGCCATGGCGGCTCGATTTCGGCCAAAGGCAAGCCGGGCGAAGGAGCGACGTTCACCGTGACGTTGCCGCTCGCGCGGACCAACCACGACAACTGATGCAACCCGCGCGACCCGCCATAATCCTGATGGCCGACGACGATGCTGATGATCGGCTGCTGGCGCAGGACGCGCTCGCCGAAAGCAAAATCCTCTGCGAATTGCACTTCGTCGAGAACGGCGAGGAATTGATGGATTATTTATACCGGCGTGGAAGGTTCTCCGCCGCTTCGGCCCCGCGTCCTGAGTTAATCCTGCTGGACCTCAACATGCCGAAGAAGGATGGGCGCGACGCG
>QIAJ01000223.1 GCA_003225495.1 Acidobacteriota bacterium
CTGGTCGGCACTGAAAGAAATCCGCGATAAACTGAATCAATAGCAGTTCTTAGTTCTCACGAGCGCCAATCTTGATCGAGAACGGGGTTAACTGAGAACCGAGAACTGGGAACTGAGAACTCAAGAAAATGCCTAATCCAAAACGGCGGCACTCGCAGAAACGCACCGCGACTCGCCGCGCACACGACTCGCTCTCGAAGCACTCGCTTTCCGAGTGTCCTAACTGTCACGAACAAAAGATGCCGCATCGCGCCTGCGCGAAATGCGGATACTACAAGGGCCGCGAAGTCCTCGAGGTCAAAGAGAAGTCCTAGTTCCTTCCCTCCATGCCTAGCGTAATCGCTCTGGATGCGATGGGATCCGACAAAGCGCCCAAGCCCGAAATCGAAGGGGCGCTGCAGGCGGCGCGCCATCATGGCGCGCGCGTACTCCTGGTTGGACCCGAGGCGCAACTCAAAGCTGAACTGTCGCGCTATCCCGGCGCCCGGCGGCTCGAAATCGACATCGTCCATGCCAGTGAAG
Source organism: Acidobacteriota bacterium (assembly GCA_003225495.1). Classification (GTDB taxonomy): domain Bacteria; phylum Acidobacteriota; class Terriglobia; order Terriglobales; family Acidobacteriaceae; genus Acidiflorens. The sequence continues at coordinate 523 of QIAJ01000223.1, forward strand.
TCATCACCATGGACGACAAAGTGGAAGCTATCCGCGCCAAGCGGGATTCCTCGATCCGCATCGGCCTGCGTCTCGTCCGCGAGGGACGAGCTGATGGATTCGTAACTGCCGGCAACACCGGCGCCGCCATGGCGACCGCACGAATGGTCCTCGGAAGTCTGCCCAGTGTCGATCGTCCCGCACTCGCCGCCGCGTTTCCAACTGTTCTGAACACTGCCGCGATTCTTGTAGATGTGGGCGCCAACGTTGACTGCGAACCGCACAACCTCGAACAGTTCGCCGTCATGGGAGACATTTACTGTCGCGCCATTTTTGGCGTGAAACGCCCGCGCGTAGGGTTGCTATCCATCGGAGAAGAAGAATCCAAAGGCAACGAATTGACGCGCAAGGCTTTTAAGCTTCTGAAACACCTGCCGTTGAATTTCGTCGGCAACGTGGAGGGCCGCGACCTTTACCTCGGGCAAGTGGACGTAATCGTTGCCGACGGATTCGTCGGCAATGTGGCGTTGAAGAGCTCCGAAGGCGTGGCCCGGCTCGTCCGCGCGGTTCTGAAAGAAACTTTGAAAAGCACTATCACCCGCCAGGTCGGCGCACTGCTCTCGCGCAACGCATTTTCCGATTTCAAAAAACGCCTCGACCACACTGAATATGGCGGAGCCCCGCTGCTCGGAGTGAAGGGCGTTTGTTTTATCACGCATGGTTCGTCGAACACCAACGCTATCAAGAACGCGATTCGCGTAGCGGCCGAGTTTGCCGAAGGCCATGTGAATGAAACGATCGCCCGCGAACTCGCGGGATTGCACGCCAAGACGCCGGTCCCGACTCACTGACCTTACTATGAGCCAGACATCCCCAATCGCCTTCCTCTTCCCCGGCCAAGGATCGCAATCCGTCGGCATGGGCAAAGAACTGGCCGCAAATCACGCGATCGCCCGCCAGACTTTTGAAGAAGCCGACCAAGCGCTCGGCTACAAACTCTCGCAGGTCTGCTTCGAGGGACCGGAAGAAAAACTGAAGCTCACCGAGACTACGCAGCCCGCAATTCTTACGGTGTCCGTGGCGGCTTTCCGTGTCCTCGGCGAAAGGGGTCATACGCCTGATTACGTCGCCGGACACAGCCTCGGAGAGTACTCGGCCCACGTCGCTGCAGGTACTTTGAAATTTGCCGATGCCGTTCGCACGGTCCGTAATCGCGGCAAGTACATGCAGGAGGCCGTGCCGGTCGGCGTCGGCGCAATGGCGGCTATCGTAGGTCTGCCTCTCGATAGAGTTACAGGGATTTGTCGCGAGGCGGCTAACGGCGATATCTGCCAGCCTGCCAACCTCAATTCTCCCGAGCAGACCGTGATTTCCGGCAACGCCACCGCCATCGAACGCGCCATCAAACTGGCCACCGAACGGGGCGCCAAAAAAGCGGTCAGCCTTCCCGTGAGCGCACCCTTCCATTGCGCCCTGATGCAGCCCGCGCAGGACCGTCTCGCGCCCGATCTTCAGGCTCTTAGTTTCCAGAAGCCGGCATTCCCTGTGGTCTGCAACGTGGACGCGGCTCTGGTCACCGATGCCGAGCCTGCCCGCGCTGCGCTGATCCGGCAAGTCACGGCAGCGGTAAAGTGGGAGCCGTCCATACGCCTGCTGATCGAAAGTGGCGCTAGCGCATTTGTGGAAGTTGGTCCGGGGAAAGTTCTGTGGGGGTTGATGCGGCAGATTGACCGGTCCAAGGCTTCTTTGGCCGTCAACGACGAGGCTTCACTTCAGAAGGCGCTGTCCCAGTTTTCTGAAACCTCTGCCTGACGATTCGGTACGTTTTCGCGAACCGCAAAAAAATGCTAGCGACGACTAATACGGATAGACCGTCAGCGTCTTGTCCGACTTCTCCACAAACATGCGCGCGCGATCGGCTCGCTCATTGACGATCACCTCCACCACCACTCCGCCGCGGGTGGATGCCGATCCGTAAATTCGATGTGACTTTACTAGTCCCCACTCGCCACCTGGACCCCAATCGCGATAAAAATCGGAATAGCCATACTGGGAGTATTTCTGTGGATGCTGCCGCCACTCTGGATCGTGGAAGTAGATGCCATACGCCCCTTCGTAATCCTGTTTCTGGAGCGCGACGAAAAAGCGGTCCACTGCATGCTCCTCCGGCCAGTTGCGATAGAGCCATCCGATCACCGCCAGGACCAGAACCGCCGTTATGGTTAGAACGATCTTAATTTTGCGGCGCTTCGCTTTGGCAAAATCGTACTGCTGCGCATCCAGCAATGTCATACCCACAAGCATAACGGATTCCGCAGTCCCTGAAAAAGTTCCCAGGGGGTCTCAGGCCCCCGAAAAGTAAGGACTGGATGGGGAACGCAACTTTGATCAAGGCCCGCTTCCGTGAGAGGTTGAGGGTCATCCCGTATGTAAAGCCCGCGTACGCCCTGCCGATGGAACACAGGGTATGGCCAAAATCCGGGCTCTGGTCGTGGAAGGCTCCTCCATGATGATCGCGACCGAGGGCAGCAGGTGCTATGTGATCTATGTTCTTTCGACGAGCGCCCGCGGAGCCCTTCGCAAGCCGTTCGCGGCCGAACAGTTGACAGATCACGTCTCGCCGATTCTGGAAAAAGAGCCATGACGGCCGGTGCCGCAGTGGCGGGCCGCTCTCGCCAGGAACAATGGCTGCCGATTCTCGAACTGGCGGTGCAAGAAGTGTTTACGATCATGCTCGGCACCAGCTTGTCGCTGGTCTCCCGCGCCGAAAATGTCGGCCCCATAGAATTCACAGCCATCGTGGGCCTTGCGGGATCTCTTCGCGGCATTCTTACGTTCGGCTGCGGGGGAGAGTCCGCCACTCAGATTGCCGCCCACATGCTGAATGATGAGATCGCCCTTCCGGAAAGTCAGGTTTGGGATGCCTTAGGGGAGATCTGCAACATGATCGCGGGCAATTTTAAGAACAAACTTACCGGGCTTGATGGCCTCTGCCTCTTAAGCGTGCCCTCCGTAGTCACCGGCCAAGCTTATCGTTTTCATTCGTTGGCCGGAGGTGATTGCCTGGAGTTGGTACTGAAATTCAGGGAAGCCCCAATCGTCGTTCGTCTCGATCTCCACGACTGACCAATTTTCGCCCAGGCAAGTCTTGCCGTTGGTCGGGTGGCCTCGGCAATCTTTGCCATCGTGCATTATGCTTCCCACATTTTCGCGGCGTTAACAGAGCTGCAAGTCCGAGCAACAAATGACACCCCTCTCGTAGGAACGTACATTGCTTGGTCTTGGCGTCTGGCGTGCTCCTCTTTCGATCGAGAGGGAGCACACGATGGATAGTGGATTTTACGCAGCTTGCGCCGGCTTAAGGGCACAGAGCCAGGCGCTCGACGTCGCCGCCCACAACGTCGCCAACGTCAGCACCACCGGATTCACGCGGCAGCGTCCCGTGCTGATTCCGAACGACCCCGTGGTTCTCGGCCGCCTGAGCTTTGGCACCGGCGTATCCCTTCAAAAACTGGAGAGCCTGCGTGACCCAATCCTCGAACTCCGCCTGAATCAGGAAACGCAAAATCAGGGACAGTTGGACGCCACCTTGGGCGCCCTTCAGCAGGCTCAGGTCACATTCAGCGGCACCAATTCCGGGATCGGCGATGCCATTACTCGCTTCTTCGACAGCTTGCAGCAGCTTTCCACCGATCCATCCAGTCTCGGGCTGCGGCAGGGCGTCCTCACCGCCGCCGGCAACCTCGCCACCGCTTTCAACTCCGCTTCGCACCATCTGCAAACGCAGAGCAGTAACCTCGACTTGAATGTCGTGCAGACGGTCGGCGACATCAATACTCTGACACCCCAGATTGCAGCCCTGAATCAGCAAATCGCGAATCTTGAAAATGTGCACGAAGACGCCAGCGCGCTCGTCGACAAGCGCGGCACCCTGATCCGCCAACTGTCGAGTCTGATCGACGTCTCGGTGATTCAGACTGAGCACGGAATCGCTCTCACGACCTCTAACGGGACGCCCCTCGTCGCGCAGGAACGCAGCTTCCAACTCACAACCCAGATCGCCACCGGAGGCATTCACAAAGTTTTTTCCGGCACGGTAGACATTACCGGGCAGATCAACGCCGGAAAACTGGGGGGCCTGCTTAACGTTCGTGACACGAAGATCCCCGCTCTACAAAGCAGTCTCGACCAGTTGGCTGCCGGACTGGCCACCGCCCTCAATACCGCGCATCGCGCCGGATTTGATCTGAACGGGGCAGCCGGTACCGACCTCTTTGTTCCGCCTGCTGCTGGTGGCGTGGGAGCGGCGGCCGCACTGAGTGTAGCCATCAGTGATCCTGCTTTTTTAGCCGCGAGCTCCGATGGCACCGCCGGCAGCAATGGCAATCTTGCCGTGATCTCCGCTGTCCACGATCAGGCAATCGTCGGCGGGCAAAAGCCACTCGACTTCTACTCCCGGTTGATTTTTCAGGTTGGAAGCGACACCAGCAATACCGCCGCGGATCTCGACGCTTCGCAGCTCATTCTCCGACAGCTCGAAGATCAGCGTTCCTCCATCTCTGGCGTCTCGCTCGACGAAGAGGCCGCGAACCTTGTTCGCTATCAGAGCGCATATCAGGCCGCTGCGCGGGTTGTCTCGACCGTCAACTCGCTGCTCGACACCGTCGTGAACCTCGGGAGGTGATATCTTGCGCGTGAATCCCAATCCCATGCCTGACTTGCTAGCGGCGCTCAACCGCACACGTCAGGACACTGAAGATGCGCTACTCGAACTGTCTTCCGGCCGCCGAGTGAATCAGCCTTCCGACGATCCTGCCGCCGCTGCGATTCTCGTTCAGAATCACGATCAGATCACTTTTACCGCGCGCTATCTGCAAAGCCTTGCTTCAATCCAAGGCGAATTTCAGACAGCCGATCTGCTCTCAATTCGGTAATCCTCGTCATGCAACGGGCGCTTACTCTGGGCGTAGAAGGCGCGAACGGCACGCTTTCCGACAATGATCGTGCCGCTGTTGCCGCGGAGCTTCAAGGGATTCAGGACCAGCTCGTCTCGCTCGGCAACACCACTTTCCAGGGACGCGCGCTCTTCGCCGGAACTTTGACCAGCAGCCCTCCCTTTGTAAAGGACAACACCGTGCCTTCCGGCGTTCGCTATCTAGGCAATGACGCCGTCAACTCCGTCCAGATTGGTGACGGCTACCAGATTCCCGTCAACAAACCGGGATCGCAGCTCTTCGTGGCGCCCGGCCATGACATTTTCCAGGCCATGACCGGGTTGACTCAAGCAATGCAGTCGAACTCCGGGTTTACAGCCGCGCTAAGCTCTCTCCGCGATGCTTTCGACTACACCTCCGGGCAACGCGTGTTCTACGGCAACACATTGAATCAGACTGAATCCCAATCGATCTACCTGGGCTCCGCTAAACTGCAACTGAGCCAGCAGGAAAACACTCTCGCTGCGGCGGATGTCTCTGCTGCCGCCAGCCGGCTGGTCAACTCCCAGAACGCGACCAATGCCACGCTCGCGGCGATTGGCCGGATTCCCAGCTAAACCTCTTTGATTTCTTGAAGTAGCGGTTGCCACCTCAGCCCCCGGGGCTGATCATAGTCCGATGCCTCCCTGAGGCCTCCTACCGGATTTGCTGTATTGAGTTCATCCCCTTTAATGCGATGAAATCACTTGGTGTTAGATCCCATTCAAGGATCATATCCATGGAATGTAGACCGGCCCTGCCCCTCAGAACTGAGCTTCTAAACGTCCTCGATCAGCAGATCGAGATGCTCACGAAGAAAACCTTCGCCAGTTTTACTAACGAAGAGATGAGAGCATTTAAGAATCGTGAGCAGCGGATTCGTGAACTGCAGGACGAATTGGAACTCGCCTCCGCGCGATCCGGACAGTCTTCCGACCCGGGAGTTTTCGCCGCCGTCTATCACTAGATCGTCTTAGCCATTCTGTATCGGTTTTCGTAGGGCACGAATTGACGCGACACTCGCATGTGCTTCAGCGCACATAGCATTCTTGCCCGAGTGTGCCATCCCGGGTAGGCCATGCCCTTACATCTTCTGTGCCATTTCCCCGTTTGGCCTCCACCCTCTAATCTGCCTGAAACGAAAATAGAATAGTTTCGCTTAACCAGCTTTCTAGTTTGCTACCAGCCATGTCACTGCAAGATGCCCAGCTCGTTGTTCGCTGTCCCTACTGTGCTTTGGGATGGGACTTCCGTCCCCTAACGCCCCGGCCAGATGGAAAGTTCGTATGTGAGCAGTGCGGGCACAGTTCCAGCCCCGGAGAGGCTGCCTACCTATGCACCTGCCGAAAGTGCGTACGGCTTACTGACGCCGCTATTCGTCTCGAGAACCGTTACCTTCGCTGAACTGCGATCGGCTGAATCTTGCCGCGCCATGTCAAACTGAACCAGTGATTGACGGATTTTTTCTTCCGGAGTCAGGCATCGGAACCTCGCGTAAGTCTGGTCGGCGAATTGCCCGCTGCGAAGCGATCGACCGGCTGAAATTTGCGCTTACGCCGCTACCCTTGCGCTCTGTTTGAAGAATGACAGCAGGTCCTCGTTGACTTGGTCTTTGAGAGTGGAGCACATACCGTGGGGTGCGCCGGGATAGATTTTCAGCGTCGCTCCCTTTACAAGTTTCGACGATAGCATCGCTGCGGCTCCGATCGGCACGATCTGATCATCGTCACCGTGCAGGATAAGGGTTGGAATGTCGAATTTCTTCAGATCTTCGGTAAAGTCGGTTTCGGAAAAGGCCTTGATGCAGTCATAGGCGCCCTTGTGGCCGCACAACATCCCTTGCAGCCAGAACGAATCGCGCAAGCCTTGCGAGACGTTTGCGCCCGAACGATTGAAACCGTAAAAAGGCATGCTGACGTCCTTGAAAAATTGGGCACGGTCTTTCTGCACGTTGGCGCGAATCTCGTTGAATACATCGATCGGCAGGCCGCCAGGATTGGCCGGAGTTTTCACCATCAGCGGTGGAACCGCGCTGATCAGCACCGCTTGCGACACTCGTTTGGTGCCGTGGCGTCCGATGTAACGGGTTACCTCGCCCCCGCCGGTGGAGTGTCCGACGTGAATAGCATCTTTCAAGTCGAGAGCTTCGACGAGCGCGGCAAGATCGTCGGCGTAGGTGTCCATTTCATTTCCGTTCCAAGGCTGGCTCGATCGCCCATGCCCGCGGCGGTCGTGAGCGATGCAGCGAAATCCGCGGGAGGCAAGAAACAACATCTGGTCTTCCCATGCGTCGGCACTGAGCGGCCAGCCGTGGCTGAAGACCACTGGCTGCCCGGTACCCCAGTCCTTGTAGTAAATCTGTGTGCCATCTCTGGTTGTGATCGTAGCCATGAAGTGCTCCTCCTTGGATGGCCTGTCATTCTATTCTCTTTTTGTCCGGACCATGTGCCCCGCTACCCGCACGGCGCAAACCAGGCGGAACGACGATGCTTCCTGGGTACGTCGCAAAATTTATAAGAACGCACGTTGCGCTACACTATTTCGTATGGCTAGCCTTCACGTAATTGCGATCCTCAAACGACAACTGGAGGAAGCCAAGGCCACCGTTCAACGACTGCATCATGCCGTCGATGCGCTCGAACGATTGGGGCGCAACGGACGCACCCGAGCCGGCAAGATCTCCGAAGCCGGTCGCAAGAGAATTGCCGACGCTCAAAAGGCCCGCTGGAAGAAACTCCGTCTGATAAAGAAGAAGTAGGGGTTCCTTCGTGGTCCGCTCCACCAATCTCGGACCGCTGATCATCGATGTTTTTAAAAGGGCACGTCCCAAGTAACCGCTCACCGCATGGACGTTCGTAATTTGAACTGCCCTCTCTGCTGTAGTCCAATCAATCTGCCCACCACTTCTCAGCGGTCCTCAACACGCCGCTGCCGGCACGACGCCGTGCCAGTCTTGCAATGTCAGGGTTTCATGGTTCGGCTCAGGAAAACGATTCTCTGTATTGACGACCACTGGAACGGCCTCATCGGCCGCAAGATGTTTCTTGAAAGCAACGGTTATGAGGTTCTCGAAGCCACCGGCGGTGATGAGGGACTGAGACTGTTCCGCACCCATCCGGTGGATGCAGTTGTCGTCGATTACCAAATGCCCGGCATGAATGGCGACGTGGTTGCCGCCCGAATGAAACGACTGAAAGCGAACATCCCTATTTTGTTGTTGTCTGCTTATGGGCCCTTGCCGGAAAATAAATTGCAATCGGTAGATACCTTCCTCACCAAGTCACAGGAATTGAAGGTCTTATTGCCCGCCCTGCAGGATCT
>QIAJ01000224.1 GCA_003225495.1 Acidobacteriota bacterium
CTGAAGGTCCATCATCGGACGCTTCGTACGCGGCGCCGAGTTCGTACCAGAACCTCGCCGATTTCGGCTGATAGGCAACGGCCTCGCGGAGCCAGCGAACTGCTTCCTGGTTGCGGTGAGCGACCAGAGCCTGGTAGCCCCATTGCGCTTCCTCGGAGCCGGACTTTGAGGACAGATTGACTCTCGGTCTGCCAAGAGTGGCTCCCCACAGCCCGACGAGGAGAATCGCACCGATCCCGGCTGTAATCGGAGCGCGGCGTTCCAGCGTGGTGATCGCAAGTCCAACGAGAATTCCGAGGACGACCCCGGCGCCATGAGCGATGTTGCCGACTTCCATGTAATGCGTAAAGGTCGCAACGATACAGAAGAAAAACCAGCCCACGAATAACTGAATAGTCGGCCCGTCAATGACATCTTTAAAACGTTCATCGCGCCGCGACAGGATCCAAAGTAAGCCGAAGAGTCCGTAGCGAACTCCAGAAAGACCGACGCCACCCGCGCCCAGCGAATATTGCCACGCACCTGAACCCAGAGCGAACAGCATGATCAGAGCGGCTGTCTTGAGATGGCCAAATGTTTCTTCGACGAGTGTGCCCAGAGCCCACAGCCAGTAGATATTGAAGGCAAGGTGAAGCCAGCCTACGTGCGGGAAGATACTCGTCACCAACCGCCAAATCTCCCCGTGGCGAATCATTGCATTTTCACGGAGCGGCGAGATGTCCACCTTAGACCACCAGGCCAAGGTCGTGAGGATCGCCAACAAGGCAGTTCCGGCAACTACCGGATGGCGTGGAATTTCTGTCAGCTGCGGTGCCGGTCGCATGGAGTAACAAACTACAACTCAGTTAGGCGGCTCGTCCAGTGAGTTCTTTGAGTTGGGAGCAACCGAAGAGGATTTCCCACACTGGCGTACATGCACACAGTTGGAATGGAAGAACAGGAATCTGCCGACGAGCCATGGCAGCGATCATGAGTTACATCAGCAGTTCGCAGGTTTTGCGCACAATCGGGTGTTGCATCTCCGCCAGTTCATCTTTTACCCGGTTCAAGCCGAACACGCACTCTTCAAACTTGTTGGAAAGCTGCGCGAATAGCGGCGCGACTTTCGTATATTCGAAATATTCAAACTTCGAGACGATGTAGTAGCTTTCTTTCCCAGCCTTCATCCACTCTACAAAACTTTCCAACCGCTGGCGGCGCAGGCGGTAGTGATTGATGCTTTCGGGGAACATTCCGGCGAAGAACAAGGTGTAATCTCCAATGTGTTTTCGGACCTGGCGCTCGCGGTCGAACGAAGGTGCTGGGCCATAAACGGGATCGGACTCGATCAGCATCTCGCCGACATCATTCAGCGGTTTCCCCGCGGCATTACGGACTTTGAACAGTTGCTCGGCATTGCAGAACTCCGAGAGAAGATGCGCGACGTAGTTGATGACCTGCGGATCGCGGATCCCAATCTCCTCAGCATAGTGCCGTCCCACGAGATCCACGAACAACTTCTCCAGCGGATGCGATTCGGAAGTCATGCTTTGATACCTCCCTAGCCCCACTCTCGCGCGCCGTTATCTACCATCGGCACGCCCTTTGGTTCGATTAGATATCGCACATCAAAACGTAACGCAAGTAACTTTCGATTTGTGAACCTACTCAGATAATTAGAAGCACTCTGTGAGCCGCAAGTTATCCCATTCGATTATTGGCAACCGCACGCCATCGCTGCTAACGGCGCTTCTGGCGCGGTTTATCCGAAGTCCCATGTAGTCGTTCACGGCGAGGAGGGTAGTACGGCGATATTGCAGGCAGTATTTTAGAATTGCATCGCAGCCAGACTCGAACACTGAGGGAGAAAATGGATCGCGTCAACATTTCAAGTGGAACGCCATGGGAACCGGTGGTCGGATACTCGCGCGCAGTTCGAGTGGGTCCTTACATTCATGTATCAGGCACAACCGCTACCGATGCAGACGGGAAGATCGTCGGCGCCGGCGATGCCTATGCTCAGGCCGTGCAATCGATCAGAAATATCGAGAGTGCTCTGAAGCGAGTTGGGAGTTCGCTTCAGGATGTCGTGCGGACCCGCATGTTCGTCATCAAACTCGCTGACTGGGAAAAAGTTGGCAAAGCGCACGGAGAGTTTTTTGGCGACATTCGCCCCGCGACCAGCATGCTGGTGATCAGCGGCCTGGTGTCGTCGGAGATGCTGGTTGAGATTGAAGCCGAGGCGATCTTGGCGGACGGAAACTGAATCCAGCGGAAGCCGGCGATTGCCGGCTTCCCACCAGACACTATTAGCTCTTAGCGCCGGCGACGCGCGCCCTTCTTGGCGGACTTTTTCTTCGCCGCTTTACGGGCTGGCTTGCGTGCCGATTTCTTCTTGGCGGGCTTTCTCTTCGCTGCTTTCTTCGCCGGCTTCTTTTTTGCAGTTTTACGCGCCGGCTTCTTGGCAGCCTTCTTTTTCGCAGGCGCCTTCTTCTTGGCAGCGGGCGCCTTCTTGGGGGCAGGCGGCCTTCCACTGCCACCTCCGCTGGGAACGGCCCGAGGCGGCTCCATGGCTGGCTCCGAAGAAGTGTCCGGACGATCTTCAGTCACGCCCGATTCCTCCTCTTCTTCCTCTTCCTCTTCGAAATTCTCTTCCAGCGATTCGCCGTAGGCGCCGCTGTCACCATACTCGTCCATCTCATCATCTCGACCCCAAAGGGTGTGCTCGTCGAAGCGCATATTTTCCTCCTGAGTATTTGGCGGCCGCCGGGGCTTTCCGCGCCGGAGCCCAGGAAATTAAGACAACTTTCGCGAATCGGCACTACTTCGCGCAATGGCGCGCGATTATAGCACGGCAGATTCTTCGGGAAGTATCCAGCATCTTCCACAATTTAGCGAGGGGAATTCGCTGCCCGCAGGTTCGCGGCCAAAAGAGGAGCGAAATCAGTTAAAAAAGGCCTATTCGTAGGCCAGGGCGTCGATCGGATCCTTCTGTGCTGCCTTGAACGCCGGATAGAGCGCACCTACGATTGCGCCTGCGACCGCAATCCCCGTAGCTCTTAGAATCCATCCCCCGGACACGACAACCCGCAACAGGGGCAGTTTCTGTGCCAGGACAGCCCTTGCACCCAGACTGACCAGGATTCCCAGGATAATGCCGCAGATCGCGAGCAAGACGGTCTCCCGCAGCACTACATTGACGATATAGAGCTTGGAGGCTCCCATGGACTTTAAAATCCCAATTTCCCGGGTCCGCTCCATCACCGCCGTGTACATCGCCTGGAAGATGACAATGAACCCGATGACCACCGAAATCCCGATCACCACATTGATGAAACTTCGCAGTCCGGGATAATTGCTCGGAGTCATCAGAGAGAGGTAATTGACCATGGAGGTGGCTACATACTTTTCCATACCCGGTACATTCTTGATTTCATCTACAACGGCGTCGGCATTGGCGGGACTGTCCAACTTCAGATAGAAAAGGGAAGCCTTGTCTTTCGCACCGACCAGATCCTGCAGAGTACCGATGGGTAGAAACTTGCGCGCCCCTTTACCCTGCGAGACGATTCCAACGACCCGGAAATTGTGGCTGAGAATTTCGATCGTGTCGCCGACTTTAACGTGTTTTGCCTGTGCGAACAGGTCATCCACCATGACATCGTCGGGCCCTTGAAACGGGCCGCCCTTTAGATAATGAAAGCCGTTCGAAAGGCTTTCATAACTGGGCAGATCGATGCCCGCAATTACTTCCAGCGATCCCGCAGTCGAAATCTGGGTAACAACAGGCGCAACCGCCACCACGTGTGGCAACTTGGCCAGGATGCCGCCAACTTTGATGGACATCGGCGCCCCTGTCAGTCCGACAATGTATGAAGACCCGGGGGGCATGACGATCACGTCGGCTCCGATACCGGCCTGTCTCTGCCTGGTGTCGTTCAGGATGCCCAGCGACAACCCGACGATCAGCAGAATCAGGGTCACTTCAAGAGCCACCGCCACAATACTGATCAGGGAGCGGATCGGCCGGTGCACGAGGTTGCCGACGATCATTCGATTCATCATGTTGATTGAAGTATTAGAACTATTGCCCGTGACCGCTCGTAGTCTGAGCGGAATTGGACTCTCCAAGCCGCACCACTTCCGCTCCAGGCGGCTGTTCCAGTGCAAACTGATCGTCCTTAAGCGGTTTGTTCAGTTCAAGCTTTACGAGGCTGAGGGTAATGTCGTAATCCTCTTGCGGCCTTTCGATCTCGATGGTTGAGGGGAATTCGACGCCGTCATAGTCCGTGTACTTGTCGTATTTTGCGTCGGTGACGACATTCCCCTGCTGGTCATAGATCATTTGCCGATGGGGACGAAGATCCGTCCGGCTGAACGAAATCTTACGCGACAGGTACCAGCCATTGGCCCCTTTTCGGATGACCGCAAGCTCATAGTCCGGGACATCGACGCGATGCTTCTTCGAGTCCACGACGCTTTCGTAACCGTTTTCCAGGACGGCAATCTCGTCGGGACCGATTTCGCGTAGCAACAAGGCGTCGTAAATGGCCTGCGGCCGAAGATTTTCCAGCCGTTTCTCGGGCTGGAATACGTCCTCGTTATTGCTTCCGATCACGAACTTGTTCTTCGGAGGTATCCACACCTTGAAGGAACGGCCATCGCTCACCATATCGAAGGCGGTATTGCGAACCACCGGAAGCAGACCCTTCATTCGCAGCATGGCGGGCTTGCGCGCCAGCACGTAGCCGCGGATTTCCTTGTAGTCCGTGACCCGGCCATTCTGCTGGTCGCCGACCGAAGTGTTGATGTCCACCGTGGCCTGCATGGATTGAATCTTGGCCGCCTGGGAGTTTACGTATTCAATCAATTCCTGCTGGGTGGCGTTCTTCAGCGGGACGGTGGAAACCTTGCGATCCACTTTGCGGGTTCTGAACAGGCATCCACTCAGGGGGAAAACCGCCAAAGCCACCAGCAGGACGGAGGCCAGACGGGATAGCGCGTAGCGCGCCTGATGACCGGTAATAGGAGAGACTTCTTCCACTCTTATCTGATTATGACGGCGTTCAGTAGATGCACAACAATCCGGGGGGACGGATCTAAATTCGAACCGCCGCTCATACTCTTGAAAATACGAGGTTTGAGCCCGGGACCCCTCCGGCCAACGCTTTTTAGGACTCCCACCAGTATAAGACAAGAAGCGCAGCCGTCTCAATGTAATCCAAGGGTGTGGCGGTAGGCGGCAACATTGCGGTTGTGTTCGGTTAAGTCGCGGGCGAAACGGTGATGGCCGTTTCCGTCGCTCACAAAGTAGAAAAACTCGGTATTAGTGGGATGCATGGCCGCTGTCAGCGAACTTTGCCCCGGATTGCCGATCGGTCCGGGGGGTAGTCCCGGAAAGCGATAGGTGTTGTATGGGGAATCGACCGCAAGATCGGCGTGGTGCAAGCTTCCGGAATAATTCCCCGCCAGCAACAGCGCGTAGATCACACTAGGGTCGGCGTCCAGCGCCACTCGATGTGCCAAGCGGTTGCAATAGACGCCCGCGACCATTGGTCTCTCATCGGGCGAGGCCGTTTCTTTCTCCACGATGGATGCCATGGTGACAGTCTTGTGCACGTCAGAGTTCAGTCCGATCTGCTGCGCCACCTGCCGGAATTGCCGGACCATCGCAGCTACCATCTCTTCCCGAGTCTGGGTACGTGTGAACTGATAGGTTTTTGGGAAAAGATACCCTTCCAGCGATTTTGCTTCCGGCGCCAGGTCGGAGATCAAATCCGTGTGAGTTTGAGCGATCTTGATAAATTCCGATGCCGATCCCAAACCCGCGTCTTCCATCCCTTTCGCGATGTCGAACATTGTGTAGCCTTCCGGAATCGTAACCACGTGGAAGTAGACATCGCCGCGAACGATGCGGTCATGAACTTGTCGAATATTTGCCTGGTGATCAAACAGGTACTCGCCCGCTTTTAGGGAAAGATTCGGATGCACAATATGCCAAACGCGGAATGCGAGGACGCTGCGAATGATACCGGCTTTCTTGAGTTCGATCGCGATACGTCGCGTCGAATAGCCGCTATGAAGCA
>QIAJ01000040.1 GCA_003225495.1 Acidobacteriota bacterium
ACCATCGAAATCACGACGCCGCCAATGACGGCGATCGCGAGGGGCTGAAGCATCTGCGATCCGGCTCCCAGCGCAAAAGACAGCGGAAGCATTCCTGCGAGAGTCGCCAGGGCCGTCATCACGATGGGACGGAGCCTTCGACGGCTGGCCTGGAGAATCGCTTCTTCGGCGCTGAATCCTAAATTGCGGAACTTCTGATCCGCATCGAGCAGCAAGATGCCGTTCTTGGCGACGATCCCGATCACCATGATCATTCCCATGAACGAGGAAATATTGAACGTTGTCCGGGTGATCAGCAGCGCGATAAATACGCCGGACGTGGAGAGGAGAGCCGAAGCGAGAATCGCGAGCGGCGCCGCAAAGGTGCCGAATTCAAAGAGCAGAACACAGAAGACAAGAATGACCGCGAGAACCATAACAAAGACCAGGTCGCGGAAAGATTTTTGCTGCTCCTGGTAGGTGCCACCGTATTCCACGCGAATCGCCGCCGGCAGATGCAGCTTGGCAATCTCTTTCTGGATCTGAGAAATTCCTGTTCCCAAATCATTGCCTTCGAGGCGAGCCGTGACCGCGACTTGACGCTGGAGGTTCTCACGGCGAATTTCAGTCTGACCTGGAACTGCGATCACGTCTGCCATCGAGCCCAGAGTTGCGGTGTGTCCGGTGCTGCTGGTCAACATGGTATTGCGCAGGGCATCGACGGAAGCACGGCTTCGATCGGGAAAGCGCACACGCAGTGTATAGGCGCGGTCATTGCTCACGATCGGGGACGGTGCCGGCTCTCCCTCAACTATCGCGGCGGCGTTAAGGGCCACTTCTTCGGCCGTGAATCCGGCGCGAGCGGCGATGCTGGGATGAATCTGAAAGGTTACGGCAGGCCCGCTGATGGTGTTGTCGACTCCGTTCAGGACATCCACGACGCCTTTGATTTTTCCAATGGAATCAGCCACTTTTGGAGCCCAGTCGGAAAGCAGCGCCGGATCCTGGGCATAGAGTTTGATCTGGACAGGCTCGGGTGCACTAGTAAGGTCGCCGATCATGTCCTGGAGCTTTTGAACAAACTCTACGTCGAGCGCGGGCTCTTCGGCTTTAATCTGAGCGCGGAGATCTTCCATGATGTCGTCGACTCCGCGGCTGCGCTTGTCTTTCAGCTTGACCGAAATATCACCGGTGTTGGCCTCTGTCACGGCGGCCAGGCCTAGCTGCATGCCGGTTCGCCGGGAGGTGCTTTCTACTTCAGGAGTTGCACGCAGCATTTCCTCAACATGCGAAATCACGCGGTTGGTCTCGGCCAGGGAGCTTCCGGCGGGCATGATGTAGTCAAGAACGAACGCGCCTTCGTCCATTTCCGGCAGCAGGTCCGAACCCAGAAAGCGGTAGCAACCATACGATATGACGACCAAGAAAAGGCTAAGCAAAGCGAGGGTTTTAGGATGCTGCAGCGCGCGGCGCAACCACCGCTCGTGGAATGTCACCACTTTGAGAAAGAATCCGCCAAGGGATGCCTCTTCGGCAGCCAGCAGGCGATTGATGTCGTCATCGTGGTCGCCTTCCGCGCGAGCTGAGGCTTTCTCTATTGAGTGTTTCCGCCGGATGAAGAACTGGCTGAGAGTTGGTGTCCATGAAAGAGCGAGAATCAAAGACGTGAAGAGTGATACCGACATCGTCACCGCGAGAGCACGGAAGAACGTGCCTGTTACGCCCGCGATCGAAATCAGCGGCAGAAAATCTACTACCGGAGTAATGGTCGATCCGATCAGCGGTTTTGTTATTTCGCTCAGCGCACTCTGGATGGCTTCGAGTCTTCCCTGCCCGGCATCACGATGCAAAACAATGTTCTCAACCACCACGATGGCATCGTCGATCACGAGACCAACCGCCGCGGCGAGTCCGCCGAGCGTCATCAAGTTGAAACTTTCGCCCAACATTTTCAGGGCGATGAACGTGACCGACACGGTAACGGGAATGACCAGTCCGGCGACGATCGAAGTTCCCCAATCGCGAAGGAAAACAACCAGGATGATGGACGCGAGGATGAGACCGAGCAGAATGGCATCGCGCACGCTGCTGATCGATTGATTCACGATCAGCGACTGATCGTAAAACGGCTGGACCTGAATGCCTTTCGGCAAGGTCTGACGGATTTTATCGATCTCCGCGTGCACTTCATTGGCGACTTTTACGGTATTGCTGTCGGGTTGGCGGTTGATGTTGATGAGTAGCGATGGTTTTCCGTTGGCCGTGACGACCGTGTAAACGGGCTTCACCGCGGTCTTCACGGCGGCAATGTCCCCGATGCGAACTGGAATCCCAGCCTGGGTGGACTTGATCACCACGTCGGCAATTTGTTCGGGGGTGCGGACCTGGGCGCTGATCAGTCCGAGAACGAGCTGGTGATTTTCTTCCAAGAGTCCCGGCGAGTCGACCATGTTCGTACGCCGCACTGCTTCGAGGATGTCGGTGACGGTGACCCCTGCAACGAGGAGCTTTGACGGATCAGGAATGATGTGGAATTCGGGCTGCTGCCCACCCTGGATCACGACGGTCGAAACGCCATCCAAGCGATTGAGACGAGGCTTAATCTCGTAGGTGACCATTTCCCAGAGCTTGGTCTGGTCCAGATTGTCGGCGGTGAAGCTGTACCCCATGATGGGGAAACTGGCGAATGTCAGGCGATCAGCGGTGACCTTCGCGGTGGCGGGAAGTTCGCTCTGCACGCGCGAAATCGCGGCATTCACATATTGGAGCGTCTGGAACATATCAACGTTCCAGTCGAAGAAGAGATCGATTTCGGCGGAACCGCGGCTCGTGATGGAGCGAACGTTTTGCAGGCCCGGCACGCTGTTGACGGCTTCTTCCAGCGGGCGCGTGATCGTGACCATCATCTGGTCGATCGGCATTACGCCGTTATCCACACCGATCAGCACGCGCGGAAAATTCGTGGCAGGAAAGACGTCCACGGGAACGGTGAAAGCGAGGTAACAGCCCACCAGGGCGAGCGTGATGATCATGAAAATGACCGATCGCGCATGGCTCTCAAACCAGAACCGGGATTTCCCGCTGTTGGATGCCGCGCTATTGTTTTTCATCTTTGGAGTCTTTGGAATTTTTCCCGGCTGCGGGTTTTTCGGCGTCTTTATCTTTCCCGGCTTCCGCGGGCGCTTCGACGGAGACTTTTGCATTGTCCGGCAATCCGTATGCGCCTTCGGTTACTACGTGCTGTCCTTCTTTCACTCCTTCAATGATCTGCAACTTGTCGTCCTGGCGTATCCCAACTTTCACGGCCTGCTGATGAGCGTGCTGGTCATCGCCGATTAGCATCACGGTAGTGGCGCCATCGCTCCCGGTCAGAAGCGACGCTGCCGGAATCACCAGCGCATCGGGCACGGACTGGGAAATCATTGACAGACGGACGCTCGATCCGGGACGCAGAGTTTGCTTCGGATTCTTCGCTTCGACCCAGACTTCGACGGTGGTGCTGTTGGGATCGAGCGCGGGACTGACGAGAGTCACTTTGCCTTCGACGGGTTCCTCTTGCCCGGGAATGGCGATGGTCGCGGCATCGCCAAGTTTAAGCAAGACGGCGTCGCTTTGCGGAATGTGAGCGCGAGCGGTGACGCGGGAGAGGTCCATGACCGTCATCAGAGCAGCTCCAGCGGGAGCCATCTCGCCCGGATATAAGGGGCGATCGGTTACGACACCGTTAAGAGGACTGCGAATCTCCGAATAACTGAGTTGAGCCGCGGCCCCCTGGTACTTCCCTTTCGCCGACGAGAGCTGTCCCTGAAGACCCTTGAGTTCCTGCTGATGAACCACCGCGTTCAAGGAATCGAGATGACGTTGCGCCAGCTCATATTGCGGTTTCGCTTGGGCGAGAGCGACGGCCGCCTGATCCAGGTCCTTGCGGGGCAGGGCGCCTTGTTTGAACAGGTCGAGACGGCTGTCGTAGAGCTTTTGCGCGGCGTCGAGTTGTTCTTTGGCAGCCTGCGCATCGCCCTTGGCTTTTTGTAATTCCTCCGGCACGCTGGAGGTGGTGCCGGTAACGTAAGCGGCCTCCGCCTGTTCGTATGCGCCTTTGTTCTCTTCCTGAGCTGCCGCCAGGTCTTTGTTCTCCAAGACTGCCAGCAATTGGCCCTTATGGACTTTTGCCCCGCGATTCACGTAGAACGCTTTTACCGGAGCGCTGACCTTCGGTACCAGCGCCGATTGTTGCAAGGGAAACAACACGGCGTCCGCAGCCACGATGCGCTGAATGGCCGTCTTCTCGACCGTGGCGGCTTTTACCGGAACAGCGGTCTCTTCGGCTTTTTCCTTGGAGCACGCTGTGAACAAGGCAATCAGACTCGACAGAAAAACTAATGATGCAAGAAGGGCGCCTCGGCGCTGAAGGCTGTCTTCAGCGACTGCGGCGACAGGTGATCTTGGTTGGATGATCATCGGGATCAGAACTTTCCAGTCAGGGTCTGAATGTTCGCAGTTGCAACGCGGAAGCGGACTAGTCCGTCGCTATAGGCGTTGGTAGCCGTCGTCAGAGTATTTTGCGCATCGACGACTTCCAGCACGGTGGACTCGCCACCCTGATAACGCAGATTGATTAACCGCAGACTCTCGGTTGCGAGTTGCACCGATTGGCTGAGCAAGTCCAGTTCCGCGCGCGCGGCCTGAGCTTCTTCATAAAAATTGCGCATTTCCGCGAGAAGAGTGCGCTGTGCGGCACTCAATTCGATTGCGGCTTGTCTCTTCTGCAAGTTCGCCTGCTTGACTTTGCTGAAATTTGCCCCCCACGACCAGATCGGCAGTTGCAAAGTGGCGGCGGCCGCATGGCCAAGCGTGTTAACACCGTCAACGCGAGTCGCAAAGCGGGACGTGTCGATGCCGTACCAGTAGTCGACCGATATCGAGGGCAGGACGCCTCCCCATGCGCCGATGACCTGTCGCCCCGCCTGTTGAAGGCTGGCCTGAGCCGCGCGCAGGTCGGGATTGTTTCGACTGCCGGCGGCGGTGATCTCATCCAGCGACGGCAGAGGATCGAGCGCAGTCAGGTCGTCGACGACAGTAAAGTTTTCATTGAAGTTGGGGAACAGCAAAACGGCAAGGTCGAGTCGCGTCTTATTTTTTGCCAGTTCAGCCTCGCGCAGATCTTTCTGCTGTTGATGCGCCTGCAGTTGCGCCTTGATGACGTCGGAGTGTGCCACCTCGCCGCCCTGCTCGAGCTTCTGGCTGATCCCGAGAAATCTCTGTGCCTCTTCATTCGCTCGCTGCACCGCTTCGTATTTGTGCTGGGCGGCGAGAAATCCGTAGAAGGCCTGGGCCACCGTAACAGCGAGTCCCCGCAAAGCAATTTCAGATTTCGCTCTCGCTACTGCCTGGGCGGCAGAGGCGCGGCTGTAATCCGCAAAATTCTGCAGCGACAGGCTCTGATGGACATTCCCCTGTGCGAGATATTCGTGAACCCCGTTATTGGCAATGAAAATCTGCGGCGTGACATTTGGATCGTTGGAGTGTGTCGGCTGGGTGTATATGGCCGACATGTTGTAGGTGACATTCGGCAGCATCGCCGCCCGGCTCTGCACCAGATCTTCGTGCGCCAGACCAAGCGCGGTAATCGCAGCCTGCAGTTGAGGATTATTGGCTCTGGCTCTTTGCAACGCGTCGGCAAAAGTAATTCCCTGGGTCGCGACGGTTGCACTATTCGCCTGCGGATTCTCCGGCGCGGCGGATAACTCAACGCCGGCGGCAGGCGCGCTTGATTGAGCGTGGGCATCTCCCGCCGTCAGGCAAAACAGGCAAACGATGCCTACAGCAGCAAGCGCGAGGGATCGCTTGCGCAAGAATCGCATTGTTATCAAATTGAATGTGCTCTCGGTCATGGCAGCAACATATCAGAGTTACCGGAAGCACATTAAGTTGCTCTTAAAGGAAGGTGAAATTGCGTTCAGAGTGACGTTACGGCGGTCCACGGGCTACAGGACGCCCTTCACATTTGCTGACGGGGTCGGAGGGGCGGGAGTCGCTAGTGAGGCTTTTACAGAATCCGGCAACTTGTCCGCATTCGCCAGCAAGAGGCTAACTTGCCACATTTGGGTATCGGTCAGGGAACCCTGGAAACCGGGCATGCCTGTCAGGCGGATGCCATGGGCGACTTTCCAATATGTTTCACCCGGCTCATCGTCGGTGACCCCTTTTCCCTTCATCAACTCTGGGGGCTTCGGAAACATGCCGTGAGCAATGGCGGTAGCGGGCTGACCGGGAAGACCGTGACACACAGCGCAGTTGTCTTTATAGACCTGCGCTCCGGCAAGGTAATTTGGCTCATTGACGGGGATGGGGACGGTCTTCGGCATATCGCGATCCAATACCGCGTGCAGAGCCTTCTTCGCTAGGAACTTTTCCAACGGCATTGGAGGCGCATCGGTCGCAACCGGCGCGCGTCCGGACAAGAAATAACCCACGACTACAACCATCAGCACGATCACTCCGAACACGGCGCCAAGTACAAACTTTCCCATGATGTGACCTTTCTTCGAAGGAGATTTATCTTCAGAACAATACTCGTCTCTTCAATTGTCGAACCAATTTTCTCCCGAGCGGACTTCAAGCATACGCGCGGATGGACAGCGAAGGCCTGTATCTTATAGCGTCTCACATGGAGTTGCGCTCGTGGAGATCTATCTCGTCGATGGTACATACGAACTGTTCCGGCACTACTATGCGCTGCCGTCGGCTCGCGACGCAGATGGGCGGGAGGTCGCTGCGGCGAGAGGCGTCCTCGCGTCTGTGATGGGGATGATCAAAGGTGGGGCGACGTACGTGGCGGTAGCCACCGATCATGTCATCGAATCTTTTCGCAACGGGCTGTGGGCAGACTATAAGACGAGCGAGGGCATTGAGCCGGATCTGCTCGCACAATTCCCGCTGGTCGAAGAGATTCTGGTAGCAGCAGGTATTGTCGTTTGGCCGATGGTGGAGTTTGAAGCCGACGACGCGCTGGCGGCTGCTGCGGCCGCTGCCGCCCGCGATGCGCGAGTCGAACGCGTGATCATCTGCACGCCCGATAAGGATCTCGGGCAGTGTGTGCGCGGCCAGCGCGTGGTCCAGTTGAATCGCCGAACGCGGGTCACACTCGATGAGGCGGGGGTGGTCCAGAAGTTCGGCGTCTTGCCGGAATCGATTCCGGACTACCTGGCGTTAGTGGGCGATACAGCTGACGGGTATCCGGGACTGCCGGGCTGGGGCGCAAAATCTTCGGCGGCAGTTTTAGCCAGATTCGTGCACCTTGAATCGATCCCAGCGGACCATCGCGAGTGGCAGGTAAAAGTCACCGGCGCGGCTTCTCTGGCAGCCACTCTCGTGCGCGAGAGGGAGCGTGCGTTGCTTTTCCGTACTCTCGCCACACTCCGGACTGACATCCCGCTGTTTCAAAATGTCGATCAGCTGCGTTGGAGCGGCCCCACGCCCGCATTCGATTCCGTGGCTGCTCGACTCGACAGCGCTGTTACTGAGCCGCGCCGTCCATCGAACCGCGGGACGGTCGCGGATCAGTAACATTACACGCTTCCGTTAGGCTGCTGTCTCTGCGGGTTCAGCCAGCAGATCGTCCATCTCAGATTCCTTCTTCGAATCTGCGACATGCGTCCGAGCGACGAGCACATAGATGGATGGCACGACGAAAAGCGTGAACAGGGTCCCGATGATCATGCCGCTAACGAGCATGATGCCAATGCTGTTCCGAGCTCCGGCTCCCGGACCTTTCGCGAGTACCAGCGGGAAGTGGCCGATTACGGTAGCGGCAGTCGTCATCAAGATCGGGCGCAACCTCGTGCTGGCGGCTTCGATGACGGCTTGCAGCTTACTTAGCCCGGTTTCCTGCAGGTGATTTGCGAATTCCACAATAAGGATGCCGTTCTTGGACACCAATCCAACGAGGGTGATCAATCCGACCTGACTATAGATGTTGAGCGTCGTCAGACCTAAGAAGGAGAACATCAACGCTCCGGAAATCGCCAGGGGCACGGAGCCCACGAGGATGATGAACGGATCGCGGAAGCTTTCAAACTGCGCCGCCAGAACCAGGTAAATCAGGATCGCGGACAGCAGGAAAGTGCCAAGGAACTTGCTGCCCTCGACACGCAGCTGGCGTGATTCCCCGGCGTAGTCGACGGTGAAGCCTTGCGGCAGGATTGCCTTGGACTCGGCTTCAAGAAATCCGAGTGCCTTGTCGAGCGGCACGTTGGGCGGGATCACTCCCTGAATCGTTACGGCGTTGAGCTGCTGGAACTTCTTCAGTTCGCGCGGCTCGGTCGTCGTCTTTAGAGTCGCGAAGGTAGATAGCGGAACGAGTTTGTTGTCCGATCCTTTGACATAGATCTGGGAGAGTTGATCGGGCGTCAAACGCTCCGCGCGCTTGATCTGCGGAATGACTTTGTAGCTGCGGCCTTGAATACTGAAGCGATTGACGTAGTCGCCGCCCAGCATGGTGGAAAGATCCTGCCCGGCCTGGGTCAGATCTACCCCTTGTGAGCGAAGCTTGTCACGATCAAACACGACCTCGGCCTGCGGCTGGTAGAATTTCAAGTCGGCGTCGGCAAAGATGAACAAGCCGCCTGCGAATGCTTTCTGCACAAGTTGTTTCGCGAATGCGTCGAGCTGCCTCGGCTCCATTGCCGAAGTGATGACGAATTCGACCGGGAAATTTCCTCCGCCCGGAAGTGGTGGTGGCGTAAGCGGAATAACCCGGATCCCCGGAACTTTCGACAACGGTCCAACGGATTCGACCAGCAGTTGCTGCGCGGTCTTCTTCCGCTGGCTCCACGGTTTCGTTACCATGCCGCCGAAACCGCCAGACGGAGACGTGATCTGGAAAATACTCTCGCTCTCCGGGAACGAATGATAAACGTCATAGACCTGGTTGGTGAACAGGTTGGTCTGGTCGAGGGTGGCGTTTGCGGAAGCCTGGATGACCCCGAAAACTACTCCCTGATCTTCAGCCGGCGCCAGCTCGCGTTGCGAGAACATGTAGAACGGAACAATCAAAAGGACGACGGCCGCCCATACCACCAGAACCACTGGCCGGTACTGAAGTGTGCCGGTCAAAGTACGGGTGTAAGCGTTGCGAACGCTTTCGAAGCGGCGGTTTACCCATCCGGCAAAGCCGCGTTCAGTATCTCCTCCGCGTAGAAGCTTGGAGCCCATCATCGGCGAAAGCGTCAGCGCGACAATGCCGGACACGATCACGGCGCCGGCGAGCGTGAATGCAAATTCGCGGAAGAGCGCGCCCGTCAGTCCACCCTGAATGCCAACTGGCGCATACACCGCAGCCAGCGTGATGGTCATCGCGACGATTGGACCGACCAACTCGCGGGCCGCATCTTTCGCCGCCTGAAAGGGCGTTTTGCCCATGTGCAGATGGCGCTCGACGTTTTCGACGATGACGATTGCGTCATCAACCACCAAGCCAACCGAGAGCACGATGGCCAACAGCGTCAAAAGATTGATGGTGAAACCTGCGACAAGCATCAGGAAGACAGCGCCGATCAACGAAATCGGAATAGCAACGACCGGGATGAGAACCGAACGGAAGGATCCGAGAAACAAGAAGATAACGATAACGACAATCAGGAGCGTCTCGCTCAGCGTGCTGAGCACTTCGTTGATTGCGTCCTGAATATAGGCTGTCGAATCGTAAGGGACGCCGGCCTTCATGCCGGGAGGCAATTGCGACTCGATTTCCGGCAGCGCCGCGCGAACTTTCTTGATCACTTCAAGCGAATTGGCCGTCGGCAGAACCCAGATGCCCATGAACGTGGCGGTCTCGCCATTGAAGCGGACGTCCTGTTCATAATTTTGAGCGCCCAAGACCACATCGGCGATCTCGCCCAGACGAACGACGACGCCCTTATCTTCCTTGACCACCAACTGGCGAAATTCATCGGCAGTGCGCAGGTCGGTGTTCGCGATCAGATTTACGGACACCATCGAACCCTTGGTTTGGCCGAGCGCGGAGAGGTGGTTGTTCTTGGATAACGCGTCTCGGACCGACGAAGCGGAAATACCAAGCGCGGCCATCTTGTCGGGCTTGAGCCAAATGCGCATCGCGAAGGTACGGTCGCCGAGAATGTCGGCACGCTGCACGCCGCTGATCGCGCTTAGTTTGGGCTGCACCACTCGCGTTAAGTAATCCGTAATCTGATTTTGATCGAGATTGGCGGACGAGAAACCTAGATACACAGCGGCAAACTGATTGTCGGCAGTCTGCAGTTCGATGACAGGCGCCTGCGACTCGGGGGGCAAGTCGTTGCGTACCTGGGCGAGCTTCGCCTGAATCTGGGTCAGGGCCGCATTCGTGTCGTAGTTGAGCTTCAGGTGAACGGTAATCGTGCTCAACCCCTGAGCGCTCGACGACTCCATGTAATCGACGCCATCGGCGCTAGCGATCACGCGCTCCAGCGGAGTCGTGATGAAGCCGCGCACCAGGTCCGCATTGGCTCCTACATACACGGTCGTGACCTGCACCACCGCGATATCGCTGCGCGGGTACTGGCGGACGCTCAGCGAGCGTATCGCCTGCAAGCCCGCGATCAGGATTACGAGGTTAACGACGATCGCGAGTACCGGACGCTTAACGAAAAGATCTGTGAACTTCATTTAGCTATCCTCGGGCTTGGGAGCCGGATTATTTCCGGGCTGAACCTTGTTGTTGACCTGAACGGAGGCGCCGTTCCGCAGTTTGAACACGCCGGAGGTCACGACTTCGTCGCCGGGCTTGACGCCGGAAATGATCGCAACCTGGTCGCCACGTGAGGCGCCAATTTTTACGAACTGCTGGCGCACTCCGCGATAGATTTGACCTTTCGGATCTTTGAGATCAGTGATGATGTAAACCGAGTCACCGTAGGGCGCGTAGTTGATGGCGGACGTCGGCAGGGCGATGACGGGTTGCGGCGCGCCAAGTGCGACCTCCACCTGTACAAACATCCCGGGACGCAACTTTCCTTCCGGATTGGAGAAGGTCGCCTGAACCTGGATGTTCCGAGTGGTTTCGTCAATCACGGAATCGATTGCCGTGACACGGCCAGAGAATGCCTGTCCGGCAAGATCTTCTGTCGTGACATGCAAGGCACGCCCGACTCGAATTTGTCCCGCTGTCTGCTGCGGCACTCCGAAGTTCACATAAATCGGATTGAGTGATTGCAGCGGAACAATGGCCCCACCTCCAGCCAGATATTGCCCGAGGTTGACTTTGCGGATACCGAGAATTCCGGAAAACGGCGCCCGGATCGTCTTACGCGCGATGGTCGCCTGGATCTCGGCCACATTCGCTGCGGTCGCTTTTTGCTGGGCGGTTGCCTGGTCATACTCCACGCGGGAGATGACGCCAGCCTTCACCAGTTCTTCCATGCGGCCGAAATTTACTTGTGCAAGATCACGCTGCGCCTCGAGCGAAGCCAGCTGAGCGTGTTCCTGGCGGGTGTCGAGTTCGACGAGTACGTCGCCCTGGCGCACGGCTTGACCGGACTCAAACGAAATCCTGTCGACGATCCCCGCGAGATCGGCGCTCACGGTAACACCATGGACGGCCTCCGCCGTACCGATCATGTTCAGCGTCCCCAACCACTGCTCCTGATGAGCGATGAGGCTTGTCACCGCCGCCGGAGGTGGCTGGAACGAGGAACCGGCGGCGATTGCCGACTGTACCTGCTTAAATTTGACGAAGCCCAAGGCGGAGAGGAGGACCAATATTACGCCGAGCGTCAGGATCATTCTTCTTGCCACGAGTCACCCCTTATCGAAACTACCTTCTAGATGTTTGACGAATAGACGACTGCCGAATCGACAGCCGATTCAATATTTGTTGATCTGGCCATCAGGACCGCCGGACAGGATGAATTGGTCAGGCAGTCTCAGCCATGAACCGCGGCTGCACAAAGAGCTTGCCGGGATCCCGAGCGGCCTCTGATATGGACCCGTTGTTAGAAGCGGCCATTTGTTTGAGGGCTTGGCTTCTTGCCATAACAATGTCGTGTCGAGAGCATCCGAGAAGCGTTTTACATTCCTGATCGGAGTACTTCTCGAGGACAGACATAACAAAAACAAATCTCTCGAATGTCTTGAGCCGGAGTAGAACGGCGAGCGGGACTTTCTGATCGTTATGTTCGCCGGCAACAGACCCGGACATCCAACCCGAGGTCATGGCAGCGCGCTCCGGAGCGGGCTGCATCACGCGAATTGCATTTTGAATAATGGTGCGCCTCGCCCATGACTCGGCCCAGTCTCTAAAGACTCGATTCGCATCGAGACAATCTTCCAGGCCGGAAACGAAGCACTGTTCGGCCTTCGCAGAGTCTCCGGTCAACAGAAATGAAAGCCAGTACAATCCATTGGTATTTTCTGAGAAGATGCGGCAGAAATCGCCCGCAACTGTATATTCCGCTCGCGTGGCTTCGGACTTGATCCCGGGCTGAACCATCATGTGCCTCCATGAAAATGATCCGGTGAGTGAGGCTGGTTTCTGTTTAGTCCCGACAACGGGCACGGCACCTGTGTGCCAACTTCCTGATCACATATTTAGTAAGAACGCCGCAACAGGAGAATTCCGCTCCCTCTTTCATCAGCTCGAGAAGAGCTTCTTCCCCTTCCTGACTGATAACTGTGGTATTGGACAAGTCAATCACCAGTTTGCGGCCCTCAAGGTCCTCGCCAGCGCTAAGCCAGGTCGTCCTCAGCTCGCCCACCCAAGGCTGAACGAGCTTTCCTTCAACCACGAGCCGGCGCTCTGCCCTGCGATTAAGTGTTGAGATCTTTAGCATTGCGTGGCGACGCATTCAGTAAGGCAATGCGACAGCCAAACGGGAAAGCGGCTTTAGCAGGTGTAAGTGCTTGAAACAGGGACGTCATTGCGCAGAAGAATGAGAGAGGTGTCGAAAACTGTCGCCGTCACTGTCGACAGTCACAGGACCACTGTCGACATTTCCGGACGCCATCAGGCTGCTCGGTCCTGGCAATCGAGTCGTTCCCGCTCTTTGAGTCCAACACCTGCGTTCGAGCGTATCTCCACGACCCGAGTGCCGGTCGGCCGCAATTCCTTGACGGTGGCATTGAGAAACGTGAGCATGAACACATTGGCGGCCAGGCTAATCGCCACAAAGATGACAGTTAGGATCACGGAGGGAATGAGTGCAGCGCGCGTGCCAAACTCAAACTTTGTAAATTCGGGCGTTATCTCAGAAAGTGGTGAAGCTGACGTGTCGATGACTGTCGAAGTTACGACACTTCTCGAGGATTGATGTCCAGCTTCTTCATGCGTGAGATCAGAGTGGTGCGTTTGAGTCCGAGACGAGCGGCTGCGCCGTCAGCTCCGCCGACTCTTCCGCGAGCTGTCTTCAGAACCTGCAGGATCTCATCGCGCTCGCTATTATCGCGGACTGCGAAAGTCTGATTTCCTTTGCCGCCGTTCGTCAATTCGCCGATTGGCACCTGGAGGGCTGAACCGTGAGTCAAAATGACCGAGCGCTCAATGAAGTTCTCCAGCTCGCGGATGTTGCCGGGCCAGTGCCAGCTCGAAAGCTTTTTCATCGCGGCGGCCGGAACGGATTCCACCTGTTTCTCCATGCGACGCCCATATTTCTGGGCGAAATAGCGGACCAGCAATGGAATGTCTTCGGGTCTTTCCCTGAGAGGAGGAATGCGAATCGGGAAAACATTGAGCCGGTAATACAGATCACTGCGGAACTCGCGGGTTTCGATCATCTTCTCGAGATCGCGGTTGGTGGCGGCGACCAAGCGCACATCGACTTTCTTGGTCCGCGTGCTGCCCAACCGCTCAAACTCGCGCTCCTGAAGAGCTCGCAAGAGCTTCGGCTGGATCTCGATCGGGATGTCGCCGACTTCATCCAGAAAGAGCGTTCCCTGGTCAGCAAGCTCTAGTCGCCCGAGTTTTTGCGAGATAGCGCCTGTAAATGCGCCGCGCTCATGTCCGAAGAGTTCGCTTTCGAGCAGTCCAGTCGGAATGGCGGCGCAGTTGAGCTTTACAAACGTTCTCTCTTTGCGACGGCTGCGATCGTGAATGGCGCGGGCGATGAGCTCTTTCCCGGTGCCCGTCTCGCCCAGCAGCAGGACGGTGGAGTTGCTAGGAGCGACTGTTTCCACTAATTGGAGGACATGGCGAAGCGCTGAACTTTGTCCGACGATGCCTTCGAAATCCATCTCACCGCGGATTTCTTCTTCCAGATACAACTTCTCCTGCGCCAGCCGGTCCTTCAGGTCTGCGATTTCGCTGTAGGCGAGAGAATTTTCGACTCCGATGGCGACCTGGTTCGCAACCTGTGTCAGGAAAGCGACCTCATCCCCGCCAAAAGCGTTTTCTTCGCGGCGGGCGACCGCCAGAATTCCGAGCAGCCGGTTTTTGATGACGAGCGGGACGTCACAAAATGAGTTGAGGCCCTCGCCGACCGCTTTGCGATACATCTCGGGCGGCATCTCCGCGGGATCCAAACGGTTCACAACGATTGCTGTTCGGCTCAGAAAAGCCTTTCCCGGAATCGTTCCCTCAATCGGAAGCAGTGAGCCTTCGGTGAAAATTCCACGGCTTTCGGGAAAGTCAAGTGCGTGTATTCGCAGACGTTTGCCATCGGCATCCGCGAGCATGACCGCGGCAGCCTCGCAATGCATTACCTGACGAACGCTCGATGACGTGACCTGCAGGAATTCATGAAACTCAAGGTTCGATACGACCTGGTTATTCAAATCGAGAATCAGCTTCAGTTGATCTTTTATGCGCTGCGATACGCAGAAATTCAATGCCGCGTCGATCGCGAGGCCGATCTGATCGGCAACCAGACAGAGGAAACGAACTTCTTCTTCGTCGTAGGCATTGGGATAAAACCGGCCTAGAGTGAGCACTCCGAGCCGACGTTCTCCGCGCTTCAAGGGCAAGGCACAAGTCGACGTGATGCCTAGCTCTGCAAGAAAAGAGCGGTGCTTCGGGAACTGCGTTTCATTGTTCCAGTCATCGGTAACGAAGAGCTCACTGGATTCAAACACCCGGCCAATTGGCGTGTCTTCCAATGGCACTGCAATCTCGCGAGGAACTTCCACCCTCTTGCCATTCGCTTCGAAGAGCTGCCATGAGGGATTTTTGGCGCCGTCGTCGAAGGCAACCAGGTGTAGGTAATCAAAGGGGGTAACGTCGCGAAGCTGGGCGGTCAAGGTGTCGAACGCGTTGCTGCAATCACTGTTCGCGATCGCGCTGGCGGCGCGCAGCAAGGCCAGATAGCGCTCCTCCTCAACCTGTGGATAAATGTCCGCTTTCGTGGTCATTACCATCCGCAAAGACTTACAGATTTTGTTCCGTTCCGCTCAGGTTCCTGCCGCTCGTTGGGGCGCAGGGGGAGTGTTGCTTTTCTAATCAGATGCGACGACCTTGGGGAACGCTTCTCGAAAGTGTCGAAAAAGTCGACATTTGTCGAGACCGCGTCGAAGAGGTCGACAATGACCTGACTTCAAGGCCGATTTGTGCCTGCAACCTGCTGTCAGCAGGCACCTTTACCGAAGAGGGTAGGTTTGGAACGCCGGTTGCTTTTGATCAAGCAGAAGACCGCCCGGGCAATGTGATGTTAACGAGTCTGAGGCGGCGCATATCGAATCACGGAGAGTTTTCAGTCATGCGAAAAGTGGTAATGATGATTGCAAGTGTAGCCATTATGCTAGGCATCGCGGTGGCACAGGAGTCCCGTTCGGAAGTCAGCTTGCAGGGAACGGGATTGTTTACGAAAGATACGACCGGACAGGGGACAACGCAGCGTGCGACTGAAACTGGTGGCTTTCTAGTTGGATACCGCTACCATTTCAACCGCTGGCTGGCGGGCGAAGGCGTTTACGGATACGGTCGCAACACCCAGGAATTTTTTGCGCCGGCCGGGCTCTCAAGGATCCAGGCTAATGTCCATCAGGCCACGGGAGGCTTAGTATTCAGCCTGCCGGCTCCCCCGAGGTTCAGGATCCATCCTTATGTTCTCGCGGAGGGTGGAGCGCTGGTGTTCGATCCGACTGGCAGTAGTTTTGGATCGGTGGCTGGCGCGCAAAAGCAGACCGTCGGCGTGTTTGCGTACGGTGGCGGAGCCGACTTTCCCATCGTTAATCACCCACGCGGTTCAGCCATCCGCGGGAATCGTGTTCCGGTTCTAAATGTCCTCCCCCGAGGGGCGTCGCTCGCGGCGTCCCTCATCTTGACAGCTTGGAGAAAGCGCCCCGTTCGGTACGTCGATTGATGATCGTTCACTCGGGTATCCCGTCAGCTTGTGCGAGACTTCGCCCATAGCGGGGCCAACCGGTCCTTCGATCCCACGAAGCCAACCCCGATCGAGTCCAGGACGACACCTCACGGGCGAACGTACCAGCCTCTTCCGCGCCGTATAATATCCGGTTCCTCATAAGCGCCGAAGGCTGGGCTGATCCGGCGACCATCCTGATCCACAGGAGCCTTGATGTCCACTCACGTCGACCCCGCCTCCGCGTCCCAAATTAAGACCCGAACCGAATCCGACAGTATGGGCAAGATCGAAGTCCCGGCGCATGTTTACTGGGGCGCGCAGACGCAGCGGTCACTACTGCACTTTGATATTGGACGCGACGTAATGCCTCCGGAGCTGATTCGAGCGTTTGGAATCCTGAAGAAGGCGTGCGCGCTGGTAAATCAGGATCTGGGAAAACTTCCGGCCGAGCTGGCGAAGTTGATTGCGCAGGCCGCGGATGAAGTTATCGCCGGCAAGCTGAATGATCAATTCCCGCTGCGTATCTGGCAGACCGGAAGCGGCACACAGACCAACATGAATGTGAACGAGGTCATTTCCAATCGCGCGATCGAGATTGCGGGCGGCCAGATGGGGTCGAAGAAGCCGGTGCATCCGAACGATCACGTCAACATGTCACAGTCGTCGAATGATACGTTTCCCGCGGCAATGCACATTGCGGCTGCGGAGCGAGTGAAAAATGCGTTGATCCCGGCGATTACGACTGTGCACGACGCGATTGCGGCGAAGGCCAAAGAATTTGAAAACGTGGTGAAGATTGGCCGCACGCATCTGCAAGACGCTGTGCCCCTGACGATCGGTCAGGAATTTGGCGGCTGGGCAAGTCTGTTAGAGCGCGATATCAGGCGCCTCGACCAAGTTCTCGATGGGCTCTACGATCTTGCAATTGGCGGCACGGCGGTGGGAACGGGTCTGAACGCTCATCCGGAGTTTGCCGAGCGTGCTGCTAAAAAGATCGCCCAGTTGACGGGACTTCCCTTCCGCTCGCATCCGAACAAGTTTGCCGCGCTTTCGGCGCATGATGAACTGGTGTTCGCGCAGGGAGCTTTGGAAACCTTGGCGGCTTCGTTCATGAAGATCTCGAACGATATCCGCTGGCTCGCTTCCGGTCCGCGATGCGGGTTGGGCGAGCTGTCGATTCCGGAGAACGAGCCGGGATCGTCGATCATGCCGGGCAAAGTGAATCCGACCCAGTGCGAGGCAATGACGATGGTCTGCGTGCAGGTACACGGCGCAACGGCTGCAGTTGGATTTGCCGGATCGCAGGGCAACTTCGAACTCAACGTGTTCAAGCCCGTGATCATTTACAACTTTTTGCACTCGGTCACTCTAATCACCGACGCATGTCACGGATACGTGGAGTACATGGTCAAGGGGATCGAGGTCGATCGCGCAAAGGTGGACTGGTATGTCAAGAATTCGCTGATGCTCGTAACGGCGCTCGCTCCCAAGGTGGGATATGACAAGGCGGCGCAGATTGCGCACACGGCGCACGTCGAGAAGAGCAGCTTGCTCGAGGCGGCGTTGAAGCTGGGATATCTAACGCGCGAAGAATTTGATCAGCTGATGAAACCGGAGCGCATGACGCGCCCGTAAACCGCGGCCGGAAGGGGCTTCCACAATCATTAAATCTCGGCATTGCCGAAGCGTTGCACGGATAGAAACTGGGCCGCGCTTTGGAGAACGCTGTTTTGAATAGCGTCTCGTGGCTGTGCGCAGAGAGACGCTAACCTCTTTATCCCATTTTTTCTGCAGTGCGGTAGCCAATGTGACCGAATGCCGGGTTTTTCGCTGTTTGGAACTCTTACCGAGGTAACCAGTTCATGCCAGTTTGAGGTTACTTAGGCATGTGCCGACAACCTATGATTCTTAAGTCGAAGACCAAATGTTCTGTCTACGCTTACACGCGCTTCGGGCGGTGCTCTGCCTTTTGTGTGCCTCGGCAGGCGTGTCTGCGTCCAATCCTCCGCCCATTCCGGATCATCCTCACTACGCGATTCAGCATTTCGGAGAGCGCTTCGGTCTCGGTTCGGCCACCGTTCTGTCAATGGCTCAAGACAAGCAGGGATTCCTCTGGATCGGGACTCAGACTGGCTTGTTCCGCTATGACGGCAATGGTGTAACGCGCTTCGGACGTGCCGAGGGCCTGCCCGGTGAATTGGTGGAACTGATTTTGGTGGCGCCAGATGGAGAGCTCTGGGTGCGGGCGCGCAAAGGGATCGCGCGGCGAGTACAGGAACGGTTTGAGCCGATTGTGCTGACGCCTGCGGTAGGAGCGCTGCACGACTCCTATCAATCGTTCGCCGTGGACAGTGCGGGCACTCTTTATATCTCGACCCAGAACGGTCTGTTGCGGTTGTCGCGAGACCAGATTCAACGCCAGCTATTCCCGATTGGAAGTCGCGGCGTGCCGGCCGCAGTCGATGCCGTGGTGCGCACAGACGATGACGTCGTGTGGTTTGCGTCCGGAAGACAGATTGGACGGATTCGTCGGGGAGAGAGTTCCCCGGAGACTTTTGCTTCACTCGATTGGGATGATGATCATGTTGTGGCGCTGCTTCCGGCTCCTCAGTCGCGGCTCTGGGTACGTACTCCAACGCGGCTCGGGCTACTCAACCTGCATCGCCCCGCAGCGGGAATCTGGTGGATGACTGATGATATTCCAGCCGCGAACAGCGTAGGAGGACCCAGCCTTGATGGGCACGGAGACATTTTGTTACCGACTTCCCAGGGCCTGTACTGGCGGTCGGCGAAGCATTGGCGGCTTATTAATCACAAGAGTGGCTTGACCAGCAGCGCGACCGCTTCGGCCCTTGAAGATCGCGAAGGTGGAATCTGGATCGGCACCACCGGAGCTGGGCTTGACTACTGGCCCGGATCAAAGCAATGGTCCGGATGGACTGATGCTGAAGGATTGCCGGACGCGCTGGTTCTGGGTGTAGTGCGAGACAGTCGCCAGAGACTGTGGGTCGCGACCAATACAGCACTGGCTGTTTGGGATCCGGAAGATCGAGAGTGGAGAACATGGACTGAGGGCGGCGCGACCGGCGGTGTATCGCAGGTGAAATACACTCCGGACGGAGCGGTGTGGGCGCTCTTCCCGGGCAAGGGGATTTATCGCTTTGACGCAAAGCTCGCTCATCCACGAGCGGAGTTAGTTCCGGTTTCGGCGGGGTGGAAGCCCTCCCGCATTGCGGCGGCGCCCGACAATGCCATCTGGGCCGATGGCTTCGACATGCTCCACGCAATACGGCACGAGAACGGCCATTTCAGCGTTTCCGAAGTGCTCGCGCCTTCCGCGAATTCTGGAACGACGAGCAATGTTTCCGTTTCTCCGGAGGGTGTGGTGTGGAGTTCGGGCCCTAGCGGCGTGTCCCGGTTGTTCCGCGGGCATTGGCAACTGTTTCGCAAACAAGAAGGCTTACTGGCGGACAAGGTTGTGGACCTGAAAGCGGTGCGCGACGACGAAGCATGGCTGGGCTACGCGGACGAAGGTCAAATGACACGTTTGCGAGTTGCGAGCGATGGCACCCCCGAACTTCTGAACGTGAAAAAGGGTATGTGCGCGATGGGCATGGATTCCCGTCATCGAGTATGGGCGGAAGTGGAAGACGGCGTCGGAATGATTTCGCCAGACGCAAGAATCCGTACGTTCAAGCAAACCGACGGCCTGATCTGGAACGACGTCAACTGCGACAGCCTGTGGCAGGAATCGGATGGGAGCATCCTGTTCGGCACCAGCAAAGGACTGGCGCGATACGATTCCAATCAAGAAGAACCGGCACTGGGCAGGCCCAGCGTCGTTCTTACCGCGGCAATGTTCGGCAAGCATGATCACCTCGCCGATGCGTCACGAAAAATTCGATATTACGACAATACTTTCCTGGCGCGCTTTGCGACTCCCGTGTTTCACGATCCTGATGGAATCACGTGCCGCTACCGACTCGCCGGCCTGGAGCCTGATTTTACGGAGACTTCTCTTCG
Source organism: Acidobacteriota bacterium (assembly GCA_003225495.1). Taxonomy (GTDB): domain Bacteria; phylum Acidobacteriota; class Terriglobia; order Terriglobales; family Acidobacteriaceae; genus Acidiflorens. Next base: position 20,292 of record QIAJ01000040.1, read on the forward strand.
GGAAGCGCGTTACTCTTCACTGCCTGCCGGCGATTACACCTTCCAGGCAATATGCGGCTCGCCGGGATTGGGACAGAGCAACATGGCATCGTACTCGTTTACGGTGCTGGCGCCATGGTGGGCGACGTGGTGGGCACGATCCATCGGCACGCTGCTGATCGGGTTAGGAATCTGGGCAGCGCTCTGGAGTCAGAAGGAGCGCGCACGGAGGGAGAAGGAACGGCTGGAACGCGCGGTGGCGGAACGAAGCGCGGAGTTGGCACAGGCGAACCGCGAATTACAGCAGGCATCGTTGAGCGACCCTCTCACCGGCGTGCGCAACCGGCGGTTCTTCCAAAGCACGATTCTGGCAGATGCCAGCCAGGCAGTCCGGGCGTATCGGACGGGCGAACATTACAGCCACGATCATCGGGACTTGATTTTCTTCCTAATCGATATCGATCATTTCAAGGACGTCAATGACCAGCACGGACACGATGCCGGCGACCGCATGCTGGTGGAAATTGCGCAGCGGCTCAACCGGGTGGTACGGGAATCTGATTTCCTGATCCGCTGGGGCGGCGAGGAATTTCTAGTGGTCTGCCGTTCGGCGGAGCGCGACGACTCGCCGATGATGGCCGGGCGAATCCTGCGAGCTATCGGCGGTATGGAATTCGATCTGGGCAATGACCGGCGAATGAACCGTACCTGCTCGGTGGGATGGGCCCCTCTGCCGTGGCTCCCGATGGAGTGCGCGGAGTTGTCAGTGGATGAAGTACTGCGGCTGGCAGACCGCGGCCTGTACCTGGCCAAGCAACGAGGGCGCAATCAGGCTGTCGGGCTAGTGCCGAGCACAAGCAAGCCCACGCGTCCGGGCAACTATTCGCGCCTCGAACAACTGCTCGAAGACAAGATGATCAAGGAAATTCCTACCTTTGGCGAACGAGCAGCGGTAGCGGGCTCTGACTAGTCCCTGAAATCAGGGAACTGTTTCACACACAATTCCGTAACTCATTTTGCAGGGCGTACCGAATGCTGGAGTTAACGGCAAATCGCCTCTGGAGGGCTACATATGGAGGACGGAATTACAGGACTAGTGGCAGTGACGATGTTTTTCGCGGTGCCGCTGGGCGGCATGTTTACCTACTATCGGATCCGCAAACTGCGTACCGAGGAGAAGCTGGCAGCGATCGCACGCGGCGTCAGCGTGCCAATGGAGCCGGAACTTTCTCAAGCTGCGCGCTCGCGCCGCTCAGGAATTTTGCTGGTCGCCGGCGCGCTTGGTTACATGGTCGCGTTTTCCCTGATCGCGCGCAACGATCCGGATGTGTGGAAAGCGGTCGCATTTGGCGTCATTCCACTCGCGCTGGGTCTGGGATTCTTTTTGGATGCGACGCTGGTGCGGCGAGATCTGCACGCCTAACTGACCGCTGATGAGGCTAGGTGAGCTTCAGGTGGTTGCTAGCGAATAGAACATTCTGGCGATTTCACACAACATAACCCCGCCTAGTTCTTCTTGATGAAGCGTCTGCGCGCCAGGTGGTTGTGAGCGGCGGGTTGAATGTCGTCGTATTTCAAAACACTGATGGAGCCATCGACTTCGAGGACGGCGAGGGCAGCGTCTTTATAGGTGGCGACACCGTGCTCGCGCAGGGCGCACTCGAGGGCATCCATGGTGATGTGCTCTCGGGCCATGTGAGCCGTGATGATCTCGCCATCATGGACCAGCAGGCTGGGCTGTCCCTCGATGACCCGGCGAAAGCGGCGGTTTACTCCGGCGACTTCCGCGATCAGATAGTTCAATATCAGGAGAGTTGCTGCTGCGACGGCTCCGCCGGTGAGCGAGGTATCGGGGCCGGTCATGGCATTCTGGACGGAATTGGAAAGCAGTAGGAGGAGAGTGAGATCGAACGGGGTCATCTGGCCGACTTCCCTTTTGCCGCTGATGCGAATCCCGATCAGCACCAAAAAGTAGACGATCCCTGTTCGAAGGGCGATCTCCAAGAGGGTGTGCGCGCCCGAGATCATTCCTATTACTGCTGCGTAGCGGAAACCGGGATGGGAGCATTCTTGGGAGTGCTCAGGTATCCGGTAATCTTGTTTTTGTCTACGCTCCACACGACCAGTTCGTAGAGCATGTGATCGCGCCCGGTGTAGAACTGCACGGGCTCACTGGCATTCTTATCTTTCTTTTCGATGGTGCGGTCGTCGGCGGTGACGTTCAAGGTGTATTTGCCTTTCTTAGCGTCCGTCTTTC
>QIAJ01000225.1 GCA_003225495.1 Acidobacteriota bacterium
ACCGCGAAATGGCGCGGGCAAATTTACGGTGCGCCGCGCTTTAGTTGGTTTATCGATCGGCCGGTGATTTATCACGGTGTTTTCGGCGAAGGATTTTTCCAATCGATGTACGCCGCGCCTCAATCCGACGTCGCCGCGTATCTCAGCAGCATCGAATGGTTCGCGCTTACCTTGTTTCTTTTCGGGCTCGGAATTTTTCTGCCGAGCTTGCGCATCGTGCCTTACCTGATGTTTGGCGGAACACTGACCGTCGCCCTCTCATACATGGTGCGCGCCCACATCGAGCCGAAATTTGATACCGTGCCTGCGCGATTGCTCGTGATGTGTCTCGCGTTTGTTCAACCGCTCGTTCGCGGATTTTCTCGTTACTTCACCTGGCTGCATTTCAAACGCACACCGCGCAATGTCATCAGCACCCACGAACATTTGCCCGCGGATGCAAAACCCGCTCGCGGGGTGCGCCGCCGCGTTTTCTGGAGCGACGAAGGGCGGGATCGTCACCATCTGCTCGGCCAAATCTTCCAACTGCTCGAAGAGGAGGGCTGGCGTTACTCAGTCGATACCGGTTGGAACGAATGGGACATCCAAATTTACGGAAACTTCTGGTGGAGCATTGTCTTGCAGACCGTCACCGAAGATCACAGCGGCGCGAAACGGTTGACCCGCGTGCGACTGCGCAATCGAATGGTCACGACAACGGTCATTTTCAATCTCATCGCGCTCAGCATTGTGATTTATCGTCAACTGCACGCCTCTCATCTCGATCTTTGGTCGGTGGTTCCCTACGGCATCTTCTTGCTGTTTCTTTGGGGCCGGGCCCGCGCTTTGAAATCTCGCGTGGCGGAACTTGTCGATCTTGCCGCGCATCGCGCCGGCCTGCATCGGATCAACGACAAAGATGTCGTCGTCGAACCGGTGATGCCGGTCCAGGTGATCGAAGCGATTCAAGCCGACTCGATGCGGTGATTAGGCTCGCGGTGCAGAAAAAGTCAGCGCCGGCAGCGACTTAAGCGCTTTTTGAAAATCTTCCGGTAGCGGAGCTTCGAAGTTTTTTCTCTCGCCGGTGCGCGGATGTTCGAATGCTAACTTCCAGGCGTGCAACATTTGGCGTGGGAAAGCTTTTGCGAATCGGCCGCCGTAGACTTTGTCCCCCATGACCGGGTGTCCGATGTGCTGCAAATGAACGCGGATTTGGTGCGTCCGCCCGCTGTGCAATCTGCATTCGACCAATGTCATTTCGTTCGACGAGATCACGACGCGATATTCGGTTTTGGCTTCGCGGCCGCGCCCCGAGCGAACCGACATTCGTTGTCGATCGACCGGATGTCGTCCGATCTCCTCTTTGATCGTCCCCGCGATCCTGCGCAATTTTCCGGCGATGATCGCGAGATAAATCTTTTCCATGTTGCGCTCCGCGAATTGCGCCGACAATCCGCGATGCGCTTCGTCATTTTTCGCGACAACAAGACAGCCGCTCGTCTCTTTGTCGAGCCGATGCACAATTCCGGGGCGCTCCTTGCCGCCGATGCCAGATAGTGTGGGGTATCGATGGAGCAAAGCGTTCACCAAGGTTTGATCGCGCTGACCTGCGCCCGGATGCATTACGAGACCGGCCGGCTTATTGATTACGACCAGATCGTCATCGTCATAAATCACGTCGAGCGGAATCGCTTGTGGCTCGATGTCGATCTTTTCCAGCGGCGGCTCGTTCAGAATAATCCGATCTCCGGCGCGAACGAGATCGCGCGGCCGGGCAGGGGAACCGTTCACGGTGACGAAGTCTTTGCGGATGAGCTCTTGAATTCGTGATCGCGAAAATCTTGGCAGCTCGCGCGCGAGAAATTGATCCAGCCGGAGCCGCGGCGCCTCTTTCTCGATAACAAGTTCCGTTGTGCTTGATGTGTGGCCGGTTGAAATCACGTTGTCAGGTGAGTAGATGTCGATGTTACAATCGCCCTAAATGTCCGCCGAATCGAGCGCCGCGACGCAGCAAACTTGTCCCGCCTGCGGGCAGGCTTTCGATACAACTAACGTCGAACCACTCGCGAACGTAGCCTGTCCGAACTGCGGCGAGAACGTGCGCGCGCAACGCATGTTCGACAACTTCGTCATTGTCGAAACGGTCGGTGTCGGTGGAATGGGCACCGTTTATAAAGCGCGCGATACTTTGCTCGATCGTTTCGTGGCGCTGAAACTCTTGCGCAAAGATCTCGAAGGCGGATTGGATGCGACCGCGGAGTTGAAAACGGAAGCGCGTGCAGCCGCGGCGGTCAATCACCCGAACATCGTCCAGGTTTTTTCTTCCGGGACGGCTCACGGCCAGTTTTATCTCATCATGGAACTGGTCGAGCACGGAAGTCTCGACGATTTGATCGAAGAGCAAAAGCGTTTGCCCGAGGAATTAGTCCTCGAAGCGGGCATTCAAACCGCGAAGGGTTTGCGCGCCGCTTATGCCAAAGGAATGATTCATCGGGACGTGAAGCCGGCGAATATTCTTTTTGCCGATGAGCACCTCGCGAAGATCGGCGACTTCGGATTGGCGGGAATCACTGCCGAAGCGCGCGGCGAAATTTGGGGGACGCCGTATTACGTCGCGCCCGAGCGATTGCAGAGTCAGCCGGAAGATTTCCGCAGCGATATCTACAGTCTTGGCGCGACGCTGTTTCACGCGATCTCCGGCAAAGCGCCGATCGAGGGCGACACCAATTCCGCCAGCGAATTGCTCGCGCTCAAGCAGCAGCCGCACTTGCTCTCCGTCGTTGCGCCAAATGTTTCGCCTGAGACTGCGCGCGTTCTCCAGCGAATGATCGCGCCGAATCCGGAGCAGCGTTTCTCTTCTTATGACGAGCTCATCACCGCGCTAGAGGCGGCCTACAAAAAGCTCACCGGCCGCGACGTCATTGATGTGGCGACGGCCAAACGCCGGACGCGAAAAATTATCGCGGTTGCCGCTGCGATCCTGTTGGTTGTGGGCGCGGGAGTTTTTGTCTTCGTCCAGAAAACACAGAAGCAGCTGGCGATTTCTTCAACCGCAATTCCGGTTCCCGAGCTCGAAAAGCAAGCGGCCGATGCGCGGCACCAATTGGTTTTGAATCACTACAAGGTCGCGGGGACCGCCTTCGCGCGAATCGCAAATGAGGCGCGCGGCCGTCAGCCGTTGACCGATTGGGCGCGTATGCAACAGGCACTCTCGGCCATGGTCGGACGCGATGAAGCGCAAACGCGCGAAGCGTTGCAAGCGGTTGAGAAAGGCGGCACGACAAATTTTCCGAAAGACGATATCGATCTTGCGAATTTTTTCACTTCGACGGCGAAATCACTTTTGGCTCCGCGAACCACTTCGCCCGGCAACGCGAACACCAGTTCGTTTGAATCGTTCGCGCTTTTCCCGTTTGCGTTGAAAGAGATCGAGCAACTCGATGTTCAAAACGCCGCGCCACTGCTCGATCAGTTTTTGAAAGCGCAGCCGACCGGAAAATTTGCCTGGATCACGGAGTTGAAACCGCTGGCGCAGAAATATTCCGACGATTGTCGAACTTATCTCGCCTGGAAATCGCAGCCCGGCGCGCCGCCTCCGGACAAAAAACAATTCAAAACGCGGAGTGCGATTTCGGACGCGGCTTCCGGTAGGGCGCCACCCGCTCCAGCTCCAGCCGCGGCTGCGGCCGCGACACCGTCGCGACAACTCAGCCAAAGCGAAATGGAAGGCGCGCCGCAGAAAAAATCGCAATGGGTCGCCGCTTGGAAGAAAAAGTTGATCGATGATCTTAACCGCAAGCAATTCTCCGGCGCGTTCACCGACACCGGCGGCGTGCAATATACCGGAGTCTCGAGCGCGGATGATCAGGCGATCGGGTTGAAACTGACGTACGGCGTCGCCCGAGTTTCCTGGAGCAAGCTTGCGCCGCCAACACTTTTGAAAATCTCGCGCTCGTTCGTTCAGCCGAACGCTCCGGACGCGGCGGATCGACAATGG
>QIAJ01000227.1 GCA_003225495.1 Acidobacteriota bacterium
CGCCGAGGTTCTCGATCCCGCTGAAATCAAATTCTGGCAACCCAAGCTTGCCAGTTCCGAGATTGAGTCCGTTCGTAACCGGATCATAATTTGCGTTTAGAGAACTAAAGGACGTGCGGTAGCGGCTGTAGCCGAAGCGAACCTCATTCAGCTTGCTTGAGCTGAGAGTAGAAAGGAGACTGGCCGAAAGAACTTGCACTCGCGCTGGCGAAGTCTGTGCGAAATCAGCGAGGCGTGAGCCAGTTCCAAAGCCGCCCGGGGAGCCAAAAGGAAACACCTGGTCGCTTTGCGAAAATGCATACCGTCCGGTTAACAGTTCCGTGTCGGAAATGCTGTGATCCAGCTTGGCGATCAGATTATTGCCGTTGTTCTTATCATTGACGACGCCCGCAATCTGATTGGTGTCGCTCTGAGGATAGAACGCTAACACTGCATCGAGCCCAGGGTTAATTACGCCTTCGTTTTTACCAAGGGCGATGGAGCGCGCCTGCGCTATTTCGGCTCGGGTCGGCACCAAAAGCAAGAAGTCTGACCCAACTCGCTCACGCTGACCTTCATACGCACCGAAGAAAAACGTTCTGTCTTTTACGATTGGACCGCCGACGGCTGCTCCGAAATTGTTGTTCTGGAAAACGGATTTGCGGGGTTGGGTGTTGAAGAAATTACGGGCATCGAGCGCGCTGTTGCGGAAGAACTCGAACGCGGAGCCGTGCAGATGATTGGTGCCCGAGCGCGTCACAATGTTCACTACTGATCCACTGTTTCTTCCGTACTCTGCGGCGAACTGCGATTGCAGGTTGAATTCCTCGATGGCTTCAATGGGCAGAAGAGAAGCGGGAGCGCCGCCGATGCCGGTCTGGTTCAACGCCGAGTTGTTAAAGAAGGGATCATTGTTGTCCGTGCCGTCGAGCATGTAGTTGTTCGAACGGTCGCGGTTGCCATTGACATTGAATTGACCGAACCCGCCCTGAGTTCCCGCTACACCCGACGGATCTACCGTCGTTCCGGGAGTGAGGGCGACCAGTTTGCTGAAATCTCGTCCGTTCAATGGCAGCTCGGTCACGAGGTGCTGTTCCACAATTTCGCCCAGTACGTCGCGAGTGGCTTCGATCAAAGGCGCCTCCGCAGTGACGTTGAGCTGCTCCTGCCTCCTCTCTACTTGCGTCAGATCGAAATCGGCAGTGGTATCGAGGCCGACGTTGACTCGGACGTTCATCGCGGCTGGAGATAGGCCTGCTGCTTGGGCGGTGACGGTGTAGATGCCGGCCGGCAGTTCGGCGAGCACGTAGGCCCCGTCGTCACTGGTGGTTGCCTCGCGAGTCAGGCCGGTACCGGTATTCCTGGCCGAAACTTTGGCATTGGCAATCACGCTGCCGCTCGGGTCGGTGATTTTCCCGCGGATGGATCCGCGGAAGCTTTGGGCAGATGCGAGACTTGCCAAGAGGAGAATGATCGCGCTCAGAGTTGCAACATTTGTCGCAAGGTGCTTGCCTGTCATGGTGCCTTGACCTCAGGGCTAAAGCCCAGTCTGTTGAGAAGTTCTTGGCGCGGTTGAAGGGCGCCCTGATACTAGTCGCTCCGAATCTGGCAGCGTCGCAATTTCTACTTGCGCTTGATAAAAATCGGTTGGGGCGGTTCCACTCCATAAGTGGCCGCGAAACTCCCCTGATTCACTGCGAAGCTGACGCGTCCGCGCGAATCGATGAACAATAGCGACTGCTTGAGTGCGACATCGCTGAAGGTTTTCACAAACGGCATCTCGATCTCACGACCGGCGATCGTGACTTTAATCTTTTCGCCGCGCTGATAGCCAAGCTTAAGGAAGTCATCAGCGTCGAGGTTCGTGATCAGGTTGCCGTAGGGTCCATCCAATGCAATGACCTCGCCGCTCAGACCCTTGTCGTCAAGTTTCGGCGGTTTCAGATCAAGACGAACCAATTGCTTCAGTTCGGGACCGACTTTCGTCCAGTCATCACCCCGGGCTACGCGCGCGCCTACCGGAGAAAAGATGTCGCGGCCGTGAAAAGTTGAAGAAATTTTGGCGCCGATCATCCAGTCCTGATTGGTAATCTCGCGGATGCCTTCAATTCCGTCGCGATCTTCCACCATCGTCATCAGGCCATTGTCCGGCAAAACAAAGAACTGGCCACGCTTTGACTTGACGACTACAGGTTTGCGAGTGCTACCTACGCCCGGATCAATGACGACTACAAATACGACTCCGGCAGGGAAGTAAGGGGTGGCACCAAAAAGAAAGCGGGCGCCGTCCTGGATGGAAAAAGGAGTGACCTGATGGGTGAGGTCGACGATGCGCAGATTCGGAGTGATGCCATACATCACCCCGCGGCATAGGGCGACCGAGTCATCCACGGTGCCAAAGTCGGTCATGAAGACGACGGTCGGGGGGTATTGCGAGGGGGACTGCTGCGCAGTAAGCAAACTTCCAAGCAGCAGCAATGCAAGCAGAATAAGAAGCGCTGCCCGACAGGTTGGTCGGATATGCGAGGGGACCACGCTCATGGAATCAAGTGCTCCTAAAAACAAGTCGCTGAAGATCCGGGATAGAGCTCGCCCAACGCTCACCACGGTCTCTGCCAAAAAACGTTTAAAGAGTTTGAATATTGTATCCGGAGGCAGATTGAAACCCAAACCTGCCCGGCCAGTATGCGGTTGAGTGGATATGGTGTTGCCCGCGAAGCTCTCCGCGCATCTATAATCGCTGCTTCAAGGATCGATGATTCAGGAAGGAGAGAGTGATGCCGAACGTTATCCCCGAGAAATACAGGGATCTTTTCCAGAAGAAAGCCTTTGCAAGTTTGGGAACCCTCATGCCGGATGGGCGACCACAGGTCACACCGGTGTGGTGTGATTTCGATGGTGAGCACGTGATTTTCAATTCCGCTAAAGGGCGTCAAAAAGACAGAAACGTGCGCCGAGACCCTCGTGTCGCACTGGCTATCATTGATCCCGACAATCCGTACCGGTATCTGGAGATTCGCGGAACCGTGGTTGAGATTACGGAGCAGGGCGCGGGAGAGCACATCAACAAAATGGCGAAGAAGTACATGGGCCTGGATAAATATCCGTACTCGCAGCCAGGTGAAGTACGGGTGCTCTATAAGATTCGTCCGGAACACACCACCGTGATGGGATAAGCGATATCAATTCAATGTGGGGCAGCGCTGCCTTTGCGCCGCCCATTTTTTTCTATACCCTTTTTTGGGATGTCAATTCACGATGGAGGTATGCATGCGACAGTGGATCTGTGGCGTTGTATTGATCGTTTTGTTTTGTTTCCCCGTGTCGGTGGTAGCGCAGGACACGAATGCAATGACATTTGCGGCTGCAAAAACCAGCAAGTTCGCAAATCTGCCGGGACTACCGGCGTGTATGAAAGTGGCTGTGCAACGGGGTGATCCGTCCAAGGAATCGGCTGCCTTGATGCTGAAGTTCATACCAGGCTGCGTGGTCCCGTGGCACTGGCATACGGCAGGCGAACAACTCGTAATCATCAGCGGAAAAGGCAGCGCCCAAATGAAGGACGGCAAGGCCGCAAGCATGGGTCCCGGCGACTACTCATATTTGCCTGCGAAGAGCGTTCACACCTTTAAAGCGGTATCGGCAGTCATGATGCTCAACATTCCGGATGCCGCCTTTGATATTCACTACGTGGATGAAGCGGGCAACGAAATTCAGCCCGATCAGGCGCTGAAACCGGCAGCCAAGAAAGCAATGCCGGCCAAACCCTCCAGTAAATAGTAGAAGCCATCCCATTATGTGGAGCGCGGTTATTGCGTGACCGCGCTCTATCGTTAATATTCGAAACCCCTCGAAACCCAGGTGATGACTTTTTCACTGCACATGAGTCCAACAGTGCAAAGGATTCCCCGCTGTCTTGGGGGAGTTCCCTATCCGGGAACTTTCGCGAATCCTCTGCCGTAGCACAAAGAACTAGGCAGGACTCTGCATGGCGCAGGGTTGTGGGGGGCAGGTTCCGGGCTCGGAGGAAGTTATGGAAGTGGGGAAGCACGACCGGGATGGCGCCGGTGAAATGGATCCTCGAATGAGCGGCGTTCCCGTGCAGCAGGTAGTAAGGGCAGCGCACGATGAACTTCGTCAACTGATGCGCCAGCGCGCGGACATCATGAAGCGCATTGGCACGGTGAAACAAACAATCTCCGGACTAGCTAATCTTTTCGGCGACGATGTGCTGGGCGAAGATCTGCTCGAGTTGATCGATCGCAAACCGAACGGCCGACAACCGGGCTTCACGAAAGCCTGCCGTATTGTCCTTATGGAGGCGCGGGGTCCGTTGGGCGCGCGCGAAGTCTGCCAGGAACTAGAGAGACGGGCGGGCGAAATTCTGCTGCGCCACAAAGATCCCATGGCTTCGGTAACCACGGTGTTGAACCGTCTGGTGGACTACGGAGAGGCGCGCAGCCTGACCAACGACCGCGGGCGTCGCGTGTGGGAGTGGGTCAGCGAAGCGGATGCACCATCCGACGACCAGCCGTCTCAAGTGACGGCCTGACTTCGCGTCGCCAAAACGTCACATCGGCAAGAGTTTTCCTTTTTCCAAATGCCGGGTGACGTGTGCGTATTGCGCGGCGTGCGGATCGTGCGTGACCATCACGATCGTCTTCTTGAAGCCCTCATTTAGCCGCTTCAAGATCTCCAGGATTTCGGTGGCTGAGTTGCTGTCGAGGTCGCCGGTCGGTTCGTCGGCGAGAATGAGCGTCGGATCGCTCACGATCGCTCGCGCAATCGCGACGCGCTGCTCCTGTCCGCCGGAAAGTTGTTTGGGAAGGTGGTTGACGCGGTCTTCCAGCCCTACCAGTTTGAGCGCGGTCAGCACATGATCGCGCCGCTGTTGCGTGGACATCTTGGTCAGGAGCAATGGCAGTTCGACGTTTTCAAAAGCCGTAAGGACGGGAATGAGATTGAACGTCTGAAAGACGTAGCCGACGTGGGTATTGCGCCAGCGGGCTGATAGGGCATCGTTCAGCTTAAAGATGTTCTCACCGAGCACGTGTAGTTCACCGGATGTGGGCCGATCGATGGCGGCAATCATGTTGAGCAAGGTCGTCTTGCCGGAACCGGAAGGGCCCATCAGGGCGAGAAATTCTCCCGCAGCAATGTCGATGGTCACGTTGTCAAGCGCGGTGACCTGAAAAGCGTCGCGCTTGAAAATTTTGTTTACGGCGCGAGCCTGCACAACTTTCGTGCCCACCGCCGTCGGCATTTGCGTGGCTACACTCATGACTGCCCCTTGATACGAATTTTTTGCCCATCCTTTAAATCTGCGGGAGCGTTGGTGATTACGTTTTCGCCACCCGTCAGTGAATCCACCAGATAGCCTCCGGAGCGCGGCCCTTGAACGTGGACATCGCGCCGTAGGGCTTTGCCATTGAAAGCGATAAATACAAATTTTGTTCCGTCTTTGTCCCGTAATGCCTGTGTGGGGATGAAGGCGCCGGCTTGCTTCTTCGCCACCGGTTTGTTGTTATTTTCCAGGAACTGGACGGTTGCGTTCATCTCGGGGCGCAGGTAGGCGTCAGGATTTGTGATCTGCACCTTCACCTGCACCGTTGCCTTCTGACGATTGGCTTCCGGGGAAATTTCCGCAATCGCACCTTTGTAGCTTCGATCCTTGAATGCATCGAGGATCACGGTGGCTTCCTGCTTCGGTCCGAGTTTGGCGAAGTCATCCTGTGCAATATCGAGTTCGACCTGGATGTCATCCAGATCGGCCAGCGCGACAACCGACCCGCGTGGTCCACCTTCGGCGCCGCTGGCAAACTGCGCCGTTACCAATTCGCCCTTTTCAGCCGTACGCTCCAGAATCGTGCCGCTGACGGGTGCTTTGATCGTCGTCGCGTCGAGTTGAGCCTTGGCATAGTCCATCTGGCCTTGCGCCTGCAACATATCGGCGCGGGCACGCTGTATCTGCTCGCTGCGCGGACCGATTTTAGACATTCGAAACATTTGCTCGAGAGAATTCGCGCGCTGCTGGGAAGCGTCATTGCGGGCGGTGGCATCGTCAAGCGCCTGTTTGGAAACTACTCCCTGAGCGAATAGATTTCGCATTCGCTCGAGATTGATCTTGTCATTGGCGGCGGTGGCGCGAGCCTCGGAAAGATTGTGCTCCGCTTGCTGAACTTCCTCCGGACGCGAACCGTGTTCCATTTCTGACAGCCGCGCCTTGGCGCTTTCATAGCCGCCACGAGCTTGCTCATACAAGGCGCGAAACTCCTGGTCTTCGAGGCGCACTACGACCTGGCCTTCTTTTACCTTGTCACCCTTTTCGACGCCGAT
>QIAJ01000226.1 GCA_003225495.1 Acidobacteriota bacterium
CTCAAACTCCGCTTCAACAAGAGGCACGAACTGGAAATCGAAGACTTCGGTTCGAAGCCGGACGATATCCGACAAGTACAACTGGAGCAGCCGAGCATTCCGAGGACTAACCCCGGAACCGTGATCGCGGCTGCCACCGGGAACTCCAACACTTCAGGTGTTGTAAATGCATCTGTCACCACGACCCAGCCGGGTTCTGCCAGTCCCTCGGCGAATGTGGCCGCGACAGGCGCCGCCACGCCCCAAACAGCGGCAGACGTCACTCAACCATCCCCCGCCGGATCGACGGTAGCTTCTGCAAATATCCCACCGGTCGTGGGCACTCCAGCCTCGTCAACACAAGCGGCCAGCGTCGCGACCTTCCACACTCAGGCGCAACTCGTACAACTCGATGTTTCGGTGACCGACTCGACGGGCCGTCCGATCACAGGACTACAACAATCAGACTTTACCGTGTTGGAAGATGGTCATGCCCAGGAAATCCGGGCTTTTGAGCCGCATTTGCCGAACACAGTACAGGCTGCAAAGAGCGCTGCTGCTCCGAAGCTCAGCCTTCCCCCCAACACTTTTACGAACCAACTGCCCGCGCCTCCGGAAGGACCGCTCAACATTCTCCTCCTGGACCTTTGGAATACGCCGACAACAGATCAGGCTTATGCGCGCAAGCAGACAATCGAATTTCTCAAAACGCTGCCTCCTGGAAAAACAATTGCCATGTTTGTGCTGGGCAGCAGGCTCACACTGGTACAGGGATTCAGCGATGATCCAGCCGCACTGGTCGCATCCGCCGAAAAGGTAATGAACGAACGTTCACTTCTACTGCGGACTGATGCGGAACGCCAGCAGTTTCAAGGCGCGGCCGACGATGTCGGCCGCATCGCGACACCGGCCGTCAATGCTCCCGGCGCCTCTGCAGGCGCACTCAGCAACCTCAATGGCGGTGGCGCCTTGGACCTTGGTAGTGCCCAGAGGCGGCAGCGTAGCAATGCAATGATGGAGGCTGACCGCACCGCAGAGCGGGTATTCACTACTCTGGACGCTCTGAGCGCGCTCGCGCGCTCGGTTTCGAGTTATCCGGGGCGGAAAAATCTGATATGGCTGTCGGGGAGTTTTCCGATCCGTTTGAAGCCGTCAGCGGCCGGGTTGATGCAATTGAACAGCGGAAGCTTTGCTCCTACTACGGGGCTTGAAACTGCGCCCAATTTCCCCGCTGCATTGCGTGTTACGACTCAAGCGCTTGCTACCGCCCGCATCGCGGTCTACCCGATTGATGTCCGCGGAATTCAAATATCGGGCGTTGACCTGTCCGTGAGCGCCGGCGCCAGCGCAAGTTTTGCCGGAACGGATAATCCTCAGGCTTTCGGGCAGAATCTGAACACTCAATCGGCAACCCGATTTGAAGAACGCAGCTCAATGAAGGAAGTGGCCGAACAAACCGGCGGCGAAGTTCTGGCGGGCAATGATGTTCGTGGCTCGATCGGACGAGCGATGGACGACGGATCGACCTACTATGCCATCGCGTACACTCCCGCTCGAAACGACAAGAGCCAGGAATTCCGAAAGATCGAAGTGAAGATCAACCGCACCGGGATGAAGCTCGCGTATCGTCCTGGTTATTTCCCCAGCGGCCAGCCCGGAGCACAATCCCCGAAGGCGCATCCACTGATTGTCGCGATGCAGCCCGGGGTCCCGCCTTCAACGGTCGTGCCGCTGACGGTGATCGTGCTTCCTCCCGACGCCACCAACAAAAAGACGCGCATTACCTACAAGATCGATATTCGCGGGATGGACTTCACCGATACTCCCGAGCACCGCAAGCACGCCGTAATCGATTGCATCGCCGTAGCCTTCACCAAGCAAGGCGCGCCGGTAGGGCAAATCTCCAACACCGTGGATAGCACGCTGCCGATATCCGATTACAACGCGGCGCTACGCGATGGTCTCGTCGTGCCCCAGGAATTGGACCTTCCACCCGGCCAGTACGATCTGCGACTCGGTGTGATGGATCATGCGACCCAGAAAATCGGCACGCTCGACGTGCCTCTGACAGTGGCCGCCGTGGCCGCTGCGAAATAGGCGATCCGGTAATTGACGCTCCGTCAGCGGACGCCAAGAAGAATGTCGACCGTGAGCTGATCCATCCGCTCGTAAGGCAGCTCCTTCTTCGCGATTCGGTCTTTGTCGAAGTTGGAATTCAGCAAGTTCGCGACATTCTTCTGGGAAAATTTGCCCGTCGCGATGCCAGTACTATCCGCTTCAACCTGCTTCAGAATTGTCCGGATCTCTTTGTCGGCATTCCATTGCTTGGCTTTCTCTTTCAAAATCAGATACGTGCGCATGCAGCCCCGCGTGCGCGTCGAAGTGCCGTGATCCGTTGTATCCGACATCTTCCAGAAATTTCACCAGCCAGAATGCAGCTTTCAGATTGTGCGAGCCAAAGCGCAAATCCTGGTCATACCTTCCCGGCGCCTGATCATTCAGGTCAATGTGGAACAGCTTGCCCGCTTCCCAGGCCTGCGCTACGCCGTGCATGAAGTTCAGGCCGGCCATAGTCTCGTGCGCGACTTCCGGATTCAGTCCAACCATCTCGGGATGATCCAGCGTCGGAATCAATCCGAGATAATGTCCGGTCGTTGCGAAATAGATGTCGCCGCGCGGTTCGTTCGGTTTCGCTTCCAGCGCGAACTTGTACCCGTACTTTTTTTCGATGTTGTATTCACACAGATAGTTGATCGCCTCGCGCATCCGCTTCACGGCGATATCCGCACGCCGGCAGCCATCGGTTTCCGCGCCATCCCTTCCCGCCCATAAAACAAAAATCTTGGCGCCCAGCTCTGCCCCAAGATCCATGGCGCGCAGGGTCTTTTGTATCGCGTAGCCCCGCACCTCGGGATCGTTTGCCGTAAACGCGCCGTCGCGAAATACCGGATGAAAGAACAGCGATACCGTCGCCATCGGGACCACGATTCCATTCCGCTGGCATGCTTTCTTGAACTCGCGGACAATCTGGTCGCGTTGCGATGGCGTAGCGTCGATGGGTACGAGGTCATTGTCGTGCAGGTTCACGCCCCAGACGCCGACCTCGCCAAGAAGATCGACCAACGCCGCCGGCCCTATCGATTCCCTGACCGCATCCCCGAAAGGATCCCGGCCACGGTTTCCTACCGTCCACAAGCCAAAAGAAAATTTATGTTCCGGTTTGGGATCGTACTGTCCTGTCTTTGCCATGAATGCTGCTCCTCTATAAGTGTCAAGGCTACGAACTGAAAATGCTGTGGGTCGCCCCGTACACCTTGCGATAAGCCTGATAATTCTTGTCCATAGTTGGGATGTTATCTTTCGCCGGTTTCACCCGCGCGGCTACCCGCACGACCGCCGCGCACGCTTCGTCGACCGACTTCCACATCCGCGCCCCAACGCCAGCCAGAATTGCAGCCCCATAAGCCGCGCCTTCTTCGGCCTCCACGATCTCGACTTCTTTCCCATAAACATCGGCCTGGATCTGCCGCCACAGCCGCGAACGCGCTCCCCCGCCACCCAAACGGATGTTATTCACCGGTACACCCATCTCGCCGAAGAGAGTAAAACTGTCGCGCAGGCTGAAGGCTACACCTTCAAGAATCGCGCGAATCACGTGCGCTCTCGTGTGCGACGCAGTAAGGCCAACCATTGCTCCGCGCGCGCCGGGATCCAGATGGGGTGTTCGTTCCCCCATCAGGTAAGGTGTCCAGAGCAGCCCCCTGCTTCCCGGTTCGGCGGCCGTCGCCTCCTCGGTCAGCCTCTCGTACGGATCCCGTCCGTCATCCTTCCCCGCTCCGAACTGATCGCGAAACCAACGTAGCGACAGCCCTGCCGCCTGCGTGACGCCCATCACATGCCAGCGTCCTGGAGTCGCATGACAGAAGGTATGCAGTCTCCCCTTCGGATCGAGTGCAGGACGATCCGTCGCTGCGAAGACAACGCCGGAAGTTCCGATGGTGGCACTGACCGCGCCCGGCACCACGATCCCCATCCCCGTCGCCC
>QIAJ01000041.1 GCA_003225495.1 Acidobacteriota bacterium
CGAACGCAAACGCTCGCCATTCCAGGCGGGCGACACCAGCACAGCTCGCGGATTGTGTGAGGAAAAGATCAGCACCCCGGACGGTTTCAGAACCCGACGGACCTCCGTGATGCAACGGGCTCGCGCCGAGTCCGGAACTAAATAGTCAATGGTATTGAAAGCCATCACTACAACATCGAAAGAACCATCGGAAAAAACAGACAGGTCCGAAGCGTCGGCCACCCGAAAATCGGCGGCAGGAAATTTCTGACGGCATGCGGCGACCATCCTTGGCGCATAATCCACACCTATATAGGACGAAGCTCGCTGCAACAGATAACCCGACACTCGCCCGCCTCCCACCCCGATCTCCAGTATCCTCGCCCCAACTCTCACATGCGAATCGAACATGTGCTGCTCGCATGGCGTGAGATAAGCGAGATTTGCGTAGTGTTCAGCAACCTCGACCGAGTCGTAAACCCGCAGATTCGGATCTCGCGCGAGAGAATTCACACGCCCCCCCCGCTCTGAGGCGTCATCCTGCTTTCCACCGGCGCCGTTCCATCTCTGGAACCGCTGGGGGAATCCTGTAAGGTTCGCCTCCAGTTCAGGAAGGTTCATGTTGGCAGTCACGTGAGCGCGGGGCAAAGCGAATCGTGGCGTCGCCTCCCGAGAAACGCCTCCACCGTAGTTTACAAAAGCGCAGGTATAGCCGGCCTGCGCCGCGATTCTCATCTCACGTGCTCGCGCCGACCCTTCATGCCCGAATGGATACGCCAGCGCCCAGACTTCCCGTCCCAACAATGCCTCTAGCTTTTCGCGACATTCTCGCATTTCTCTATCCGCCAGCTCAGGCGCCATTTGCGTGAGGATCGGATGACTCATCGTGTGCGCACCCACAGTCATCCCGTTCGCGGCCAGTTGCTGCAATTCAGTCCGGTTCAGCACGCGGTGACGCCGCTCGGCGGTCGCATCCGCTGGATCGTACATCTGCCAGTCTTTCGGGAGTAGCCATTCTGTGCGCAAAGAATCAAGGGCATTTTTCCGTTGATCCCAAGATAGCCTGGAAAGCTCATGGACCAGATCCCACCAAAATCGAAACTTTCCCGTGCTCTCGAGAGTATCTTTGCGCGCGCTCTTCGAGCCGGTCGCAAGCAGCGCATGGCCCGGAGCGGCATCGAGCATGCGATAGAGTTCTTCATACCAAAGCCTCACTGGAGCATCCAAGAGCGATGCGCCGGTGACAAAAAAAAGGCAGCGGGCGCCTTCCTCTAGCAGAATCGGAACCATATCAGTCAGCACGTTGAGAAATCCGTCATCGCACGTCAGAAGCACAGCCCGTCGTGGCAATGAGGCACTGCCGCTCCACCGGTTTCGAAATGCTTCCGGCGTAATCAGTTCGTAGTTTGATTTGAGAAAACGTAATTGCTGTCGGAATTGCTCCGCCGAGACCAGTGTCCCCTCCGCCGGAGACTCGTTCGCGGGCGCGCCCGGCGGGAGCACCCCATGATAGGTGAGCACACACACATCGCCAGCGCGAACGCGTCGGGAGAACAATCCGGCACGAGACATCGCAGGATAGACTGCGCGTCGCAGGATTGAACTGACCGCAATCACTTCGGTTCCACCAGATCCCAGCTCAGTGGAGTGCCCTGGACAACATCGCGCGCGGCGGTCTTGCCGAGCACTTCCGCCATATGCCGGGTATGCAATCCGTCTCCCGGCCGGATCGAGCGAACGTTGTCGGCCGTGAACCTCTCGCCCTTCTTTAGATCGCGCACAACGAACAATGAGCGCCGGAATACCCGGCTCGACCTCTCTCGCTCGCTGATGCCGAAGTGGACGCCACCCAGCGCCTTCTCGGCGATACGCACCCCATCCACCATCGCCTTGAACTCTCCTGGTTCGAGTGAGAACGCGCTATCGGGACCCCCTGCTGCTCTCGACAGAGTCAGATGCTTCTCGATGATGGTGGCGCCCAGGCTCACTGCCGCCACCGGCACAGCGATGCCCATGGTGTGATCCGAGAGTCCCACTGGCACCTCGAAGCGCCGCGCCAGTTCCGGGATCGTGCGCAAGTTCATGTCTTCCGCCGGGGCTGGATAAGCACTCGTGCACTTAAGCAGCGCAATTTGCTTCGCTCCCGCGGCGCGGGCAGTGGTGACAGCCTCTTCAATCTCTTCGATCGTTCCCATTCCCGTGGACATGATCATCGGCTTGCCGGTGGCACCGCCGAGTGATCGAACGCGCTTGAGAAACAATGCATCCCAAGCTCGTCCGCAACTCTTTTTAATTTCGGCTGCCATTCCCAGGGCGTGTACGCTTCTTTGTAGAGATCGTAGAGATTTCGCCCATCCCAGAGTGTGCCGCCACCAACCTGAAAACATTCCCGATTGCTCTGAATCGTGATGGTATCGGGAGTGTAGGTCTGGAGTTTAACGGCATCGGCGCCGGCATCCTTCGCGGCCCTGACAATAGAGACCGCCGTTTCGAAATTCTGATTATGATTCGCCGACACCTCGGCGATGCAATAGACGGGCGCTTCTGCCCCAATCCGCCGCCCGGCAATTTCAATCTCTGCTGACATGCTAAGTGATCGCTGGCCTGAGCGAACGAATCAACTCGAAGGCCTCCGCCGCCTGAAATCCCGCTACGCTGCCCCAGCGCATAGCGATTGCGCGCAGCGCTTCCGGCGAACGCGGATGAGGAAATTCTCTCGTCTCCGTGTCATAACATGCGAGGGCCGAGATCTTGGTGTCGAGCGTTGCACTGATATCCACGAACACGCTCGGCCGGAACGTCGGCTCCAGGCGCTGAAAAGCCCACTCCGTTGAAGAAGGAACTTCGAATGCATAAATTTCCCGGGCGCGCTGTCCCGGAACCGGCCGGGTCGCGGTGAGAACGGCGCGATGCACAACTCCGTGGTCAACATTCAAGTCGCCTGAGTGATGAGTGTAAATAACCGATGGTCGAAATCTCTCAAGGAGCTCTTCCACCACCTTCACCACTTCAAGAAGAGGAACGGTATCCATCCGATTGTCCGGCAGTTTGCAGAGCACCAGTTCCTTTGCGCGTACTTTGTCGGCGGCTAGCTGCGCGTGGCTGTGCAGATCATTGAGTTGCTTCCGGTCCACCTGATCCCGTTGCTGGTAACGGGAAGTCATCCCTTCGGCAAGAATCGCGATGCGTACTTCGTGACCTTCATTCGCCAGCCGCGCCATGGTTCCACCGCAACCCAGAATTTCGTCATCGGGGTGAGCGGCGACTACCAACACCGACTCACGATCGCGCATCTTGCATCTCCACCATCATCACCCACTTCTCATTGACGAATTGTCCGTGCTTCGCAAAGTGCCGCTCCAGCAATGCCTCGAACGCGGGCTTGCGGGCAGCGTCATAAAATGTCGTGTTCTGCCAATAATTCAGGACTCTTTCCGGCGTCGCCCAGCGCACCGGGTTCACCATCGTGCTGATCCTCACCGTCGCAAACTGCAATGCCGCCCATGGAACTACCGTCTCAAGCATGAAGCGCCGACTGGATGAGACGACCGCCTCTGCCAGCGTGATCCCGCTTGCCTCGACCATCTCGAAAAGCTGGCTATTATTCGGACCGAAAGGACCGACTACCACAATTCGTCCGTGAGGTTTGAGCCAGTTGCGCGCCTCATGCAAAGTGCTGCGTGCATTCTGGCTGTAATAAAGACCGTAGGCGCAGAACACGAGATCGAACGCTGGCCGCCGGAATCCGCTCCGTTCCAGCGCCGGAGACAGTTCATCCAGGCTGGCTTGCACGGTCGTGAGATTTAGGGACTTTTCTCCGCTCGCCTTTCCGGCGAGCGTTTCCAGCGCTGTGGCCGAGAGATCAAGTGCTACCACGCGACCGTTCTCGTCGAGAGAGTCAAGCATCCGCAACGTTTGCCCACCGGTTCCACAACATAATTCCAGGATCTGATCGGTGGGATTTATGCGCGCCCGCTCAAATATCCACGCCACCAGATCAACTTCCTGCGATTGCCGGTTCTCGGCGATTCTCTGCTCCAGAAGGTCGGCCTGGGTAGCTCGGCTTGCCGTCGTCATCCGCTCCTCGCGACATCTTTCATATAACCTCGCCTGACCGGCAGTTCACGGCAATAATGCAGCGCCATGACACCTCTCACTTCCTTTTTTCCCTGCGGTGAAAATCCCGCCTTTTCAAAGGCACGTGCAGACGCTTGATTTTCCGGCCGGATGTAAGCATGCACGGTATCGATTCTGCCGGATTCAAACGCTTCGTGCAGCGCAGCCTCAAGAAGCAAACTACCATATCCGGACCCGCGCGAATCGAGAGCGACACTCAGGTCGATTTCCGCTTTCCGATTGACCATCGCATTGATTCTTACCTGCCCCACGGGCCGCCCTTCATCCACTTCACCAATGAGGATCATGCAACTTTCATCTGCCAACTTTCCATAAAACCACCTCGTATGTTCTTCCCATCCGATCGCTCTCTGCGAAAATGCAGACGCGCGAACTCCCGGCTCGTTCGCCCACTCCCAGAGCAAGCGACAATCCGATTCTCTCGCCCGCCTCATTCGAAGGCCGCGGCCAAGCAACGCATCGCACACGCGGGACGCGCCCCGCCCATCGACCAGTTCTCGTCCGCGACTGCTCATGTTGCGTCGCGTCTCGACGGACGCCAGGAGTCGCGTCAACTCCGCGGCAAATATCGCGGAAGAGCAGTCTTGACTGCTACCGATATGATGAGCCACGCCAAGCTCGTCCAGGCGCTGCGCGACTGGCAACTGATTCTCCGCCAGATCCACCAACAGGGCCGGCAGACCAAGAAAACACATTTCCCAACACGTCGTGCCCGCTCCTGATACCGCTGCGTCCGCCCAAGCCATCAGTTCCGGCATGTTGGCAGCGTTCTTCAACATTCGCAGATTCACCTGTGTACCCAAGGCAGCCGCGGCTTCGTGAAGGCTGAGCTCATGTGGATTGCTGCCGCCGATTACAACGACAATCTCCAGCGATTCTCTTTCGACCATCGGCTGGGCCTTCAACACACGCAGAGTGAAATTATCCGGATCGCTGCCGCCCATGGTGATGAGAATCCGCCGCGCTGTCGAAGAAATCTCTCGCTTCCAATCTCGCCACGACGCAAATTCTCTCCGCAACATCGCGTATCGCGGACCAAGCAGCAGCCGGGTATACGGCTCCCGGCTTCGGTACAAATTCTCTTCTGCATGAGCGTTCTGGTTGAGCACCAGATCTGCCGAGTAGTGATCTGCATGCACATGGTCATCGATCATCAGAACGCGAAGCCCATGATGTTTGATCGCCTTCTGGTAGTCCGAATCAAACCCATAGCCGTCGATCCCCACCGATTGCGCTTGCGCACCCAGCGCCAACTGGGCGGTTAGCTCGGCATCTTGTTCAGATGTGGGCGTCGCGTCGACTCGCACAACCTCAATCGCTTCTTCGCGTAGCCGCTCCTCAATCGCGCTAGTGGATTCCGCGAGCACCGCTTTGACACTCCCACCGGCTGCCTGCCAAGCCTGCGCCAGCGCCAGGCAGCGCATGACGTGCCCTGTTCCGCTGCTGACACTGGCATCCGCCCGAATCAGAAGTGTGCCGGCGCTCATTGCGGCGACATCGTCTCCGAGCAGTCAACTACAACGTCCGAGTCGGAAGTATAAGCAGCCAACCTTTCAGGGATGGTCGCGATGTCTTGCGGCGTGTGCAGTCCGATTCCTACTCCAAATTTCCGGTACTGCCGGATATATCCGTAGGGCCAGAGGTCAAGCCAGTCGCACAAAAAACATGGCGCCCCATGAATCAAACAGTCCATGGCGACCGATGACTGCACGGTAAGGCCAAACCATGTTCGCTCCAACAGTTCTGGACCGAATCGTCCAGTTCTCCAATGAATCGCCCCAGCCTGCTCTCGCGTGACCACACGCCGCATCAAACTCTGCCGATCCTTGAGATTCTCCGACGGATGCAACTTGACCACCAGTGTCTTCCCCGACATTTTCGCGAGATCGCTGAGTCCGGGAATGACGTCGCGATAGATTTCTTCCGTTCTTCCAGCCGTCATTTCATACGGCTCGGAGAAAAATACAATCCAATCGCCCTCTGATTTGTGTGCGACGTTTGCGCGCTCGATCGCGTTGGGTGCACCAATCTCCACCACGGACGGATCCAGTCCACAGGTTTCGACCAAGTAATCCTGTTCCATTTCGCCCTTGGCCAAGATGATATCGGCGTGATTCCTCTTGAACAGATGTCTCCCGTCGAACGCTCCGTGATGGCACGCAATGGTAGGCAAACCGCGTTGTTTCGCGAGTAACAAAGGAATGTGAGTGTGCGGATTGCTGTCATCGCAGCAAAGCACCGCTTCGACCGGTTCGACATTGAGTACGCCTAGCCACGCGTTTCGAATCGCGAGCCCGTCCGCGAATCGTTTCGGAAAGCCGCCCATCAGGCCAGCCTGCAACAGCACTCCCAGTTCGGGGACCCCTTCGATCTCCCGTTTTAAAAAAGTCCACCTATCGATGATTTCTCGATACTCTTCCCAACTAGGATCACCCGCATATGCCGCCAGCCATCCCTGTTTTACATTGTCAGGGACGTCCGGCAATCGTCCGCTCTGACGGGTAGAAACCATCAGGAATCTCTTGTCGGGCGCAAGCCTCGCATAACCAGTACCAGTCAACGACATGTTGACATAAGACGACGGAATCAAGACAACCGGCTCGTCACTGCCAGACACGCGTGCATGAAAATGCCGGCGGACGCGATATCCCGCATCGTACTTGTCTCCCAGAATCTGCAGCCCTTGAGCTCCCGGCAGCCGCCGCAAGCGGTTCAGGTAGTGCCGCGGGCCTTTGCGGCCCGTTTTTGCCAGCGGCGCGATCACACGTACCTGCGTACCCAGCCATTGGCGCAATGCTGCGGCTTCAATGCCATCGCGCGTAATCCAGACTTCAGCAAGAGGCGCCACTTGCTCGGCAAATTTCCGCAGGAGGATCACGTTCTCCAGCGGTTGATGAACGAAGATGGAGGTCAACTCCCACCAGTCCAACCCTTCCCGATCGACCAATCGTCCGAAACCGTATTGAAGCAGTTCGCGCACTTTGCGGATTTCGGCGTAGCCGTCTCGCAGTCCATCGATTGGCTTCACCGTACATCCGAAGATCCGGCTCCAGCGCTCACATGCCGCCCAACCGCTGCGGGCCAGATCGTAAACCGCATCCCATTTTTGCTCGACCCAGGAGCCTGCAAGCGGAGAATCGTCAGGGTGTAGTAGCAGAATTTTCATGCTGATCTTGGGATTCTCTGCGATTGTAGCAGCCGCTCTGGACGCGTATTTCGCATCATTTCCCGGCTACGCTTAACGCTCCGACGGGCCGGTTACCCTTCGTGCAGCGCTTTCTGGGCGACATGCCGGTTAATCAGTGAGAGATTCGGTTCGCGATCGAGCAAGCCCAGAACGTCCTTCCAACTAAAGTCATCGCGCCCACCAAACCCGGCATACACAGCACGCAGGAACTCGAGGTCCTCCACCGTGTCCAGGGTCCAACGAAGGTCGCTATGGTTCTCCTCTCCCTGAACTGCCAGAATCTTGAAACGTTCCGAATGCTGGTAAATGTAGGGCGCCACATGCGCTCGCTGATACTGTTCCGAAGCCTCGCGCCAGGCCCTCTCCAGTGCCTTCATGCTCATGACCTCGGTGTCGAGGCCGCGAGGATAAGTGCGAATCAGAGCATTGCTGGCGAAGTCGGGACGTTCCTTAAGGAATTCGTTTATGGTCTTATCTGTGATGGTAGGATCGATCAGCGGGCAATCGGCCGTGATTCTCACCACAATTTCGGCCTTTGCAAATTGTGCCGCCCGGCAGTAACGATCAAGAACGTCTTCTTCATTCCCGCGGAACACTCTAGTGCCAAGCCGCTTGCACTCAGCGACGAGTATGTCGTCACCGGCTGCGTCGCTGGTTGCCACCACCACTTCGCTGATCGTCGCCGACCGTTTCACCCTCGCGAGAACCCGCGCCAGAACAGTTTCTCCCGCCAGATCTTTCAGAACCTTGCCCGGAAGACGCGTGCTCCCCATTCGGGCCTGGATGATCGCGACAATTCGCGGTGTATCGTTTGCCATACCTCACGGTAACCCGACACTCAAACGCACCTAAGCGATGCCTTCACCTCTAGCCTTCGCCATTTGCTGCGCGGTTGTGGAACCCTGCGTCTGAGCGGTCAGCACCAGCCACTTCATAATCCCGGGGCGCCTTTCGCCCAAAATCGTGAACCGCTCTCCGGTGCTGTAACGATCCAGCTCCGCAAACTGGTAGGCATGTGCCTTCTCGATATCGTCCGTGCTGGAGATGATCTCGACTTTGTGGCTCTGCGCGAACACCCGGCGCAGGTTCGGGCTGGTCTCGATATCAATGAAGTCATGCGCTTCCACAATCAAATCGTGCTGAACGAGAAAAGCCGCCAGCTCCCTGTTGAACAGCACATTTTCATATCCCTCACAATCAGAGATGATCAGCGCCTTCTCGCCCAGCGGAAGAGATTTCAAAGCCTCAGCGTCGCAAAAATTTCCGATCTGAACTCGGCTTTCCAGACCATTCAACGCCGCCATTTCCGCACACATTTGCCGCGCTTTCGGAGATGTGTCAAAGGCAAAGACGTTGGCTGCTGGAAATCTGAGTCCCAGGCCGACTGCGTAGTAACCCTCCGCGCAGCCGATGTCGACAATTGCTGTGTAATCGTTGATCAAGAGCGCTTCCAGCGTCGGGTGCAATTCGGATTCATACGAACCCAGCAGCTTGGGCAGAATCATCGACCCGAAGGACTCCGCGGCAGGGTATCGCATTCCCTGGAAGGGGCCATGGGCGACTGTTAAAGTCGGGAATAATTCTTTAACGAGGCGAGCGAGCTTTTCGTCCTGATCTCTGGTTGCCCGCACAAACCGTGCGTGACCGTAAACCTTTGCAAGGTACTGCGACAACCGCCCGCAACCCCGGTAGAAGCGCCAGCCGAGTCTGGTTCTCGCGGTACGGTCAACGAAGAGTTTGAGAACGGCTTTTATTCCCATGGAACGGATCGGCATCGACTCATTTAACCGCAAATACCTTGGCCAGAGTCCCGGCGATTCCACGTTCTCTGACAACATCCCGCAGGCGCCTCGCTCGCATCATCATCACGGTAGCCGGTTTGGCCAGCTCTGAAAATTTTCCAACTTTGTGCGCCTTTCGCTGGGAGACAAGCCTGCCGACAATCCTCTGCTCAAGCACCGTTCCGGCGATATAGACCCTCGGCCCCTCGCTCTTGTTCAATATCTCCACGGCCGCCTTCACGTGATCGACGTTCAGCTCAAAATTGACATGTCCATGAAGGATTTTTAAGCGCCCTTTCAAATATCCCTGCCCACGAAACTTACAGTTGTATTCCCTGGTTAACGTGGCCACCCGGACCTCGCTCCTATAAATGGCCACCCGGAAAAACGGTTGATCGTTGATCTTCTCGCCGGGCTTCTCTTCCAGGAACGCGTGGTACAGCTCGCCCCACTCGGCGAGAAGGCGGTCCACTTTTTCCGAACGCTTCAGCATCAGAATGCCGGTGTTGAATTCCGGGAAACTCTCCGGAATATCCGGTCGCGGATAGCGGTTGTGCCAATCTGTGTTCAAGTATTCTTCGTGGGTCGCCGCGCAGTCGAAGTGGTCAAGCAGGGAAAACAGTTCCGGGATCGGTTCGGCCACGTAGATGTCGGCATCGATAAAAAGAGTCCGGTCGTAAGGCGATTCCCGCATCAAGCGAGTCTTATCGAAGAAACCGTCCTGAGTTGGTTCCACGCGGACGACTTTTTCAAAAAATGGGCTCTCGACTGGAAATTGTGAGAAGACCGTGATCGGCAACTGCGGCATCGCCCGCTTCAGACTCGCGGCGGAAGTCAGCAGCATTTCCACATATCGCGGGTCCTGCGTGATGATGTAGATCGCGCCCTGTGACATTCGTTATTCCTGAAGTCGGCTCTTGCCTTACGGCACGAAAAGCGCTATCCACTAGCGCGAGAAGAAATTCAGAACCTTGCTTACCGCCGCGATCACGTCTTTCACGTCCTGATCCGTCATGGCGTGAAACATTGGAAGGCTGATGAGGCGCTCGTACGCGTCGTCGGCCACTGGATACTCTCCGCCCTGGTAGCCAAACTGCTCGCGATAGTACGGATGGTGATGAACCGGAACGTAGTGGACATTCACGCCCAGATTCTCCGCACGCAGTGCCTGAAATATCTCGGGCCGCCGCGCGGACAACAATTCCAGCCGCAGTCGGATCGGATACAAATGCCATGCCGGGTTCATCCCGTCTCTTACGACCGGAGCCATCACCGCAGGCAATTCCCGAAACGCACTCGTGTATTGCGCGGCAATCATGCGCCGCCGCGCGAGATTCGACTCTAGCTTTCTGAGCTGGGAAATCCCCAGCGCGCACGCGATATCCGTCAGCCTGTAGTTGAAGCCGAGCAAGACCATCTCATAAAACCATTGTCCGCTTGCCTGTCGCTGACGGGCCTCGCTGCTGATGCCGTGATTACGAAACTGTCGCAGAGTCTCCGCCAGCTTTGCCTCGTCGGTGGTCACCATCCCGCCTTCGCCTGTGGTCAGGTGCTTCACCGGATGAAAGCTGAACACCGTCATGTCAGCGATGCCGCCGACCTTCTTCCCAAAATGTTCAGCTCCCAGCGCATGGCAGGCATCCTCGATCAAAACGAGCCCGTCTCGTTCCGCAATTGCTCTCAGCTCGACCAAGTCCGCTGGATGTCCCGAATAGTCCACCGCAATCAGAGCCTTCGTACGCGATGAAATCTTTCTGCGAACTTTATCTGGATCAAGGTTGAGCGTGTCTGCGCTCACATCCGCAAACACCGGGGTAGCGTCCTGGTACAGAACACAGTTTGCGGTCGCGCAGAAAGTCATTGGAGTTGTGACGGCTTCGTCTCCCGACTTCAAACCAGCGGCAAATGCCGCCGCGTGCAATGCCGCGGTTCCCGAACTCACGCTGACCGCGTGTTTCGTCCCCACCCACTCCGCAAATTGTTCTTCGAACTCCGCCACCTTCGGCCCAGTCGTCAGCCAGTCCGATTTCAGAACCTCGACTACGGACTGGATGTCTTCTTCGTCTAGACTCTGACGGCCGTACGGCAGCAGCGCCTCCCGCACAGGAGGACCGCCTTTGATCGCAAGAGTCTCTAACCTTGTGGGGGTGGCACTCATGTCTTAGGCCGATGCCGGCATCGCCTCTGAGGCATTTCTTTCCGGAGCAACCAATTCTTCGAGTTCGCGCCGGGTCAGCCAGCGGTCATTGGCATCGCTGGAATAGCGGAATCCTTCGGGCAACGGCCTCGCGTGAACCCAGTTGTCAGACCTCCACCAGGGATGCGTGGGCTGAATGACGAACATCTCTTCTGTCTCCAGCGTGTTGCGCGATTCGTCTTCAGAAACCAGCACCTCATGCAGCTTTTCCCCCGGCCGAATCCCGATGTTCTCGACCTCGCATCCCGGCGCGATCGTTTCAGCCAGGTCCAGCAGCCGCATGCTGGGAATTTTGGGGACAAAAATCTCGCCGCCATGCATTTGTTCCAGGCAGCTGATTACGAACTTCACGCCGTGCTCAAGCGTCAGCCAGAAACGCGTCATCCGCGGATCAGTAATCGTGATCTTGCCGCGCTTGCGCTGCTCGATAAAAATTGGAATCACGCTGCCCCGGCTGCCCACGACGTTCCCGTAGCGCGCGCAACTGAAGCGGGTATCTCGCGTGCCTGCATAAGCGTTCGCCTGCACGAACATTTTTTCCGCGCATAGCTTGGTGGCGCCATAAAGATTAATGGGATTCACGGCCTTGTCGGTGCTGAGAGCCAGAATTCTTCGTACATCCGAGTCGATGGCGGCGTCGATCACATTGCGGCCGCCCATGATGTTGGTCTGAATGGCTTCGAAAGGGTTGTACTCGCAGGCCGGCACCTGCTTCAGCGCAGCCGCATGGATCACAATCGTGATTTCCGACAGCGCCCTCCTCAGCCGGTCAACATCCCGCACATCACCGATGAAGTAACGCAAGCTGGGATGCTGAAAACCGGATTCTCGCATTTCGTGTTGCTTTAGTTCGTCGCGGCTAAAAATCACCAACCGGTGCGGATGATACTCGCGCAACATGACTTCAACGAACTTTTTCCCGAATGATCCCGTACCGCCCGTCACCAATATGGATTCTTGTGACCAATTCACCATGGTTTCCCTTTGTTCTGTTTCCTCTTCATTGCCCGGAAAGACCCTGCCGAAAAGCAATTCGGTTCCGGGCCAGGCTTCTTGTGTTCGCTAGTATAGCGGAGGATTAACTAGAGCGCCCTCAGCGCTAACCGGCACAAGCGACGCAAATATTGCCTCAGAGATATTTCCAGATAGTGCTAGAATCAGGCAAATTCTTCATAACACGCCGCCGCCGTCTGCCTGCAGACAGCAACGAAAGGCGGGAAAGCGTGCCGTTAGGTTCAGTCGTGGACTTTAAGGAGCAGTAATGGCACTGGGACCTCTGGTTCCACACAACGACGGCTTTCGGG
Organism: Acidobacteriota bacterium; assembly: GCA_003225495.1. Lineage (GTDB taxonomy): Bacteria > Acidobacteriota > Terriglobia > Terriglobales > Acidobacteriaceae > Acidiflorens. The sequence goes on from QIAJ01000041.1 coordinate 12,586, forward strand.
AAATCCAACCCGCTGAGCCCACTGAACTGATCAAGCCTATTGGCCCCGGCCTTTATACGGTGCTGCCGTCCCAGGAATCAGCCCTGCGCGAGTATCTGCGCGTGCTGCTCAAACGCAAATGGATCATCATCGCCTGCGTGGTGGGAATCTTCGCAGCCGTTGCGATTGCCAGTCTCCGCCAGACGCCGGTATTCGACGCCGTCGGCCGCATCGCAATCAACAAGGCCGACTCGAATCTTGTCACCTTTAAGGACTCCATGCCGGTCATGGACTACTATGACCCGACCGATCTCGACACCGAAACACGCATTCTGCAAAGCGACATTCTCGCCTTACAGGTGATTCGCCAGCTGAACCTCGACAAGCGTCCTGAGTATGGCGGTCAATCCGCCCCTCAGCCCAACCTGGTGGCGGACCCACTGCAGAATGATTCCAAACGTACAACGGCATTGTTGGGAGGCTTCAAGGGGAACTTGAAGGTCTCGCTGATTCCGAACACGCGCATTATCGAGATTCACTACCGCAGCACCGATCCGACACTGGCGGCCAGCGTCGTGAATACTCTCGCCGCTACTTACGTGGAGCAGAACTTCAAGACCAAGTTTGAATCCACCATGCAAGCCTCCGACTGGCTTTCGAAACAACTGGTGGACCTGCAAATGAAAGTGGAAACATCCCAGGAAAAGCTGGTGCGTTACCAGAAGGAACACGAGATCCTCGGGATCGACGAAAAACAAAACATCATCACCCAGAAGCTCGATGAGTTGAACAAGGAATTGACCTCGGCCGAGTCGGAACGCATGGAGAAAGAAGCAATCTATCGCATGACCCAAACCGGCGATCCCGATGCAGTCGCATCGGCAGTCACGTCGGCTCCGGTTGCCACTCTCGCCGGCACCGGTTCATCTCCGCTTCTCGACAAACTCCACCAGCAGCAGGCAGATCTCAAAATTCAGGTCGCGGAGCTCAGCACTCAGTTCGGTCCGGCTTATCCTAAGGTTGCGCAGCTCAACAGCCAGCTCAAGGAAATCGAGAATCAGATTCAGGTGGAAACGCGCAAAGCCGTCGATCACTTGCGCGGCCAGTATCAGACCGCATTACAGCGCGAGACGATGTTGCGCGCAGCTTTGGAAAAGCAGAAGCAGGAAGCGAACCGTCTGAACGAAAACGCGATCGATTACACCCTGCTGAAGCGTGACGTTGACTCCAACCGCCAACTGTACGAAGGCCTTCTCGAAAAACTCAAGCAAGCCGGAGTCACAGCAGGTCTGAAATCCAACAATTTCCGCATCGTGGATCCCGCCCGCTCCCCGAACGCGCCGGTGGAACCGAATATCCCTCGCAATTTGTTGTTCGCCCTCGTGCTCGGGGTCAGCTCGGGCGTCGGCCTTGCCTTCCTCTTGGAGGGGATGGACAACACGGTCCGCACTACGGAACAGGCCCAGATGATTTCCGCGCTTCCGTCGTTGGGCATGATTCCGCTCGGCTCCAAGTCGCGCAACAACGGAACCGGCATCGGCCGTCTGACATTGACTTCATCCAGAGAAGTCGTGGAACTGGTCACACAGGTTCGTCCGCAATCGCAAATGGCCGAGTCATACCGCGCTCTGCGCACCTCGCTGTTGCTCTCCAGCCTGGGCGGGCCTCCTAAGGTCATCATGGTGACGAGCGCGCGGCCGCAGGAAGGAAAGACTACTACCGCTATCAACTCCGCCATCGTGCTCGCACAAAAAGGCGTCCGCGTCCTTCTCGTCGATGCAGATCTGCGCCGCCCCAGCGTTCACAAGACGCTCGGCATGGGCCCGCGCAGCGGTCTGAGCAATGTGCTCACCGGGAACGCGACTTTGGAACAGGCCATTTCTCCATCTCCGATCCTGCCCAATCTTTTTATCCTTACCGCGGGTTCCCCACCCCCGAACCCGGCCGAACTACTGGCCTCTTCGAACATGAAGGACGTTTTGGACGAATTGCGGGAGCAGTTTGATCACGTGGTGATTGACACTCCTCCCACTCTCTCCGTGACCGACGCTGTCGTGCTCTCGCCGCGCGTGGACGCCATCGTTTTGGTAATCCGCTCTGGTCAGACGACCAAGCAGGCGCTGCGCCGAGCGCGCGACATTCTGATGCAGGTCAATGCTCATGTCACCGGGGTGCTGCTGAACGCCGTCGACCTGACTTCACCGGACTACTACTATTATTACGAGTACCAGGGCAAATACAGTCAGTACTATCAGGAAGATCCGCCCGATCCACCCGCGGAGGCACAAAAGCAACCGCAGGCGGCCTCCGGCGTCTGAAGGGGCTGCAAATTATTCGGGCCGATATTTTTCACGATGGTCATTCCTCTGTCGGGTCAGCAACGTTGGCTTTTCGCAGGCTCCGCCTTGCTTACGGTTGTGTACCTGCTTCTGGCCGCAAGAGAATTTGCCGCCAGCCACTACGCCTTCCACCCGGATTTGCCCAGCCTCGAACGGGCAGTGCATCTCACTCCAGAAAATGCCGACTACCGTCATCGCCTAGGACGCTACTTCGCATTTGTCGACGCGAATCCCCAGAGCGCGCTCGACAACTATCAGGCAGCTACGCGTCTGAATCCCCATCAGGCGCGCTACTGGTTCGATCTGGCAGCCGCCTATCAGGTTGCGGGCAATTCAGACGGTCAACGCGATGCCCTTGAGCACGCCCTGCAAGCCGAGCCTACGGCTCCCGATGTAGCGTGGGAAGCAGCTAACTTTTTTCTGATTTCGGGCGATACCGACCGCGCACTCCGCGAATTGCGAGTCGTCATCGAGAACGATTCCTCCATCGCGCCGATCGCTCTTCAATCCTGTTGGCGTGTGCGTCCCGACGTGGACGCACTTCTCCGCGACGTGGTTCCCCACCGCACGGACACGCTGATCCCGTTTCTTTCTCTCCTTCAGAGCAAGCAGGAAACCGAAAGTGCCATCCAGGTTTGGAATCAGTTGGTGCAGGTGCATCAGAAGTTCGAGAACCGCTACCTGTTCGATTACATTCGCTACCTCGTGCAGGCCCACCGGCCCGATGCCGCCGAGGCGGCATGGCAGCAGGCCTCGACCGTGCTCAACCTTCCGGCCTATCTTCAAAATTCGGATAACCTGATCGTCAACGGAAACTTCAGCCTCGATGTCCTTAACGGAGGCTTTGACTGGACTTACCAGACGCAGCCCAGCGTGAAACTTCAACTTGATCCTAGTGATTTCCGCGAGGGGCAACGTTCGCTCTCAATCACATTTGAAGGGCCGGGCATTTCCGATGCGGGCATTCGGCAACTGATTCCGGTCCGGGGCGCAACCGCATATGACTTCACCGCGTACTACAAGTCATCGCCATTTCAGGGAGCCGGAGGGCCACAAATCGTTGTGCGTGACTACTACACCGGGCAGCCGGTCTTCACCAGCGATCCACTGACCGACGCCGATTTCTGGAAGCCGGTGCATTCACGCTTCACCACTCCCGCATCCACCGCACTCCTGGTGGTGAAGATCGAACGTATCCCGCCCGGAAGCCCGATGCGCGGTAAACTCTGGCTCGACGACTTTCAACTTTCTCCAGGAACTTCCGAGGACCGACAGTGAGTTCCGCTTTGGCGTACCGGACAGAACCCGGCAGCATCGATCCAAAGCATCGTCGCGGTCTGTCTCACTCCATCCAACTCGCCGGGGCGACGGTCGTACTCTTAGCCGCGCCCCTGGCCTTTGGCGCCGTCGAACCGTGGGCAATTTTCTTGCTGGAGGCGAGCGCCGCGTTGCTTTTGCTGTGCTGGGGATACCGTCAGTGGGCAAATCGGGAACTCACCATCCTTCCACATCCGCTGTATGCCCCCATGATGGCCTTCGGCGCGCTCGTTATAGTTCAGTGGCTGACGGGCATCACCGCGTACAGGCATGTCACTTACTCTCTTCTGGTTCTCTACCTGGGTTACGCCATGCTTGCCTTTGTAATCACGCAAGCCCTACGGCGTTCGTCTCAGTTGCGGCCGCTAGCCTGGTTGGTTTGCGGTTATGGTGCGGTGGTGGCTGCTTTCGCGTTGCTTCAGGGAATCGCTCCCAACGGAAAGCTTTACTGGATCTGGCCCCTCGAACAGGGAGGGCTGATCTACGGTCCCTACGTCAATCACAATCATTACGCCGGTCTGATGGAGATGCTCACCCCATTCCCCCTGGTGCTCGCACTGTCTCGTCATGCCAGAGGAAACCTTAAGCTGATCGTGGCGGGAATCGCCGCGCTGATGGCTGGAACAATTTTCCTCTCCGGCTCGCGCGGGGGCATGATCGCTTTTGGGGTTCAAGTCGTCCTGCTCGCGGTGCTTCTTCGCGCCCAGCGCGGAGCCTGGAAACAGCCGCTCGTCATCGGACTGTTTCTGGCAGTGATGATCGGTTTTCTCGTCTGGATCGGCGGAAACGAACTCACTCATCGACTGGCCAGCATCCAGTCGGAAACTCGCCAGGAACTCACCGGGGGAGTGCGCTTCACCATTGATCGCGATTCCCTGCGCATGTGGCGGGAAAAGCCCTTCATGGGATGGGGATTAGGAACGTTTCCGGTGGTATATCCGCGGTTCCGCAGTTTCTACACCAGCTTTTTCGTCAACCAGGCTCACGACGATTATGTTCAACTGCTGGTCGAGACCGGAATCGTGGGGTTCGCCATTGCGCTATGGTTTCTGATTCTCACTTTCCGTCGAGCCTCCGTGAAATTGGCAAACTGGACCGAAACCGTCAACGGCACACTCACAGTGGCTGCGCTCGTTGGCTGCACCGGCATCCTGGTCCACAGTTTTCTGGACTTCAATCTTCAGATCCCGGCGAATGCCGCTCTGTTTTATGTTCTATGCGCCGTTGCTGCCTCAGGCTCAATCCAGGAATCACAGCGGCGCCGCTCGCGCCGCGGCAGCCTTATCCTCGAACCGGTTTCAGACCAATCCTGACGCGGGTGGGCACCCAACCATCGCGTTGGTGTTTGGCTATAAACAAGATAATGTGGCGCTGAAAATGGCTCAGCGGACCAGATGCCCTTCTTGCCAAACCGAGGAGGTACCTAGTTCTTACCGTGATCCCAAGGGTTTGGGGCTTTTACGGCGATGTTTTCCGTGATATAACCCCCCTAAGCTACTCATCAGGCTCTGTGCTGGGAATTCACATGAATCTGGCTACCGAAAAGCTCCAGGGCCAGGATAGAGGAGGGGTTGTGTCCGAAGCGCGTACCGGGAAAAGGTTTCCGCTGGAATTGCCGATCAAGATTCATAAGGGCGATACCGCGGCCGACACCAGCGGCGTGACCGGCAACCTGAGTGCTGCCGGAGTCTATATTCGTGCCGATGCTGCCCTCGAGATCGGCTCACCTGTCGAGTTTGAGATCACCCTTCCGCCGGATGTAACCGGTGGCAAAGAAGATGTCGTTATCCAGTGCCGCGGCCGCGTCGTGCGGACCGACGAACCTGCGGCCGGCGCCGCTCCTGGGGACAACCGGGGAGTGGCCTGTGTAATCGATTCCTATGAGTTCGTTCGCAACTCTTAACGTGGAGCGCAATCCATGCTGAAGCTCATTCTGGCCGACAATCAGGCGATATTCCGGGCCGGCATCGCCAAAGTGCTGGCCGTCGAAGACGAAATGCGCATTGTGGCCCAGGCGCAAACCACCGAGCAGATGTTGATGGCGCTCGACAAGTTTAGGGCCGCCGTGCTCGTCATTGCCGGAGGCTTCCACTCCGACTTCAATGCCGTGCTCATATCCGCCAATAAAAATAAAACCCGAGTCGTCATCCTCGCCGACACAGGCGAAAGCGCCCAGCGTTATATGGCCGCCGGCGCCCACGGGGTCGTCTACCGGAACGTCACCAGCGCAGCCCTGGTGGACTGCGTCCGCAAGGTGGCTCGCGGAGAAACCTGGGTTCAGGACATGGCCGTCCCCAGCGAACTGACCGAGAACGATATGGTCGGACTGAGAGTCCGTGACCGCCTGACCGCAAAAGAACTGCGCATCGTGGCCCTCATCGTTCAGGGATACAAAAACAAAGAAATCGCCACCCAACTCGGCACTACCGAGCAGGTAATCAAGAACTACCTGCGCAACGTCTACGACAAAATCGGCGTCTCCGACCGTTTGGAACTGGCGTTATTCACTATTCACCACCGCATCCTGAACGAAGCCGCATCAGCCGTGGCGAACGCTGTGCCCGCACCACCGCAAGGGGCGGGCGTACCGAACTAAGATTTTTTTCGAATAGGAAAGGCCACCCAAGGGCGGCCTTTGTTTATGCAGGGCGGACACTCTTGTCCGCCGCCGTTGTTCTTGCTGTTGCCTTTGCCTTTCGCTGAAAAGTATCGCCGATCCGCCCTACTTCCCGCCCCTGTCGCCCGACCGCCGCATCATTTCCACCGGCGCACTGTCATGATCCTCAAGGAAGCTCTCCAGACTTTCTCCCTGCACCTCTCCAATCTTCTCCAGCAATCGCACACACCGGTTCCACCGGAGCACCGCATCATCGTTATGCGGTGGCCGAATTTTCTCCGCCTCTTCAAAGCATCGCATCGCCTCGTGGAAAGAGCCGACCAGCATGTGCGCCGGACGCCCCGCTCGGATCTGGGCTTTCGCCCGGCGTTCCTGAAGAAGTCCCAGGTAGTACATACGCTCATAGGGATCGCCGAGCGCTTGAAAGATTTTCTCCGCCTCGGCGTATCGGTCTGAAGTCTGCCCTTCGAACTGATCCGTGATCGTCAGCCCCAACAACCGCTGCGCAACCTGGTTTTCAGGATCGGCCGCCAGGATGTCGTTGCAAATCGACTCCGCTTCTTCCGGCTCGTTCAAGTAGCGGTACAACTCCACTTTGGATAGCGCTTCCGCAACGCCGTCTTTCGAGATCGTCTTTAACTTGAGCTCCATGACATCCTCCGAGCCCGAAATTCTTTCTCTGCTTAAATCTTTAACAATAAATATCCACTCAATAATGTTCCGACCAGCGCTCCGCCATAACAAAGAACAAAGATCGCTTCATTGAGATGCTTCACTTGCAGCCCGTCGTAAAGCGTAAAGCGAAAACGGTGTGCCCAATGAAATAGCGGCAGCGAGCACACGACAAAAAGAAAAATTCGAGCCAGCGGCGATCGCGCCAGGGTCAACAGATGTTCGTAACTCGGTTGGGGCAGCCATCCCAAAGGAAAAGCCACTCCAAATAGAAACAAGAGAACCGGGATAAACACCGCAGCCACTACTCCACCTGCGCTGAACAGCAACCAGAAGAACCCTTCGTTCGATGGCTTGCTCATGACTTCCTCAAGACAAACCAGGCGATCGCCGCCGAGGCAACCACCCACAACACATAGTTAGGAGCCGCCACCAGAAATTCAGGGACGCGTTTCCCGCCCACCCGAACCGGCATCGCTCGGGGCGCTAGGTTGAACCACGTAATCGTATGCAGCAACAAAAAGCAGAACGCAATGATGTTGAGCGCGAGCATCCAGGGAGCTTGCATCCGATGCGTGAAGTGGGCATAGGCATCGGGACCCTTAAGCAGTGATCGCAACAGCAGCAGAGTCACCACTACCGACCATGCCACCGCCACGCTGGTCAGTTCGCGAAGAATAAACAACGAATAGCGCCATGAGCCCATCCACCAGTAGGTGGACACCGGCGCCCGGTACCAGCGCGGATGGAATTCAGTCGAAGGCTGGACGCTCATGGCCGAACCTCTTTGCTCTGATCTTCGCTGCCTCGCGGCAGGATAAAGCCCTTCACCCACTCCAGCGCAGCTTTCAGTTTGTACTGTTGGATCGCCCCAGCCGGGTCAACATGCTTCGGACAAACCCGCGTGCATTCGCCAACAAACGTGCACCCCCAAATTCCCTCCGGATGCGCCAACAAACCCAGCCGCTCCTCCGCCCCCTGGTCGCGATTGTCCATGTTGTAGCGTTGTGCGAGCGCCAGCGCCGCCGGTCCCACAAATGTCGGCTCCAGCCCCACCACCGGACAAGCCGCATAGCAAAGCGTGCAATTGATACACATGCTGAACTGTTTGTAGATGTCCAACTGCTCGGGCGTCTGCAGAAATTCGCCGGCGCTAAGGGGCGGCTCGTCCTTGCGAATGAGCCATGGCTTGACGCTTTGCAGCTTGACCAGGAAATCACTGAGTGCGGTAACCAGATCGCGGATCACCGGAAAATATCGTAGCGGCTCAACTCGCACGGTCGCGCCATTCCCGTACGAAGAAAGAAAAGTCGCGCAGGTAAGCTTCGGTTCGCCATTGACCATCATCCCGCAGCTGCCGCACACGCCCATCCTGCACGACCAGCGGTAAGTCAGCGATCCGTCAACCTTATCTTTGATATGGTTGAGCGCGTCGAGTACAACCCATTCTTTGCGGAAGGGCACTTCGAAAGATTGGAACGAAGGCTTCTCGTCCTTCTCCGGAGCGTAGCGTGCAATTTCCAGGACGATCTTCTCTGCCATGTCACCCCGCTTGCTTGATTCCGTCTTTCGGCTTTTCCTCCTGCCCGTACACGCGCTCTCCCGGAGGCCAGCGCGTGATCTTCACCGGCAGATAATCCACCTTCAACGAGCCGTCGGAGTTGCGGCGCACCAGTGAATGGGCAAGAAACCTTTGGTCATCGCGCTCCGGGAAATCCGTGCGCTGGTGCGCGCCGCGAGACTCGGTACGATGCAAAGCGCATTCCACGATCGATTGCGCCACATCCAGCATGTATCCCAATTCCAGCGCCGACGTCAGTTCGGTATTAAACGTCTGACTATGATCATCAAGACTGATATTCGCATAGCGTTCCTGCAGCTCGCGAAGCTTATTACCAGCTTGCGACAAGGTCGACTGTTCGCGATAAATCCCTGCGCCGCTCTCGACCGCTTTCTGCATTTCGTCCCGCAGAGTGGCGATGCGCTCTTGGCCTCCGGACTTGTGCAGATACTGTTGCTCCAGCCTCTTCTGTTCATCAGTCGCCTGCGCCAGGACGCGGCCGTTCGGCATTTTCTGCCCGACGGCGAACTCGGCCGCCGCCCGGCCCGCCCGCGCTCCAAACACCAGGCACTCGGTCAGCGAATTGGATCCCAAGCGGTTCGCGCCGTTGATACTGACGCATGCCACTTCTCCGGCGGCAAACAATCCGCCCAGAGAAGTCGCTCCGTTAATGTCGGTGCTCACTCCACCCATCATGTAGTGCACGACCGGCCGCACGGGAATCAGCTCGTTTACCGGATCGATGTTTTCGTACTTCATGCAAAGTTCGCGAACAAACGGCAACTTGGCATTGATCAACTTCTCGCCCAGGTGACGCAGATCCAGATGAACCACCGAGCCATACTCGGTCTTAACCGTCCGCCCCTTCTGATCTTCTTTCACAAATGCCTGCGACAATCGATCGCGCGGCCCCAGTTCCATCGAGCGCAGGACGGGCTTGGCTTGCGGCGTCCCCAGGTTGTAGTCCTGCAGATACCGGTACCCGTCCTTATTAATCATGTAGCCGCCCTCGGCGCGGGCAGCCTCCGTGATCAGGATGCCTGTAAAAGGAAGGCCGGTTGGATGGTATTGCAGGAATTCCATGTCCTTGAGCGGAGTGCCCGCGCGTTGCACCAGTGCCATGCCGTCGCCGTTCTTGATGTTGGCATTGGTCGTAAACGGAAAGATGCGGCCGCAGCCGCCAGTACAAACGATCACTGCCTTCGCCGTGATGGCCTGAATCTTTCCCGACATCACATCGATCGCGACCACGCCTTGTACGCGCCCGTCATCCACCAGCAACTTGGTGACAAACCACTCGTCGTAGCGTGTGATCGGTTGGTACTTTAGGCTGGTTTGAAACAGGGTGTGGAGCATGTGGAAGCCGGTCTTATCGGCGGCAAACCACGTACGCTTCTTTTTCATTCCACCGAAAGCGCGCACGGCGATGTGGCCATCAGGCTCCCGGTTCCACGGACAGCCCCAGCGTTCCAGCCGCAACAATTCTTGCGGAGCTTCCTTGACGAACGCCTCTACGGCATCCTGGTCGCACATCCAGTCGCCGCCGGAAATCGTGTCGTAGGCATGCTCGTCGAGGCTGTCATCAGGCTTGGCCACTCCCGCCGCGCCGCCCTCGGCCGAGACCGTGTGGCTGCGCATGGGATAGACCTTCGACACGACCGCAATGCTGAGTTTGGGATTGACTTCGGCGGCGGCAATTGCGGCGCGCAGGCCAGCGCCTCCGCCACCTACGAGAAGAATGTCATGCGACCGTATTTCCATGGATCAAACACTCGCGGCCGCACCTGGAAAGATACCCGCTTCCACCCCGACCTGAGCGACCGCACATTCTGTCAAGAATCGCCTGCGGAAGCAAGGGCTGGTTTCATCGGGTAGGTGGTCGGCTTTTCAAAGGCACCCTCAGGATGAGCTACCTTGCCCATCGTGTTGGAGTTTGGAGGAATTGGTGAGACTATTGGAACAGAAAGTAACAGAGGGTATTGGCATGAAATACCGAGTTGCTATGTGGGCGGGTATTGGTTTTCTAGTTGCGGGCTGTTGGGCATTTTATGCTTTCGTCACCACACCTCCAACAATGACATCTGTGGACCCCATTCTAACTTTCGTAGAATTTACTTGTCCAATTGTGTTTGCGAGTATGCATTTCCACTTTGCCCTCGGATTATATTGGTCTCTTCTGGCGAATGCTGCCACCTACGGTCTGATCGGTCTCATCGTGGAGAGCCTGCGCAGCAACTTCGTTAGGCAGGCTCATTCAAACTGACCTATTTCCCTTTCATTGACTCGGCCATTTCCCGCAACGTAACATTCTCCCGGCGATGATCGGCCAGACGGTCTCACACTACCGCGTACTCGAGAAGCTCGGCGGCGGTGGTATGGGCGTTGTTTTCAAGGCCGAGGATACCAACCTTGGTCGTCCGGTTGCACTCAAGTTCCTGCCTGACGACGTCGCCCGCGATCCCCAGTCCATGGAGCGCTTCCGCCGCGAGGCGCGCGCCGCATCGGCGCTCAATCATCCCAATATCTGCACAATCTATGACTTCGGCGAGCACGAGGGGCGCGCCTTCATCGTCATGGAATATCTGGACGGCATGACCTTGAAGCACCAGATCGCGGGCCGCCCGGTCGATACCGAGATTCTTCTCAGTCTGGCAATTGAGATCGCCGACGCACTTGATGCCGCGCATATCGAGGGCATCATTCATCGCGATATCAAGCCGGCCAATATCTTTGTGACGAAGCGCGGCCACGCCAAGATTCTTGACTTCGGACTGGCCAAGGTGACTTCCAGCGGGAGGCCTTCTGGCGCAAATGAGGCAACGATCGAGGCTACTGCGGGCGTCAGCATCGAGCACCTTACTAGTCCCGGTACGGCGGTGGGCACAGTCGCTTACATGTCCCCCGAGCAGGTACGGGGCAAGGATCTGGACCCTCGCACCGACCTGTTTTCGTTTGGAGTGGTCCTCTATGAGATGGCGACCGGAATGTTGCCCTTTCGCGGTGACACTTCGGGCGTGATCTTTAATTCAATCCTGGAACGCGCCCCCGCTCCGCCACTTCGGCTCAATCCTGATTTACCGCCGCGCCTTGAAGACCTTCTGAATCGGGCGCTAGAAAAAGACCGTGAGTTGCGCTTTCAGCACGCCTCCGAGATGCGATCGGAATTGATGAGGCTGCGCAGAGACACGGAATCGGGGCGAGCTGCAGTTGTGAGACCGGAAGACGATCCCGTTGCCGTTGCCAGCTCCTCGGCTTCCACTGCACGTCGAATCAGTACGTCATCCCAAAAGACTAAAACGGCCACTCCTGTCGACTCGACTCTTTCCAACTCGAAGATATTCTGGGCGATAGGCGTTTTGTTGCTTCTCGCTGTCATCGCGATTGCGCTCTGGCAAATCAGGAACCGTCCAGCATCTTCCTCCTCTGGATCCTCCACCCAAGCGACCGTCGCGGTACTTCCCTTCCAAAACATGAGCGCCGACAAGGACACAGATTTCTTGCGTCTCGCATTGCCCGACGAAATTGCCACCTCACTGAGTTACGTCCGCGCTCTTACAATTCGCCCATTCGCGACTACCAGCAAATACAACGCGGCGAACGTGGACCTGCAACAGGCAGGCCGCGAAATGCATGTTACCGACATCGTGACCGGACATTATCTGAAGGAAGGAGACCAGCTTCAGATCACCCTGGAAGCCGTGGATGTCGAGAACAACCGCACCAAGTGGCGCGAGACCCTGAATGTAGGCGCCCTCGACATGATTGCCATGCGCGGACAGATCACCTCAAAGGTAAGGCAGGGCTTGGTTCCTGCGCTCGGCGCTGCCAGCGACAAACAGGAGACTGGCACCCGTCCACGAAATGAGGAGGCCTATGACCTGTACTTGCGTAGCGTCTCCATGCCCCACGATGCGGCCCCCAACAAGGAAGCCATCGCCATGCTGGAACGGGCGGTCGGCATCGATCCCAGTTATGCGCCGGCGTGGTCAGCGCTGGGCGTGCGCTATTACTACGATTCCAGATATGCAAATGGTGGCCCCCAGGTGTTCCAGCGTTCGAACGCGGCCCTGGAACGCGCATTGACTCTCGACCCCAACCACGAAGTAGCAGCTGCCACGCTCATCACCAACCGAACCGAGGAAGGCGCAATGGCGAAGGCATACACGGACGCGCTTGAAATGGTCCGGCGCCATCCCCAGAGTGCGCAGGCTCACTTTGCACTGGCCTATGTTCTTCGCTACGCAGGAATGACGAACGAGGCCGCCAAAGAGTGCGATACCGCGATCTCACTGGACCGCGGAGATTACCAACTGCGGTCGTGTTCCCTGGTCTTCGAACAGTTGGGTCAAACTGACAAAGCCCTCGACTTTATCCAGCTCGACAGGGGTTCGAACTGGACCGATCGGAATATTCCATTCCTTCTTCTGCGGGCTGGTAAGACGCAAGAAGCCATCGCCATTGCCAAAAGCCAACCTGGGGATGCCGGGGATAGCGGCAATCGGCAGGTCATTCCCGCATGTGTCGACCGCGCGTCGCGTCCAGATTGGTATCGGCTCGCACAGAAAGTGGAAGCCACCTTCAGCGTTGACCCCGATGGCGAGAATCAATACTTCTTTGGATCCTTCCTGGTCTTCTGTGGCGAGAAAGACATGGGCGTGCGACTGTTGAAGAACGCTATCGAGAAGCGGTATTGCTCGGTGACGCCATTGCAGATGGATCCCTTCCTGGTCAAGTTGCGCGGCACTCCCGAATTCGGCCCATTGGTCTCTGCAGCCAACCAGTGTCAGAACCGGTTTCGGAGGGAGACGAATCTGGCTGCGCACTGAGTGCTGCGCCGCCCTCGCCGTTCTGTCCCACTTTCGGTACCCTCAACTTGACTTTGCATCGCCCGGCCACCACAATTCCTCCCGTCTTATAGAGTGACGCAGGGGAGCACGTACTCCTGAGAGAGAGTACATATGAGAGAGTTCAGAATTTGCGGTTACCTAGTGCTATTCGGCGCGCTGCTAAGTGCGGGCGGATGCAGCGGCGTAAATTCGTATCTCAAGAAAGGTCCGGAAAAGGCGACCAATACAGTCACCATCAACAATTGCAAGGCCGATCCGGATACAGCTCTGGTGCCGAAAGGCAGCACGCTGACATGGATGAATGATCCACTCGAATCTCCACCGCACGTTTACACGGTCAAGTTCCGCGGGAAGAAGCCGATCGCATCGATGACTGCGCCGATCGGACAGGCTCAGGCGATAACCGGCGACTTCGCCTGCAGTTCCTTGGGCTGGATCAGCGTGAGCCACTGCATCTATCCGTATGACCTGATCCAGGATGGCACCACGACTTGCCCCGATCCGGGCGTGCACGTCGGACCCGGCGGACCCTAGCTCTTCGGCAGCAGGACGCGGTAGCGCGGATCGTCTTTCAGAGAATCGAAATCCGGCGTGTCGCGGATCACCGTACGCGAATAGCCGGCCGCCGCGGACTTTTCTAGAAAATCCAGCGTCCGAGCCTTGTCTCCAAAGTGGTTGTGCAGAATCGCGGCCCGGAACAAGACGTCGGGATCAGCCGGAGCAATTTCCAAAGCGCGTCCGATTCGATTTTGCGCCTGCCGCTGATCGTCGAGTATCGCGTAGTAATCCGCGATGAACGCAAGCGTGGACGAGTCCTTAGGGTTCACTTCCAGCCGCGGCCCCGCCAGCTCAATCGCTTTGCGGTACGCATTCAGTCCCTCAGATCGGCGCGATGGAATCTGCACCAGAGTGTCGCCAAGATTGCCCCAGTTCAGCCAGTCCTTCGGATCGATCTTCAAAGCTTCCTGCAAGTTGTCGGCTGATTCCTGGTAGCGCCGCATATAGAAGTAGCAAGCCCCGAGGTTTCCGTACGCCTCATACGTTGGCCGCAGACTAATAGACTGCTTCAGGTTTTCAACTCCTGCCTGGTACTGCCCGATATAAAGATACGTGGCGCCCAGGTTTGAGTAATCCCGAAAATTCATCGGAGCCCGCTTGATAGCCTCCTTGAACATTCCCTCGGCTTCCGAATACCGGGCCCGATTGAAATAGAATGTCCCAAAAGTGCTGTAGACCGCCCAGTGGTTAGGACGCAACGCAATCGCTTTACGGTAAGCATCTTCCGCCGCTGAGTCCTTCCCTTGCTTCTGATAAGCATCGGCCAGAAGCCGTAACGTCTCGTCGCTGGTATGGTCGAGGTCAAGTGAGCGCTGGAATTGCTCCACCGCTTCCTGATAGTTTCCCGTGGAGTAGTCAACGTTGCCCAGACATGTGTGGCCTTCCGCCAGCTGCGGAGTAATCGCCAACGCCTTCTCGCATTGCGCTCGGGCTTTCCCGATCCAGTCTTTGCCCCGATTCTTCCATTGGAAACCGGCATTGAAAGCCAGCCCCATGGCCGCGTAGGCCGGAGCATAGTTCTTGTCGATGGCAACCGCCCGCTCGAATTGAGCGATCGCGCTCTCAATGTTGTCCGGCCGCTGGTAGTCGTCCAGATATCCCCGCCCGCGCAAGTAGAAATCGTAAGCGGCGGGCTTGGTTTCGAGGCGGCCCTGCACAGATTGCCGTCGTGCCGGATCGACCTCCGTCGGCAATTTTTCCAGCACTTCCGCGAACAGGTTGTCCTGCAGTCCAAAAATATCGTCGGCATTCCCTGTCACGGTGTTGGCGGCGATCTGAGTATGCGTGCGCGGATCGACCAGGCTCCAGGTGATGCGAATCCGCGAGCCATCCTGCTGCAAGCTGCCTTCGAGCACCAGGTCAGTCCCGAACTCCCTGCGAGCTTGATCCGAAGTTCGCACTCCCTGTGCAATTAACTCGCGCGTCGAAACCAGTTGCAGGTGCCCGCCATCAACCGCCTGCACAAGTTTTGCCGTGACTGTCTCGGTGAGACCTAGTCCAAGAGCGTTGGTCGGTGCATCGTTCGCCACCGACTCGAACGGCAGAACCGCCATCATTCTTTGTTCCGGTAAAGACTCGCCTGATGGATGAACCCTCCACCAGATTCCCGCCCCGAGTAGCGCCACCACAACCAATGCCAGCGCCCAGCGTCCCCAATTCGCCGAAGGCGCTGGCTTGGGATGAATTGGCATCGTCCCGGTCGCGAGATTCGCGAGGTCAATCCGAAGATCGCCTGCCGACTGGTAGCGCTCTTTCGGATCCTTTTGCAACGCGCGCAAAATCACACGTTCGAGACCGTCGCTGATCTTAGGATTCGCTTCCCGCGGCGGCACGGGTCTCTGTTCGATGATGGCCGCGATAAGTTGTGTCCCCGTCAAATCGCCGAAGGGCCGCTTGCCTGTGGACATCTCATACAACACAGCGCCAGCCGACCAAACGTCCGCGCGCGCATCCGGCTTCTGACCCTTAATCTGTTCCGGGGCCATGTACGGCAGTGTTCCCGCGTCGGAATACGTGTCAGTGAGAGGCGCCGTGACAGTCGCCTCGGTTTCGGTTTTCAGCAGGTAAGCGAGTCCGAAATCCAGAATCTTCAGCCGCCCTTCAGGAGTGACTTTTACGTTACTCGGCTTCAGATCGCGATGAATCACGCCTTCCCGGTGGGCCGCTTCCAATCCCGAAGCGAGCTGCTTGCCGAGTTGCAGGATTTCGTTCTCAGGCAATGCCCTGCCCGCAAGTTTCACCTCCAACGTCAAACCCGGGACAAATTCGGTCACCAGATAGTCGATACCACTGGCGTGGCCAAAATCGAACGCCATCGCCACCTGTGGATCGATGATCTTGGCAAGACTGAGCGCTTCGCGGCGAAACTGGCGGCGCGCCGGATCACTCAACAACGCGAGCCCGGGAAGGATTTTCAGAGCGACGTCGCGGTCGAGTTGTTCATCGCGGGCGCGAAACACAACTCCCATGCCCCCGGCACCGACTTGTTCGACGATGCGGTAGTGACCCAGCACCTGCCCAACCAAGGGCGCGGAGACCGTCATCAGCGGATACTAGGCTGGCCCACTGCAAACGTCAATTAGCATCGCCTGCGTTGTTCATTGGATTGAGAGATGCCTCTCCCTGTGCCTCCTTGTTCTCTCTGCCTAATAACAGAGACTCATGGTCACAAGGACTCGAAGAACACCGAAAGGGCGGGCCGTCTACCTATTCAGAATCCTTCGACTTCATCCCCGCGCCTTCCAGCATCCGCCGCAATGATCGTTCTCCACCCGCTCCGCGTTGCGTATCGACAATTTTTCCTTCACGATCGACAACCACATAAATAGGATAGGAATTCGCGGCATACATCGCTGCCAGATTAGTATCGCCAGTCAGCACGATCCGGCACTTTCGCGGATGCTCCTTCAAATACTCCAGCACTTTCTTCTTGGACTCCGCAACATCGACGGCGAGTACGACCAATCCTTTGTCCGCGAACTCCATGGTGATGTCGTTCACGAGGGATTCTTCACTCTTGCAGTACGGACACCACGTGGTCCAGAACTCGAACAGGACCACTTTTCCTTTCACGGATTCATTCGTGAACTGCTCGCCTTCGAGAGTCTTCGCATGAAAGCGAGGCGCCGCCTCGCGGTCGTCGGATTGCGCAAACAATAGTGAGGACATCAGGACAAAAAGAGTGGAGAACCGTCGACTAAGTAACACGAAGTGCGCGCGCATGCGCGGAACTATAACATGACTATCAGACAATAGTTACAGAAACAGAAATGCGAGGCAGACCCGTGTCTGCCTCGCGATGGTGAGATTACATTTTTACGGATTGCAGGTTCCATTGTTGTTAGGATCTGTGCAAAGCGGGCCAAGATCGGTCTGCGCGTCGGGTACGCTGATCATGGCCAATGGACCGGCCTTGTGCTCGCCATTGAAGGGCGTTGGGTGCGTGACATCGAACGTACATCCGTTCTTGTTGGCATCATGGGGGTCGTTGAACCAGAAGCCAACGTGAAAGGTATTGGTGGGCGCCAACCCTGCATCCGGATCAAACCCGAAAATCTGGTCGAGCAGGATGGTCTTAATATTGGCCTTGAAGTGTCCCAGACCATTCGCTTGCAGGTCGCTCTGATACCACGCCATGCCGAAGCTGCCACCGAAATTCGGGTCGACACTCCCGTTCGCCAGCAGATTGCTGCGCTGGATTGTGAACATGTCGAAAGCGAGGTGTGGCCGGATGTTGTTGGCCTCGATGGTGAGAGTGTCAGCACGGGGTCCTCTCTTCACCGTCACGTGAGCTGTGGGCGCTGGCCCGCCCGCGACTCCCAGGCATGCGGCGAATTTCGGGTTCACGTGCAGGTCGAACTGGATGAGGTTCACTTGTGCGGACACGGCCTGAGCTGCAAGCAGAAACAGGGCCGCGCTCGTTGAAAGAATCAGCTTGGTCAAGGATAGTCTGGTGATTGTGGCGAAACGAGTCATTGCTGGTTTTCTCCTTAAAAGTTGAGGATTCTGTGCAAACTTTTGCAGTTCGCTTTATTCGGGGGGGAAAGCTGACCGCAGTTCGTACCCCAATCTTGCTCCGACTCTCCCCGCGCTCTACAATCTCGTTCCAGTCGGTTCAGGGCTACTGGCTCGGTAGCAACGCCACCCTAGCCGCGGTGCTCGGCGAAGTCATAAGGGCGTCAAAGGAAAATTGCAAAAGAAATCCAAATTTGTTCCAAATGCTGCTATGGCATTGGATCCAAAGCTCGCTTATGAGTTCGGGGGATTTCTTCTTGACCCTGGCCAGCGTCTGCTCCTGCATCAGGGAAAGCCGGTTTCGCTCACGCCAAAGGCTTTTGAGCTTCTCGTTTTTCTGCTGGAAAAAGGCGGACAACTGTTGACTAAAGACGAATTGATGCGAAAGCTTTGGCCCGACAGTTTTGTGGAAGAAGCTAACCTGACTGTGAACGTCTCAGCACTGCGCAAAGCGCTGGGCGACAGCCATGATGGACAACAGTTTATCGAGACCGTCCCGAAACATGGCTATCGATTCACTGCCGCCGTGACTGAGGTGAGGAAAGAGGATCAGCCCGCCAAGCGATCGAAGATTGCGGTACTGCAGCCGGTCGGCGGTTCGCCGGATGCAGTGAGTGCGGTCCCATTGGAAAAACGGGCGGCCAGAATGCCAGTTTCTTCTCGCTCACGCCTGCTGGGAATTATCTTTCTGGTTTTGGGAATCGTTCTTGCCGGGGTCGGGTACTCTACATACCGTCACCGATCTGCAAGGAAGCAGCCAATGGCAGTGCGCCGGCGGCTTGCCATTCTCCCCTTCCAGAATCTCCGGCACGACCCCGACAGCGACTTCCTCGGCTACTCTCTGGCCGATGCGGTCATTACGAAACTCGGATATGTCCAGGCATTACACGTGAGACCGTCCTACGCGATCGCGAAGTATCGCACCGGAACGATTGAAATTCCCAAGGTGGCCGCGGAGTTGAATGTGGACAACCTGCTTATGGGTAATTTTATTCGAGACGGGGATGACCTCCGGATTACGTGCCAGCTCGTTGAAGCCACATCGCAAAACATTCTCTGGAAAGGCGCGTTCGACCTGAAGTATGACAAGTTGCTGACCGTTCACGACAACGTTGCGCAGGAAATCATCAAAGGAATGGAGCTGAACCTTTCACCCTCGGAAGCGGAAAAACTCAAGCCCGATCAGCCCATCAATCCGATCGCCTATGAATACTTCTTGCGCGGCGTGGATCTCTATTCCCGTGACGTGTTCCCGGTTGCGGTCAAAATGCTGGAAAAATCCGCTGAGATCGAACCCAACTACGCATTGACATGGGCGTACCTCGGACGATCCTACAATGCGAGCGCTTCCTTTGAGTTCGGCGGACGCGAGCACTACACAAAAGCCCAGTCCGCTTTCGAGAAGGCGCTCGCGCTGGAACCGGCGCAGATTGACACCCGAATATATCTCGCAAATTTCTTCACCGATACGGGACATGCCGAAGAGGCCGTGCCCCTGTTGCGGGAGGCTCTCAAGACCAATCCCAACAGCGCAGAGGTACATTGGGAACTGGGATACGCGTACCGCTTCGCGGGCATGTTGCAGCAATCGCTGGCCGAATGTCAGCATGCCCGTGAACTGGATCCCCTCGTCAAACTTAATAACTCTGCGCTCAATACTTATCTGTACCTTGGGCAGTACGACAAATTTCTACAAAGCTTGCCGGTAATGGATGAAACAGCCTTCACACTCTTCTACCGCGGCTTCGCCGAATACCACAAGAAAAACTGGCAAACTGCCCAACGCGACTTTGATCACGCGTTTGAGCTCGATCCGTCGCTCCTTCAGGCGCAAGTCGGAAAAGCGCTCAGCAATGCGATCGCAAATCAGCCTGCGAAAGGTCTGCAAATCCTGCATGAGGCCGAAAACAAAATTAAGGAACGGGGCGTGGGCGATTCAGAGGCGATTTATAAAATTGCAGAAGCCTATGCCGTTCTCGGAGATCGCGCGTCGGCTACTCGAGTTCTGGGGTACAGTATCGAGCACGGTTTTTTTGCCTATCCATATTTCATCTCCGACCCGCTGCTCGCGGCCCTGCATGACGAACCAGAATTTTCGCGCCTGATGAAAATGGCGGAGCGACGCCATCAGGCATTTCAGAAAGCATTCTTTTGAGATTGCTCGTCGCGCACCTCAGGACGAGGCGTCGTCCCTCCGCCACGAACGCAAGTTGATTCCATATAAGACGATGCAGAATAGGTTGGCGGGAATAAACCCTGTTTGCGATGTCTGCGCAGCAATCACACAAATGATGACGCTGTTCGCAGCCGCCAGAACCCAGCCTTCCCAGATTCTGCGTCCAACCAGGATTGTGGAAATGACGGTGAGCACACACGACAGATAATCGAGCCGCAACACAGATGACAACCCCCTAAAGAGAATTGTCGTCGACTTTTGTGGGGCCATCTGTGATCGACGGTATCGGGTGCCGTTACGGAAGTATGGTTACCATCGTTGTATGAATGGCTATTTCTTCATCCTCCGCATCGCGAATACACGGAAGTAGTAGTATTTCTGTTTTCCATGAAACCGATCTCAGATCTAGGGGCCCAATGAAACTCCAATGTTGGTTGGTGTTTGCGCTTGTTTCAATCTGCTCTCTGAACATTTTCGCGCAGCCAGCTCCGGATGCGGTTGACCAGTATGTTCGCGCAGAGATGGAAAAGCAGAAGATTCCCGGTCTCGCCCTGCTCGTCTCGCGGGACGGCAAACCGGTTCGCGCGCAGGGCTATGGCTTCTCGAACGTCGAACTCCAGGTTCCAGTGAAACCGGAAACAGTCTTTCAGTCGGGATCCGTTGGCAAGCAGTTCACCGCCACCGCGGTAATGATGCTGGTCGAAGAAGGCAAACTCAATCTTGA
This sequence comes from Acidobacteriota bacterium, assembly GCA_003225495.1. GTDB lineage: Bacteria > Acidobacteriota > Terriglobia > Terriglobales > Acidobacteriaceae > Acidiflorens. The sequence goes on from QIAJ01000041.1 coordinate 33,390, forward strand.
AGATCCTCTTACAAAATTCTTCCCTGGCGCCCCCGCGTCATGGAAACAGGTGACCGTCCGGGAACTTCTCAGCCACACCGGCGGCTTCACCGACTATCCCAAGACCTTCAATTTCCGCAAAGACTACACCGAAGCCGAAATACTCAAGATCGTCGAAGGGATTCCTCTCGCGTATCCACCGGGAACGAAGTGGAGCTACGCCAATCTCGGATACGCCACGCTCGGCATCCTGATCCACAAAGTTACCGGAAAGTTCTACGGAGATTTTCTCCAGGAACACATCTTCAAACCGCTCGACATGAATACTGCCCGCATCATCAGCGAAGCCGACATCATTCCCAATCGCGCCGCCGGCTACCGACTGGTGAAAGGTGAGTTAAAGAATCAGGAGTGGGTCGCACCCGGCATCAACACTACCGCCGATGGCAGCCTCTATTTCTCGATCAATGATCTCGCAAAATGGGACGCTGCCCTCTACACCGAAAAACTCCTGAAGCGTTCGAGCCTGGAACAGATGTGGACAGTTGCCAACCTCAAGAACGGCCGGCCCAATCCCGACCACTACGGCTTCGGATGGTCCATCGAGGAAAAGAAAGGCCACAAGGTCATCGGTCATGGCGGTTCGTGGCAGGGATTCAAGACGCACATCTCGCGCTACGTCGACGACAAACTGACGGTGGTCGTGCTGATTAATCAGGGAGACGCGGAACCGGGGCCGATTGCAGATCGCGTTGCGGAACTGTATCTCTCAGGAACAGTCGGCCATTAGAGTAAATCGCACGCTGTCATGGTCTGCAAGGGACGGGTCAGAGACCCGTTCTCACCGGGGTTCTTTCTCCGATGATTTTTTCGCCCACACTTTTTGCTTGTGTGAATAAGTACAAATAGTCGGGGCCGCCGGATTTCGAGTCGGTGCCGGACATGTTGAATCCGCCGAAGGGGTGCGCTCCGACCATTGCGCCGGTGCATTTGCGGTTGAGGTATAAGTTACCGACGTGGAATTCGCGGATGGCACGATCCAGCTTTTCGCGTGAGCTTGAATAAACGGCTCCCGTCAAACCGAACTCGGTGTCGTTGGCGATCTCCAGCGCATGGTCGAAGTTGCGGGCCTTGACTACTACGAGCACGGGTCCGAAGATTTCTTCCTGCTCGAGCGTCGACTTTGGCGGAATGTCGGCAATTACCGTTGGTTGGATGAAGTAGCCTTCGCCGGCTTCGGTGGCTCGGGCGCCGCCGGTGATGAGGCGTCCATCTTTCTTGCCGATTTCGATGTAGCGCAGAATATCTTTCATCGAGCCTTCGTTGATGACCGCCCCCATGTTGACGTTCTCGGCCGGATCTCCGATGGTGATGCGCTCCACCCGGTTCTTCAGCTTCTCAAGGAACTTGTCGTAAATGCGTTCGTCGATAATCGCGCGCGAACATGCCGAACATTTCTGTCCCTGGAAACCAAATGCGGCCTGCGCCACGCCCTCGACTGCCGAGTCGAGATCAGCGTCCGCGTCCACGATGATGGCGTCTTTTCCGCCCATCTCCAGAATCGTGCGCTTGATCCAGATCTGGCCGGGTTGTTGCTTAGCGGCGGACTGATTGATGTGCAATCCAACTTCACGCGATCCCGTGAACGCGATGTAACGCGTCTTGGGATGGGAGACGATTGCGTCGCCGAAGGTGGCGCCTCCGCCGGGACAGAAGTTCACTACGCCTTCGGGCATGCCAGCTTCTTCCAGCAGTTCGATGAACTTGGCGGCGATTGTCGGCGAGTCGCTCGACGGCTTCAGGATTACGGTGTTGCCGCTGACGATCGAAGCTAGCGTCATGCCGGCCATGATGGCGCAGGGGAAGTTCCATGGCGGGATCACCGCGCCTACACCGAGAGGGATGTACATCAGAGTGTCATGCTCGCCGGGCAACTGAATCGGCGTTTCCGCCTTCGCGAATCGCAGCGCTTCGCGGGCATAGAACTCGCAGAAGTCGATGGTCTCGGAGATGTCGGCATCGGCTTCGGCCCAGTTCTTGGAGACTTCGAAGACCAGCCATGCCATGTATTCCATCTTGCGGTCGCGCATGATGTCGGCGACGCGGAACAGCAATGACGCCCGTTCTTCTACCGATGTCTGACTCCAGGTTGCGAACGCCTTCAACGCTGCCTGCATGGCAGGCTCGACGTGCTCTTTGCCGGCCTTCTGATGAATGCCGACAACCTGCGACGGCTTTGATGGGTCGAGCGAACGGATCTTGTCGGTGGTCTTGACGCGCTTTCCGCCGATGATCAGGTCGTATTCGCGCCCCAACTGGCCCCGAACTTTGGCAATCGCGGAGCGCATTTTGCGCGCATTGTCGTCGCGCGTGAAGTCGAAAAATGGCTCGGTGATAAACGGTCCATCATGCAAACGGACTCGGGGGCGCGGCGGAGCTTCGAGGGTTGCCATAAGAATAATCCTTTCGGGTCTGGAGGATTTCGGTAGCAGGGCGTCACAAATATTTTACACCTCGCATTGAAAGACACGAGAACTCTGGCTTCGGCGCCCAGCGAAAACATCAACGGGTTGCATTGAATTTTCCTGGCGGGTTTCGCGAACTTCGATTCCATTAACCATCTGGTAACGGGTGGGGGAGACCCCCTCCCCCCTCTGGGGCTGCAAATCTTTGAGGACTAAGGACTTAACTTTTTGACTGCCGTCAGATCTTTGATTCTTAAGGGGTTATACGCAAAATCTTATGAATAAAGGGGTTAATCGCGCTTTTCGGCGACTTATCTTCAAACTCAGCTATTGGGTATTGCCCGGATTATGTGATGGGGGCGGCGGGGGTTGGCGATGAAGCTTGCGGTCGCGGATCAGGGCGAGAAACTGCGGCGGCCGGCTCAACTTCGCCAAGAGCTTCTCTCACCAGGACCATCATCTGCTTGAGGAGGGTGTGGCGGATCTCGGGGTCCGCGGTGGCCTTGATCTTGTCGACGATGTCATCGAGGTCCTTCTGCACTTCGGTGAATTCGCGACAGGCTGGCACGTCCGGTAGCTTGCCATTAAATTTGCGATCCCGCAACTGTAAGTTGAAGAATGGGGAGTTTTCATCACAAGGCAACAGGGAATGGCAAATGTTGCATTTGTGCGCATTTGTACGTCCGTCAGCACGCCAGGGTACCTTGGCGACTGGCGTCGGGGCACACACGGTGGAGGTCAGGCCTTAATTTTCTGGCCGCCCTTCGACACCCAGCCGGGTGCGGAATCTGTTGTCTGACGGAGGCGCATGTTCAGCTGCGCGGCGTGATGCTGCACGTGCCGCATGTTGTAAAGGAGGAGTTCCCCGTTGCTCATCGCGCGATAGTCGAACGGACACGGAGCGGAGGCCCAGGCTTCGGTCATACCTTGTTCACCAGCGGCCATCACGGCGTCCAACTTTTTGCGGCAGTGCTCGAGGTAGGCAAGCAGCTCGTCTTTTGTGTGGGTGGGCTCCGCCACGCCGACCTCGTCCGAGATCTCCGCGAGACCGAACGGCGCCGGCGGACGGAATTCGGCTTCGCCTACCGGGGAGAGATACAAGTCGAGAAAGAAGAGCGTGTGAAACGCGATGTACCAGAACGCACGCGGCGGCTCACCGGACCAGACAGAATCCGGGCAGGCCTGGATCGCGTTCGCAAGCATGTCGATCGCAGCATGGAACTGTTGGCGGATTGCGGAGCGCCAGAAGTCGAGCATGGGGGTGGGTGGTTGAGTCATTTGAGGCGTAAAAAGTGGCGGAGTTTCAATCCGAAGTAGGCGACGAAGATTGTAGCCGGAGTATCCGACGCAGTCGCCGCCTAAGCAAAGCTTGTTTGGGGCAGCCTCCAAGTGCACTGAAACCCGCTAAGCTGGGCCCCCGTCCGGGTCAGTGTGATCGAGCGTACATGTCCGCGTACTTCTTCGCGGCCTCTGTGTTGCGCGCTCTGTACTCGGCTAATGACATGTAGACATAAATATCATCGGGTACTCCGGGGGATTTAGTCAGACGGGTCCAAGACCCGAGAGCGGATTGATTGTTGCCGTTAAGGTAGTCCACTACTCCCGAGTAGTACTGTCCCTCAAGGGTTGGATAGGTCTTCAGGGATTGATCAAGCGTTTCCTTCGCTTTTTGCAGATCATTTTTAGACAGCGCATACTTTGCGTAAGAGTTGAGCGTTAACGCTGCTTGCAGCTTCTCTTGCTCCGCGGGCGTGCTCCGCTCTTTAAACGCGAGCTTTTCAAATATATCTACGTTTGATGTTTTTACGTAGTCTATGTGAGACTGCCTTTCCGATAGGGCCACCAATTCTTGCTGCAAGCGTTGGGTCTTCCGTTCAGACTCGAGTGCTTGTTTTCTCTCGAATTGGTACAGGAGGAATCCTACAGCAACGCTAGAATACAAAACCGTAAGGACAGCCAAGAGCGTCGGGTTTATCTTCAAGACGTGCAAGAACCTGCCTGGCGTGCTTAATGCGCTACTCATGTTTCTAGGCTCCGCGGCTGAACGGCCCTCGCCGCGGCGCTACTTCGTCCACCTTCCACTGATCCGAAAAACATATCAGCCACTGGAAGAGATCACCTCGGGCGCTAAAGCGCGAGTCAATCTAAGGGCGGTACGGCACGGCTGAAGCCGTGCCCTCCCAAAACCTGATCATGTCCGTCTCAAAATCTGATCGTGTCCGTCCCAAAATCACCCAGCCGTGATCAGGTTAACAATGTAGGGATGCTTCCTCAGGCTAAGTCCCCTTTTTTAGGGAGTCGCTATACATTCCAATCAATCATCAAATCTCCGCGCCCAAGGTACGTGTCATGTCAACAAAGAACATGGACCCGTCCCCCGATTGGCACGAACTCTACCGCCTTGCCCAAGTTGAAACTGATCCAGCCCTGCTACGCCGCAGAATATCGGAGGCTCGAAACGCCATTCTAGATCGCCTTCAAGAAACACTCGCCAAGCCCTCAAATTACAAAGA
>QIAJ01000228.1 GCA_003225495.1 Acidobacteriota bacterium
GGAGCACATCGTCGAGGATGGTTCCGGCGGGCAAGGGTTCGAGCATTTCGCGGCGGGCGCAGTACAGCGCGCCGGTTGCGCCGGGTACCGAGCCAGACGCCGACTCCAGTTCGCGAATCTTTTTTTCTATACGCCAGTACAAGCCCATCCCCTTTTCAGTTTCTCCGTCCGCTGGATCGCCCAGCATCAATTCCCCGCTGACACAGCCGACTGCGGGGTCGGCGAAATTTTCGATCAGCAGCCGCAAGGCTGCCGGTTCGATCGTCTGGCGCGCGTCGGTAAACAACAAAATCTCCCCGCAGGCCAGTTTGATCGCGTCATTCAACCCCAGCGCCTTCCCCTGCGACTCCGGTTTGAGCAGTGTCTTCACGCGTGACGTGCTCCCAAATTCCCTCAGAATCGCCGGCGTGCTATCGGTCGACCCGTCGGAGACCACGACGACTTGCATCTTCTCCGGCGGATAATCCAGGGCCAGCAAATTTTGCAGCTTGCGAGCGATCACTGTCTCTTCGTTCCGAACTACCAGGACTGCCGACACCGGCGGCTGCAGAGTTCCGCGGCGCACAGGACGCGGTGCCCACCGGCTTCGAAACCACAGCCAGGCCGCGTATCCGACATAAGCGTAAACGATAGTCGCAGCCGCAATCCAGAACACCCATTTCATTGCGCGCCCCGGCGCAACAGAACGGTCTTGATGGTTTGGAACATGATCAGCAAATCCAGGCCAATAGAAGCGTTCTTGATATAGAACAGGTCGTACTGAAGTTTCTCGATCGCGTCCTGAACCGTGCTGCCGTATTTGTAACGGATCTGTGCCCATCCCGTAAGACCGGGACGAACCATGTGGCGCACGCCATAGAATGGAATCTCTTTCGAAAGCGACTCGACGAACTCCGGACGCTCCGGACGCGGTCCCACGAAGGCCATGTCGCCCTTGAGGACGCACCACAACTGCGGAATTTCATCTAGTCGTGAAGAACGCAGGAAGCGGCCGACGCGCGTGATGCGAGGATCGTTCAAGCCCGCCCACTGAGGACCCTTGCCAGCTTCGGCATCCTGGCGCATAGTGCGAAACTTTACGACTTTGAAAATAGTTCCGCCTTTTCCTACTCGCCGTTGGGTATAGAAGATGGGGCCCGGCGAATCAAACCTTATGATCAGCATCACCACCGGCCATAGGGGAATACTGATAAGAATGCCAATGAGGGAGATTGCAATCGAGAGTGCGCGGCGGAGAACGATGATGGTGGAGGTGCGGCGAAACCCCTCGGCGAATATCAACCAGCTCGGGTATAGATTTTCGACTTCGATTTTGCCTGAGATTTTCTCGAGCCAGGATGTCGCTTCTTCGATCTTCACGCCGCGCATGCGTAAGTCGAGCAACTCCTTCATGGGAATCGTACCGCGGCGATCTGGCATGGCAACGATCACACGGTGCACCCTCTGTCGATTCACAACTTCCATCAGGTGCGAGGCAACTGACTCGCGGGTGACAGCGCCTTCGAGTTTTCCAGTCCAGCTGGCAATTTCCACGCCGAGTTCCGGATTCTGCCGCAACCCCTGTACCAGACGCAGTGCTCGCTCACCTGTTCCCAGCACGTAAATGCGCTCGACCAGGATGGGCAACTGCACCAGCCAGGCAAAGCCCATGCGCCATCCAATCAGGGCGACGGTCAGAATCAGCAGGCCTAGTTCGGAGGATCCGCTGCCCAGCAGATAATTGGGACGAATGAGGCTTATAGCGGCCAGGAGGAAGGCCAGCAAGCCCGGCACCAGCAACAGGCGGAAGTAGAGTTCCCCTTTGGTCGTGAGGCGGCTGGTATCGTACAGGTCGAACCAATAGGAACACAGCAGTACCAGCAGTGTGACCGCGAGGATTTTTACGTACCCACCCTCATAGTTCAGCACCAGGTAGCTGTCTTCCCGCAGTTCGAGCACCGTGGCGAGCAGGAACGAGGTCCATACGATGAGGGCCTCTCCTGCAAGCAGGATCAGTGTGCGAACGGGGTAATAGACTTTGAAGAGCCTGATCACCTATTCCCTCGGTTCGCTTATGCGGGGCTGCTGACAGCCTCGCCGTAGTAGTACCTCGACTTGGGAAGCTGGTCGGCGGGAATACCATTGAGTACAACGCCGAGCAGCAGCTTGTCCTGAAATTCTTCCCGGGCACGCCTGGCTAGATCCGAGGGAGTGGAATTCGAGCGCACCACCATCAGCACGCCTTCACAGAAATTGGCGAGAAGAGTGGAGTCCGCGACCGGAATTACCGGGGGCGTATCCAGGATGATCCAGTCGAACAGCGGTTCGACGCGTTGTAAGAAGAGCTTGAGGCGGCCGTTGGCAAGCAATTCCGGCGCGCCGGTGGCCTGGCGTCCGGCAGGCACGAAGAACAAATTGTCCATCGGTCCCCGCTGCATGATGGCGAACTCGTCGCATTCACCCATCAGGTACTCGGACAAGCCGGGCGTCTGGCTGGCACCCAGATGGCGGTGCATACCGGGACTGCGCAAGTCCGCATCGATCACCAGGACGCGGCGTCCATGCTGGCGCACCATGACCTGGGCCAGATTGGCTGCGACGAAGGACTTGCCTTCCTTGGGAAGAGCGCTCGTAACCATCAACCGCTTGAGCGGCAGTTTTTCCCGGATCTGATAGAGGCGGGAACGCAGCGTGCGGAATTCTTCCGCGCCTTTGCGATTCTCATCTTCCTGAAAGAAGAGCATTGTGCGGGTGTCAGGATTCCAGTTCGATACAGGGCATCGCGCCAGCAGTGATTCGTAGCTGAAAGATGATCCCTGTATGGGCGGCATTACGGCGGTCTGCATATGCGCGTGCTCGGGCATGCCTACCGGCTGTAATTCCGGCTGCTCCAGAGCAGGCTCAAGCTGTCCCCCCATCGAAGTTGCGCGTTCCTGTTCGGCTCGCTTCAAAGCGTCATGGATTCGGCTCATAGTTTCCTCTCTTTGGGGAGTTCTTGTTCGGATTGGCGCAGCTTGTCAGCTAATGTCGCCAGCGTACGCAGTGCTTCTACTAAGTCAAACTTTTCCGGTGACGCCAAAGGAACAACCGGCGTCATGGCTCCGGCAGTAGTGCCGTCACTCAAATCGAAATCCTTGGCGACGGCGTCGACCATTTCGGGGCCAACAGTTTTTTTCTGATCCACAAAGGCGCTAACCAGGCAGTGTTCGCACAACAGGTTGATCACGCGCGGAACTCCGATGGAGTAGCGATAGAGCGCCGCTACAGCCTCGGGCTCGAAGACCTGCTCGCCACTGGATCCGGCTATTCGCAGGCGCTGACTGATGTAGGACTTCGTTTCTTCCAGGTTGAAGGGGTGTGTCTTAGCTCGAAGAGTCAGGCGCTGCCGCAACTGGCGCAACTGGGGCTGCTTCAGGCGCTGTTCCAGTTCGGGCTGTCCGACCAGGACAATTTGCAGCAGCTTCTCGGTGAAGGTTTCGAGGTTGGTCAGCATTCGAATCTCTTCGAGCACTTCATCTGAAAGGTTCTGTGCCTCGTCAACGATCAATACCGCGGTTTCGCCCGCGCGATAACGGTCAAGCAGCCAGTTATAGAGGCGCTGCAAGACCTGGCTTTTGGATTTCAAATCGCAGGGAATCGCGAAATCCGCCATCATGAAATCCAGAAACTGCGGAACGTCAAGGCGCGAGTTAAAGATGAAGGCAGTGGCTACTTGTTGCAGACGCAGCCACTCCAGCAATTTGTTGATCAGCGTTGTTTTGCCTGTGCCTACCTCGCCCGTCAGCAGGACGAACCCTTTGCGGCTCTGGATGCCATACGTCAGGCAGGCCAGCGCTTCTTCCGTGTGCCGCGTCAGGTACAGGTAACGCGGGTCCGGATTGACGTTAAACGGGTTGGCGCGAAGTCCAAAAAACTCTTTGTACATAGATTTGCGTTAGACCTCGATCTTCTCCCCGTTTCTCGCTACACCGTTTCCACGTCCCCAGAAGTGCCGCGTGCCGTTTCCGTTAGCCATAGCCGGCTCGTCCTCGGAAACCCAAGGGACCGAGACCAGAAGCGGGAGATCCATGGCGACTGCGGCATCTTTTTCGGTGCGGATCGACCGGTCGCGAATCTCGAGCCAGATTGCGATCGCAATTCCCAGCGCGAGGCCGGCGGCCAAACCGCCGCCTGCAAACAGCGGGCGATTGGGAAAGCTCGGATCGGAAGGCAGACCAGCGGGGTTGAGAACGTGCATTTGCTCACCCTGTTGCTGGCTTTCCATATTGGCAGCGAGCTCCGAGGAACTCTTCTTGGTCAAAAGATCGCGATAGAGGTTCTGGGCATTGTCATAGTCGCGGGTCAGAAGCTTGTATTGCTCTTCGATACCGGGACTCATCGCAGTACGGTTCTGATAAACCTGAATCTGGCTTTGAAGCCTTTTCTGATCGCCGGTCGCTTGCGCAATCACATTTTCGTACTGATGAATCTGAAGCCGTAGTTGGCGGATCTCAGGCGGCTCGGAGGCGCTCGCTTTCTGGGTTGCCTCTGACGGGTCGCTGGGAGCGTTATTAATTTCTGCAATTTTCTTTTTTACTTCTTTGATGTCGGCTTTTGTCTTGATCACGTCCGGATGATCGTCCGTATAGCGGGATTGAAGTTGCAGCAACTGCGTTTGCAGCGCGTTCAACTGCTGATCGAGAGTTTGCGGGTTGGTGCTGGATTGCGAACTCTTCCATGCGCTTAGCTGTTGGGCCAGCAGGCTTTCGGTGTAGGCCTTGTCCTGCTGCGCGCGATTCAGAGTCTGCGTGGTGGCATCGAGCTGAGAGTTCATGGACATCAGGATGCGGCCGTTGTTCTCGGCGTCCCCGGGGAGCTGCCCCATGTACTGGCGCTTGAAGTTCGCGAGCTTGGCATCCTGCTCGTCGAGAGCGCGCTTGGCGTCGTCCAGCTGACGGCCTAGGAAGTCCGTCGTTCCCTGCGCAACCTGGGAACGCGTCCGGAGGTTTTCTTCCACCAGCAATCCAGTAAGTTCGTTACAGATCTGCTGGGCGCGGCGTGGGCTGCTGGAACTGAAATTGACATAGAATCCCGGCATCGCTGAGCCAGTATTAGCCGGTTTCTTGGCTTTGGTCT